>JAWKTX010000001.1:362591-725182 GCA_041398825.1 Planctomycetaceae bacterium | reverse complement strand
AAAGCTGTCCATCCTCTTCCCCCCACAAGGCAACCTGCTCGTGATCAGGAGGTCCATCTTCGGTAGATGGACCAGCAATCCGACTGCGATCGATGAGCACCAGGCGATCGCGATCGACCGGGACGGCCTTGCCACAGAGCAACATAGTGCGATCGGCATCCGTACATCGGTACTGTGACAGGGCATTGGTAATTGTTGATGCCGGCTCAAGATGATCCTGAAGTGTTTCGGTGGAAATTGTGTCCGCATCCAGTGCTTCGGTGATCGAAAATCGTCCGACGCGTGTCCGGACAAGTCGACTCATTAATCCGCCGCACCCCAGCGCCTCACCTAGATCTCTTGCAATCGAACGGATGTACGTCCCGGAGCCGCAGGACACTTTGACCGTCAGCTGGGGCCATTCATAGCGAATGATCTCAATGGAATCGATCTGTACTTCCCTGGCGACCAATTCAACGGCTTCTCCTCTGCGAGCCAGGTCATAAGCTCTTCGGCCATTGACGTGGACTGCAGAGAATGATGGCGGCACCTGCGCAATACTTCCCGTCATTTGATCCAGTGCAGCCTGCACGGATTTTCTCGCTGGGGGACTGGCCTTCAGTTCGACGCTGGCCACTTCGCCCGTTATGTCGTCTGTATTGCTGGTTTGGCCAAGGAGAAAATCGGCTTCATAGACCTTTGTCGTATCCTGCAGGTATGAGATCAGTCGCGTCGCCGGACCTACACAGACCAGCAGGACACCGGTCGCCATCGGATCCAGCGTCCCTGCATGACCACACTTTTCGGGACGGACCAGCTTCTGAACCCGATTGACGACATCACGCGAAGTGATGCCTTCCGGCTTATTAATATTTATGACGCCGAACAACGCCGCATTTCGGTTTACTGAACGATCCATGAAGTCCTCAGGTTGCCGAATTTGTTCGCAGGTGATGTCGCTCCAGAGAAGCTTCGATGAAGCTTCTGAACAGCGGATGCGCGTTATGAGGCTGGGACTTAAATTCAGGATGATACTGGACGGCAATAAACCACGGATGTGACTGCAGTTCGACGATCTCGACCAGGGTACCGTCGGGGCTCGTACCCACAGGAATCAGTCCTGCCTCAACGAATGCCGCTCGATAATTGGGGTTAAACTCGTATCGGTGTCGGTGGCGTTCAGACACTTCCTGGGCTCCGTAGGCAGCCTCAGCCCGACTTCCGGCCTTCAACGCGCAAGGCATCGCACCCAGACGCATTGTTCCACCTTTGTAATTCACATCCTTCTGAGCCTCCAGAAGACAAATGACCGGATTCTGGGTTTCGGCAGAAAACTCACTGCTGTTGGCATCTTCAAGTCCCAGTACGTTGCGGGCATACTCAATCACTGCGCACTGCATGCCAAGACAGATACCGAAGAACGGGATATTGTTTTCGCGAGCGAACTGAATTGCCTGAATCTTGCCTTCGATCCCGCGCATCCCAAATCCACCAGGCACCAGGAGTCCGTCGACACCTTTCAACAAGAGCTCCGGTCCCTGACGTTCAAGATCTTCCGCCTCAATTCGCTTAACAATGACCTGAGCGGAGTTGGCGAATCCAGCATGGTCAAGTGATTCGTAAATAGATTTGTATGCGTCGCGGTGCTCGATGTATTTGCCGACAACGGCAATAGTGACTTCATTCCGCGGATTTCGAATGCGATGGATAAGTTCGCGATAGTCGTCCATCTGCAATGGACCGGCCTGCATACCAAGTTTCTCGATGATCAGCTCATCGATTCCGTGTTCCACGAGTCCAATCGGAACTTCGTAGATGGAATATTCTTTGTCGACCTCTTCGATCACCGCCCGCTTCTCAACGTTACAGAACAACGCGATCTTGTCGGTGTGTTCACGACCAATCGGCCGTTCCGTTCTGACGATCAGGATATCCGGCTGGATCCCAATTTCTCGCAGTTGCTGAACGCTGTGTTGAGTCGGCTTGGTTTTTGCTTCTCTCGCTGCCTTCAAATACGGTACGAGCGTCAAATGAATGAAAAGGC
The DNA here is from genome assembly GCA_041398825.1 of Planctomycetaceae bacterium. Lineage (NCBI taxonomy): Bacteria > Pseudomonadati > Planctomycetota > Planctomycetia > Planctomycetales > Planctomycetaceae > Planctomycetaceae bacterium. Next base: position 723,159 of record JAWKTX010000001.1, on the reverse strand, counting down.
AGTTCTGCTTGCCGATGTCGAGTGGTATTTGACGAATGGCTTCAAGAAAAGGAAGCCCTTCAATATCCCCGACTGTTCCACCGAGCTCCGTAATGACAACATCGACGTCAGGCGTGGCGAGCCGTCGGATACAGGATTTGATCTCGTCGGTGATATGAGGAACCACCTGCACTGTGCGTCCCAGGTATTCTCCGCGCCGTTCTTTGTCGATGACCGTCTGGTAAATCTGCCCCGTCGTGTAATTGGAATGCCGATCCAGCAGGCTTGTTGTGAATCGTTCATAATGCCCAAGGTCGAGATCCGTCTCTGATCCGTCATCAAGAACGTAGACTTCGCCGTGCTGAAATGGGCTCATTGTGCCCGGGTCTACGTTGATGTACGGGTCCAGTTTCTGCATCCGGACTCTAAGCCCGCGACGTTCGAGCAGCATCGCGATAGACGCCGATGTGAGGCCCTTGCCCAGCGAACTAACAACACCGCCAGTGACGAAAATGTGCCGAGTCATATTTTTGCCGCGATCTCTTCTGTCCGTTCGGATGCACAGTCTGTCGGGTGACGGCTCATGTGAGGCAGCGTCTTATCGAGGCCAGTTCCAATTGTGGCCGACTGTGAAAAGGGGTTCTTACAGGACAGAACCGTCCTCCTCAATGATTCCCCGCCGCATTCTCATTGAAGCATCCGAAATCCCTGGAACCCCGCGTTCTGAATTTCGGATATCCGATGCCAACAGGCGTTTTTCAGGCCGACCGTATTGACAAATTCAGACCCAGAGAACGCACATCCGCTGAGCGACTCGCATCGAGTCCGGAAAAGACTCACGACTCTGCAGCAGTGCATTTGATGGAAACAAATTTATCCGGCGACAGTTCCTGCTCACCATCGAATCGATAAGCGCAAAGAAAGCCGTCCTTTGCAATACTGTAATCCAGGCAGGCGACATTGCGTCTCAACGGTTGAGGCACCCTGTCAGGCATCCAGTAGTGCCCGAAAAAAACGGGGGGAGCGTCCTTTGGATAGGGGATTGGCACGGATCGTCGATTGAATGACGGTGGTATGGGTATGTCCTGGAGGGGCGATCGATCGATCGAAGGAAGTGAATATGTCCCCACAGTGTGCCCATCAGTTGGATCAAACCAGCGGATTCGAATCTGCCTTCGATGGCACCCTTCTTTGTCCGTTACCGTCAGTCCGTCGGGAAGTCTGAGTTCCGGGCCCTTCAGTACGCGTTCAACACTGTTAAACAGATCTGCTTCTTCATCCACGGCCAGTTCCAGCAGGCGTTCAGTAAAAGCGCCATGGTTCTGAATGTGCGAGTTGATGGTTGAAATGTCGCCGGGATCCCAACAGGCATGAACCACCCTCAGGCTCCCCATATCCAGCGCCACAGGAAGCGTCCTGAACCAGTCAATCGCCGATTCAAGTTCCTTCTGAGACAGCTGATCCAGTGTTGCCTTGTGCTGGTTTGTATTTCTGTCACTGTGCGATCGGAAAAACTCATTGGCCGCGCTGGATCTGGGCGTGTGAAAAGCGATAGCGTTGAATTCATGGTTGCCCATGACCGCCATCGCGCTTTCGTCCTGGACCATACCGCGAGCAATCGAAAGTACGTCGCGAATACGAGGTCCTCGATCAATGAAGTCGCCACAAAAGATGGCTCGCCTGTCTGGATGTCGATAGATCCCGTTGATTTCTCTGTAGCCCATCGTCTCCAGGAGCACAATCAGCTCGTCGGCATGGCCGTGAACGTCTCCGATGATGTCAAACATTTCTGATCTACTCGAATGGCAGCATTTGCTGCGTCTGAATTTCATGATGGGTCAAATGAAAAAGAACCGCCAGTGCAACCAGCGGTTCTCAACGAAAAACCCCATCAAATATGGATTCGACTGGAAGAGCCAGACTATTCAGCCTTCTTCTTCTTACCCTTGTTTTTCTTATTGCCGCCGTCCTTGCCCTTGCGTTGCTGAGGCAGTTTTTCCTGTTGTTCCGGAGTCAGAACCTTCTTCAGAGCCTCAACAATCTTCCCATTCAGCTCTGTCTGCTCACGTTGCAATGCTGTCAGCTTTTCCTTCTGTTCCGGAGTCAGGTTCATTGCATCCTGACCTGCCTTTCGAAGTTCACCAGCCGATTTGCCGGCATCCTTCGCGGCCTGGGTTGCTTCACGTTGCGCTTTCATCTGGTCCCGGGAGACGATCTCTGATCGCTTCTTGTTGAGGGCCTGAACTTTTTCCGCAAACTCTTTATCGATAGCGCTGATCTTTGTTTTCTGCTCCGCCGTCAGATCCATTCCGGCGACAAAACGCGCGGTCGCAGATGGAGCGGCCTGCTTCTTCTTGCCCTTTTGTCCTTTTTCGTCCGCGTTTGCACCTGAAACGCAGGCAGACAGTACGGCGGCACACACCAACAATTGGAACAGCTTCATACAACAACTCCGAAACGAAGGATCGGTAAGTCCTGAGACACAGTTTTCGGACCACAGCTCAGGAGAATCGCAGGCACAGCATTATCACCACAGTGGCTCGCAAAACTCAATCGTGGCAATCAAAATCCTTCTGCCAACCGAAAACCATTCGAAGATCACTCAGTCACCAGGTAGACGCCCGTCAACCCGGCACGTCAAACGTTCATCCGGGCGCCAGCAAGGTTGCGTTTTTCTTCGAGGTCCCCCCTGTCCAAATTTGAAACGGAAGACGAACATGAATTCGATTCGCACTGGCTTCATCCTATGGGTTTGCCTGGTCACTGCGATGTCGACCGTGCCGGATTTTTCAACATCCTGTTCCGGGGACGAAGACCCGGATGCCATCTACGTTCCTGGGCCGGATTCTCAGGTAGGCGATGTCCCTCATGGCGTCATTCACGAGTCCACGTGGAGCAGCCATATCTTTGAGGGCACAACGCGTGAATACTCGCTGTATATTCCGGCCCAGTATGATGAATCAGCGGCTGCCTGCCTGATGGTGTTTCAGGACGGACACGCTTATGTCGACCCCAATGGCCAGTTTCGCGTTCCTGTGGTCATGGATAATCTGATTCACAGAAAAGAAGTTCCAGTGACCGTCTGCCTGTTCATCAATCCCGGGCACAAGGGGGACACATTTCCCGAGAATCGCTGGAGAGCAAGCAATCGAAGTCTTGAGTACGACACGCTGAGCGACCAGTACGCACGATTCGTGATGGAAGAATTGTTGCCCCATGTTGTTCAGGAGCACGGTCTGAATCTATCAAACGATCCTGCGGATAGAGCGATCTGTGGTATCTCAAGCGGTGGGATCTGTGCGTTCACTGCGGCGTGGGAGCATCCCGAATGGTTCGGCAAAGTCTTGAGCCATGTTGGAAGTTTCACGAATATCAGGGGAGGGCACAATTACGAAGCGATGATTCGAAAAACCGACAGGAAACCCATTCGGATCTTTCTGCAGGATGGCTCCAATGATTTGAATAACCAGCACGGTAACTGGTGGCTGGCAAACCTGCAGATGGAATCCGCCCTGGCCTTTAAAGCCTATGATTTCAAATTTGTCGGTGGCACGGGAAAGCACAGCGGCAAACATGGTGGTGCAATTCTTCCGGATTCTCTCCGTTGGCTTTGGCGAGACCGAATTACTTCAGAGGTCAGGAAGTTGGATGATCGCCCTTTGCCTGAGTGAATCAAGAGACTTGTCAAAGTCGGATGCGGGACCATCTCTTGTGGATCCGAGCGACCACCTGATACAGTGCCGGTGCCCTGATTCAACGCAAATTGGAATGCGGCGACGTTGGCAAAGGAAGTAAAATGCACGATGTGCTGGCAGTAGTTCTGGCGGGTGGCAAAGGTTCGAGGCTGGATCCGCTCACGCGTGATCGCAGTAAGCCTGCTGTTCCGTTCGGTGGGTGTTTTCGAATTATCGACTTTACTCTTTCGAATTGCCTGAACAGCAGCATCCGAAAAATCCTGGTTGTTACGCAGTACAAGGCTGCCAGCCTTGAACGACATATTGAGCTGGGGTGGCATTTCCTGCCCGCAGAACTGGGGGAATTTGTCAGTATTCGTCCGCCGGAGCAACGAATTGACGACAATTGGTACCTCGGCACCGCCGACGCCATTTATCAGAACATCTACACAATCGAGAAAGTCCGTCCGCGACACATCGTCGTGCTGAGTGGTGATCACATTTACCGAATGGATTACCGCAAATTTGTACAGGATCACATCGCTGCGGGAGCTGACGCGAGCATCGCCTGCCTGCCGGTCCCGCTGGAAGACGGGGCTCGATTCGGAGTCATGCAAATCGATGAAGAAAACCGAGTCGTAAAGTTTCGCGAAAAACCTGCTGAACCGGATGCCATGCCGGGGCGCCCGGATACCTGCCTGGCATCCATGGGGATCTACGTTTTCAATACAGACTTCCTGTTCGAGCAACTTTGCATCGACGCCAATCAACCGGGCAGTAATCGAGATTTTGGGAAGAACATCATTCCGTCAATGATCGAATCGGCTCACGTGCATGCGTGGCTGTTTCAGGACAAAGACGGAAACCCGGAGTACTGGAAAGATGTTGGAACACTGACCTCATATTTTGAGGCAAACATGGATCTGGTTTCCGTGAAGCCCGACCTAAACCTGTACGACGCCGGATGGCCGATCAGGACTTATCAACCTCCACTGCCACCGCCGAAGTTCGTTTTCAACGACTTACACCCGAACACACCAAGGATCGGGCATGCAATGGACAGCCTGGTTTGCTCCGGAACCATCATCTCCGGTGGGGCGGTGGCTCGTTGTATTCTGTCGCCTCGCGTGAGAATCAACAGCTATTCAACGGTGACAGACTCCATCCTGTTTGAAGGGGTCGAGGTTGGAAGGCATTGCCGAATTCGTCGAACCATCATCGATAAAGGGGTCAAGGTACCGGACGGGACTGAGATCGGGATGAATCCCGAAACGGATCGCGCCCGAGGACTCACCGTAACGGATGATGGCATTGTGACCGTACCCGGCAATATTCGCTTTTAGACTCGGGCTGAATGCGATGTCCATTCAGTCGTTGAACTTCACCATCAGTTTAAAGGATGTGCTGCCGGGCGCGGTGTTCCTGAACTGTGAGGATATCGTTGTCCGTTCTGCATCTTCAGACAGTCGAAGCATCCAGTCTGGTGATCTGTACGTTGCCATCCGGGGCAGACAATTCGATGGGCATCGCTTCATCCACGAAGCTGCCAGTCTTGGCGCTTCAGGTTTACTGCTGGAAGTCGCTGACCCGAACGTCCGGATTCCGCAATGCCTCGTCCGGGATACGCGCCAAGCGTGGTCAAGACTTACGCTCGCGCTGAAGGGGAACCCCGAACGCCACCTGTTATTTGCAGGTATCACAGGAACCAACGGGAAAACAACCACCGCCTGGATTCTGCGTTCTATTCTTCAAGCATCGCAACTCAGCACAGGATTGCTGGGGACAGTCGAATACCACGATAGCGTTCGACGTGAACCTGCGACACTGACAACTCCTGACTCAGCAACCACAGCCGAATGGCTGCAACGCATGCGAGAATCCGGAGCCAGCCACTGCGTGATGGAGATCAGCAGCCACGCTCTTGATCAGTCAAGGTGTTGCGGAATTCCGCTCAGTGTCGCGGCAATCACAAACGTAACACACGATCACTTTGACTACCACGGCACTTACGATTTGTACCTGCAATCGAAAGTGCGAATCCATGAAATGCTCATACCCGGCGCGCCATTACTTCTGAACGCGAACGATCGCTCAACAGGTCTCATCAAAGGCCGTCTCAACAACCGTCAGCGAATAATCACGTTTGGAGAGAGCGCTGCGGATGATGTTCATTTCGTATTGCGGGAAAATGTGCTGATACTGCATTTGTTACGCCGCACTCTGGAAACAGAGATGCAGTTGTTTGGTCAACACAATGCGATGAACTGCCTGGTTGCGGCAGCCATGGCAGAAGAACTGGGCGTCACCCCGGAGTGCATTGCGTGTGGGATCAATCACCTGGAATTCGTTCCCGGCCGATTGCAGAGCATTGAAAGCGGGCAGCCTTTCAGGGTGTTTGTTGATTTCGCTCATACGCCGGACGGACTGGCACAATGTATTCTCACAGTTCGCTCACTTACGAAAGGGCGAGTCATTCTGGTCTTCGGGGCAGGCGGAGATCGCGATCGAGGGAAAAGACCGGCCATGGCGCAAGCATCAGCCTCGGCTGATGTTGTGATTGTCACGTCCGACAATCCGCGCGCAGAAGACCCCGACCAGATTATTGCTGACGTTCTGAATGGTTTCGCTGATTTCCCCCCGGAGAAACGGAATCCTGGGCATTCCGAAACCATGGTCAAATCTTTGACAGACCGACGTGTGGCGATTGAGGCGGCGATTGAAATGGCAGAACCTGAAGACTCCGTTATCATCGCTGGCCGTGGCCACGAACCATTTCAGCAGTGGGGTCACAAGTTATTGAAATTCGATGATTCTGCAGTGGCATTGGAGATCCTTCAGTCGAAGTTTCACGGCAAGCAACCATCAGCCGTTTGTATTTCTGAGTCACCTGAAAAGTTGCACGATGCCTGATGTCAAAATGAGCTTTCAGCGTGGTGGTCTGTCCATCAGGAGTGTTTTGTGAGTGATCTGTTCAGACGCCATTCTGCTGATTCGCCTCTTTCGCAGAACGTCGGAGGGTGAATCGTGTTTCCCATCACCCTGGCTCGCGTCATTGAGATCGTTGGTGGCCGTTTCCATTTGGGGACAGATTCGCAGTCCAACACAAATCCGGATTCGATTCTGCTGTCAGGAAATGCATCGATAGATTCAAGACAAATCGCAGAAGGGGATGTCTTCTTTGCATTCCCCGGATCCGGCAGGCATGGCATTGAATTTGTTGATCAGGCAATGGCCGACGGCGCTGATTGTGCCATTGCCGAACACGCAGCCAACATCACAGGAGTCACTCAAAGTTCAATGGTTCTTGTTCCTGACGTGCAGCGAGCGTTGTGGCAACTGGCTGCATGGAATCGGTCAGAATTTGATGGGGCGATCATTTGCGTCACCGGAAGTGTTGGAAAAACAACAACACGACAGCTGATTCATACCGTGCTTCAGGAAGAGGGGCACTACTGCGGTATTCAAAGCGATCGAAACTTCAACAATCATCTGGGGGTTCCGCTGACCCTGCTGCGTCTCAACCGGGATCACCAGTTCGCTGTGGTCGAAATCGGTGCCTCCAGCAAAGGAGAAATCAGCAAACTGGCGGCACTGGCAGAACCAGAAATTGGCGTCGTGACGCGCGTTGGCCCAGCCCATTTGACTGGATTTGGAAGTGTTGACGCGATTCAAAGCAGCAAGCGTGAGCTGGTCGAGGCCGTGGCTGAGTCGGGGTGTGTTGTTCTGAACGCCGATGATGCACTTGTAAACTCAATGGCGATTGCGGCCAACTGCCGCGTCATCAGAGTATCGATCAGTGAGGTGAAGAAACTCCGTTTCAACAACGGAGTGATACAGTTTGAATGGGATCACCAGCCGTTCGCAATTCGCGTCACGGGCAGCCATCTGCTGATCAACGTGCTTCTGGCAATAGCTGTTGGACGCGAGATGGGTGTCAATATCAGGCAAATGGCAGAGCGTCTTTGCCACTTCATTCCCAACGCTGGACGTGGTGCGATGTGGGCCGGTTCAAATTTGACGGTTGTTGACGATAGTTACAATGCATCCCCAGCAAGCGTCGCAGCAGCCATCTCAGCCCTTGGTCACTGGCAAGGCAGTCGTCGGATTCTGGTCCTGGGTGATATGCTGGAACTTGGTGAACAGGCGGAGCACTATCACACCGTTGCTGGAGAGGAAATCTATCGTGGTGGCATCGATGTGTGCCTGCTGCTGGGAGATTTCGGTGAGTGTGTGCGGAAAGGATGTCTGAACGTTGCCGGATGCTGCGGAACGCAAATTGCCTGTTTCGGAAGCGATATCCGGGGTTTGTGTGCAGCACTGGAGTCAGAATTGACTCGATCCGCATGTAAAACTGTCGTCTGGGTCAAGGGATCACGCGGCCTGCAGATGGAGCGTGTTGTGGAACATCTGCGAGAACAATTTGGGTTGAATCCGTTTGAACCTTCCGCCCAGCGGTTCGAACCTGGTATTTAATCGCGTGGCTTCAGCAGGCATTGACGCTGAAAGAAAAGGATGAATTGTTCGCCCTTGTCCGGAGACGGCACCGCACTGACCAGTTGCCACCCACGATCACCAAGATCGGCAAAAGCACTGCCTTTGAACATGCCATCCTGATCTTTCTCCAGATACAAAGTCCGGTATTCCATCTGTCGAGGAATCAATGCATCGAAGAGAACTCGAGTGACGATTTCTGCAGACCAGATCGTCAGGATAAGCAAAAACAGTTGACGGTAGCTCATGTGGAAATCCTTCCCGTTTTGAATTCTGTTTGAACTTTGACCGGATCCGGACATCGCAGGCTCACCGTTTCAGGTCGTATTCCTTAATCTTTCGGTAAAGGGTGCGTTCGCCGATTTCAAGCATTCTTGCAGCCTCTTCCCGGTTTCCATCCGCCAGCTCAAGCGCGCGTTCGATGTAGTATTTTTCGACTTCCGTCATGGGGCGTCCGATGAGTCCGTCTGCTCCGGAAACAAACTCGTTTTCGGTATCGGCGGAAATCTCAGGGACAAGCATCGATATTTCCGGGGGAAGACCATCGATATCCAGGATCCCGTCCGAATCCAGAACCAGCATCCTCTCGACACAATTTCGTAATTGGCGAATGTTGCCTGGCCACTGATAGGCCAGCATCGCTTTTCTGGCTCCTCTGGAAAAGCCCTGAACTTCACGGCCGGTTCGTCTCGACAATTCCCGCAGAAAGTGTTCCATCAGTAATGGGATATCCCCGGGGCGTTCTCGCAGGGGGGGTAAGTGGATGTTGACGACGTTTATCCGATAGTAGAGGTCTTCTCTGAACGCTCCCTCGGCGACCATCTTCTTAAGGTCAGCATTCGTGGCGGCTACAAGCCGAACGTTGATATTCAGCTCATCATTTGCCCCAAGGCGGGTAATCTTGCGTTCTTCCAGGACACGCAGAAGTTTTACCTGGGTGTCCATCGGCATTTCGCCGACTTCATCGAGGAAAAGTGTGCCGCCATTGGCGTATTCGAATTTACCGATACGGCGACCAGCAGCACCCGTGAACGCGCCTTGCTCATGACCGAACAATTCGCTCTCCAGGATACTGTCCGGCAAAGCAGAAATATTCAGGGGGACGAATGGCTTGTTCTTGCGTGGGCTGTTTTGATGCAGCGCCCGAGCAACCAGTTCTTTTCCCGTACCGTTTTCACCCTCGATCAGCACGGTACTATCGGTCGGAGCGACATTCTTCAGAATCTCAACGATTCCATGCATCTGTGGGCTGTTGCCAATGACTCCTTCAAAGCCAAATCTCTCATCGAGTGATCGACGAAGTTCCGCATTACGACGAATCAGGCGGAGTCGGGCAGAAGCCTTCTCAACCGCCGAACGAAGCTCTCCAATGTCCAGTGGTTTGGTCAGATAGGTGTAGGCACCGTGCTGCATTGCTGTGACGGCAGATGTAATGGAGCCATGGCCAGTCAGCACAATCACTTCTGCATCGGGCAATTCTTCCTTTGCCTGTCGAAGGATCTCCAGCCCATCAATCTGTCCCATACGCAGGTCGGTAACAATGACATCCCATGACTCCGCTGCAATCAGTTGCGAGCCCTGTTCTCCTGAAGGAGCCACACGGCAATCGCAATTGATGCGAGCAAGACTGTCGGCGACAGCCTGAGCATGGGCTTCGTCGTCATCAACGATCAGTACTCGGACAGGGATCGTCGAAAGATCCGATGCTTCATTTCGGTTTGCAGTCATTTGTGATCAGGGTTGATTATTCGATTCAACGCAGTCTTTAACGACGTAAATCTGAGATTTGATTGAAGTGGCGTTATGCCGCAGGCGACTGAGGCAACACGATTGTGAATCGTGTTCCTTTTCCCGGTTCACTTTCGCAATAGATACGTCCGTGATGGGCTTCAACAATTCGACGCACAGTCGGAAGTCCCAGTCCACTGCCACCGTTTCGAGTCGAGAAGAACGCCTGGAACATCTTTGCAAGCGTCTTCTCATCCATTCCACTACCTGTATCAATAACTTCCAGAACGACGTCTTCATCTTTCGGGTAGGTCAGGAAGTCAATTGAACCACCATTCGGCATTGCTTCCATCGCATTGCGGCCAAGATTCACCAGAACCTGCCGGATCAATGACCGATCAATCAGCACCTGTGGCAGGTTACTGTGAATGTGTGGTCGAAGCTCGACACCCTCGCTTTGCGCCTGAGGTTCCAGAAAGCCAATGTATTCAAGAACAGCATCGTTCAGGTTTGTTGATTCAAGTTGCAATTCGCCGGCACGAGCGAACTGAAGAAATGCGTTCAGAATGTCTTCCAGATTTCGACATTCCGTCTGCAGGTTTCCGATACGTCGGGCCATCCTTCGAGCCCGGGCCGAATCGTCACCTTCGAGTTCCTCTGCGAGCAACTCCAGATTCATCCCCATCGTCGAAAGCGGGTTCCTGATTTCGTGGGCCAGGCCACCCGCAAGCGTCGCGAGCTCAAGGTTCTGAGCCTGCAATCGTTCACGTTCGTCCGGTGTCACGCTCTGATTCATAAGAAGTGCTTCAGACTGGGGCAGGCCACCGAAAAGAGAACACCACGCCGCTCAGGACGTGGGTTCTCAGTCTGTGACTGCCAGCTTGCTGGCTGATGATCAGGCGTCGTCTTCCTCTTCTTCACTTTCTTCGCTGGCCGCCAGTACCGCCCGACGCGAAAGTTTCACTCGGTTCTGATCGTCAACCGCGATCACTTTGACCTCAAACTTGTCACCAACTTTGCAAATATCCGTGACGTTCTTTACGAATCCGTCGGACAGTTCACTGATGTGGCAAAGTCCGTCTTTACCGGGAGCGATTTCAATGAATGCTCCAAAGTCTTTGATCGAGGTCACCGTTCCATTGTAAATACGCCCCACCTGAATCTCTTCGCAAAGCGCTTCGATACGTGCCAGAGCGGCATCTGCAGACTGGGCATTGGCCGCCGATATTGTGACCTTCCCGTCTTCTGCAATATCGATGGTCGCACCGGATTCTTCCTGAATCGCGCGAATGGTTTTTCCACCCGGACCAATCAACAGTCCGATCTTTTCCGGGTTGATGGAGGTCTGTACGAGTTTCGGAGCTGTCGCAGAAACTTCGGTCCGTGGCCGTCGGATGACGGTCAGCATTTCTCGAAGCAATTCCTTACGCGCCTTCAGAGCCTGCTCGAGTGTTGCGCGGATGATTTCCTCGCTGATGCCTTCTGTCTTCAGGTCAAGCTGAATACCAGTGACGCCACGTCCCGTTCCGGCAACCTTAAAGTCCATGTCGCCGAAGTGGTCTTCGTCCCCCATGATGTCGGTCAGCAGAGTGAACTTGTCGCCTTCGTCCACCAGACCGATGGAGATCCCAGCGACGGGCTGAAGAATTGGTACACCAGCGTCCATCAGTCCGAGCGTTGCACTGCAGACAGACGCCATGGAACTACTGCCGTTTGATTCCAGGATGTCCGAAATCACACGAATGGTATACGGAAACTTCTCAGTCGGCGGAATAACAGGAGCCACTGATCGTTCTGCAAGACACCCGTGTCCAATTTCGCGGCGACCTGGCCCACGAATTGGTCGGCATTCGCCGACGCTGAATGATGGGAAGTAGTAGTGAAGCATGAATCGTTGTGACTCTTCACCAAACAGTCCATCGCTCTTCTGCTGATCTCGTGTGGTACCCAGCGTAACGGTTGCAAGCGACTGAGTTTCGCCGCGAGTAAACAACGCCGATCCATGTACACGAGGCAACTTGGAGACCTGGCTGTTCACGGCTCGAAGATCAGCATGACCTCGGCCATCAAGTCGAACACCGCTCAGGATGAGATCACGAACAACGCGAGACTCAAGCTTGTAGAACGCTTCACTGAACTGAGCACGAGTCAGCCCGTCTGCCGTTGTATCCGCCTCTTCAGGGAAGTATTTTTCGATCAGCTGCTTCTTGAGTTCGCTGACCTTATCCGCACGCTCATGCTTCAACTGCGTCGCTTTGGCAGCTTTCAGGCTGTCGTAGGCATCCGCCCTGACGATAGCATCGAAAGGATTTTCGGCAGGTACAGGGAACTCTACGGCTGGAAGGCCAAGTTCCTTCACCAGATCTTCCTGCAATTTGCAGAGAATCTGGATCTGCTTATGAGCGAACATAATTGCGTCGCCCATTTCTTTTTCCGGCAATTGCTGGGCGAAACCTTCGATCATCAGGACCGCTTTACGAGAGCCGGCGACGATCAGATCAAGTTTGCTTTCCGCCATTTGCTGAACGGTTGGCATGACAACCAGTTCGCCATCAATCAGCCCAATACGAACCGCTGCGATCGGACCCTTGAATGGCATTCCCGAAACCATCAGTGCAGCGCTGGCAGCGTTGATGCTCAGCACATCCGGATCATTCTCGCCGTCGGGCGACATGACATTGGATTGAATCTGAACTTCGTCCCGGAAGCCCTTGGGGAACAACGGGCGAAGGTGGTCAGTCCGTCAGTCGGCATGTGAGAATTTCGCGGGTGGTTGGTCGGCCTTCGCGTTTCAGATATCCGCCTGCAAACCGCCCGGCCGCCGCAAGTCTTTCTCGATAATCAACCGTCAGCGGAAAGAAGTCCGTCCCCGGACGTGAGGGCCCCGTCTGCGCGGCGACAAAAACACTCGTTTCACCAAACTGAATCAGTACCGCACCGCTGGCCTGCTTAGCCATTTCGCCTGAAGTAATAGAGACCGTTCGGCCCCCCAATTCGCACTCGACAGTTACTTTCTTCACAATCAATTCCTCACCCGGACCAGCCGGCATACGGACTGCATCATCTGGGCAGGAACGAGATCAGATTATCGCGTGTGCAGCAACTTCACGGCATCAGAGAGAGATGCAACCGACGCATCGCCTCACGACGCGTCAAGTGCAGAAAACTTGCTGAACAACATCAACAATGACGCACCGAGATCCGAAATACGTGGCGGCACTTACTGCGTGCCAGTTCACTGGATATCGATAGGGTGCGGGGCGTTCAGCCAGTCCGAAACTTCCGACAACTCAAAGTCGCCACAGGATGCGGCAATCCGCTACGAACCTGCGGCAGCAGTCAAACTCACTACAAAAACAACACAGACACAAATTGAATCAAACAAACAGAAAGGCGTCGCGGTGCTTTCAACACTCGCGACGCCTTCAATTGACTACTTACGAATATTCAATCGAGTAATCATGTCCACATAATGCTGCGGATTCTTTCGCTTCAGATAATCCAGCAGCTGACGACGGGTACTCACCATGGCCAGCAAACCTCGACGGCCAGCGTAGTCTTTGGGGTGAGTCCTCAAATGTTCGGTGACAGCCTGAATGCGCGCTGTCAACACCGCGATCTGTACGTGAGGTGAACCAGTGTCACCCTCTTTTTGTGCAAACTCAGCGGTGATACGTTGCTTCTCTTCTGCCGAAATCGACATCAAATCCCTAACTATTTCCAACAATTGACCTGATGACTGTCGGGGTTCACCATCGCAGTTTACCTGCGCCCGAGTGCCCTGGAACGATCAGCCATTCTGACAAGAATCAGCAGCACGGACCGACCGCACTGCCATTTTGGCGACATTCTACTGATGACTCCGTTAAAATCAATCCACAAGACCTGCAGGAACTCGAAGGAACACCCGCAGGCTGGAACGATCCAGTCAGTTTCGGCCAAACCTGGCTCCCGGAACAGTCTTTTTCCGCCGAAATCCACAATCCTCACTCCGGAGACCGACGCTAACAGCCTTTTGAACAAAGGGACTGGCTCAAGCAGGAAACCTTAAAACACGATGGCTTCCAGTCGTCCTGCGTGCCTTTCCCGGTTTTTCGACGGACAGCTAACGCGAACGTACGGCATCCAGCGCTCGCTGGGCCGTATGACGCATTGAAAAATCCGGTCCGGTCGCAATCTTCTCAAGAAATCGCTCACACTTCGCCGTGCCAACTTTTTGAAGCACTTCCAGTAAATCACGCTTCACAAACGTGTCCTTCGTACCCTCAAAATGATCAATGACGATTTCTTCCACAGCAGGCCCACACTGGATCAGGGCAGCCTTGGCATCGCTTCGGATGGAGGATTGATGCATCGCGTCGATGAGGACCGGATACATCTCCGGCTTGCCTGTGGCCACCAGAGTACTGAGAGCCTTCTTCTGAGCTGCATGCAGGAGTCCATCGTTTGCTTTAAGGATTTCTACCAGTTCGTCGTACTCTTTTTCTGTCGCCCAGTGGGCAAATGCTTCCGTCGCTGACTTCGCAACGAATGAACTACTGTTCTTCATATGTTTTCGAGCCACAACCAGCACGCGAGACCGCATTTCTTCCACGATAGCAATGCCTGCCAGTTTGCCGAGCGGCGATGATGCCCCACTTCCACCTTCAGCCTTCTTAATCTCGTCCAGAAGTTTATCCACCAGTTCCTTATTCGGGACGGTCGCTTCCTGCTGCCTTTGCTCCTGAGCTTCCTTCGCCTTTTGCTGAAGAGCCTCTCGTTCCTTTCTGACTTCTTCCGGGTCTCGCAGATTCCACGTGACCGTCAGAGGAAAAGACGTATGCCCATCTTCGTCATTCGATTCCATGGTGGCATTGTATTCGAGGCGTTGTGCAATGCCTTGCTCCACATCAAACACGAGTGTTCCATTGCCACGAATACGCATGTAGGGCTTCGCCGGGTTGCGGGTTGTAGTGTATTCGTACGTCTTCTGGATCGAGATTTTTCCGTTCAGCTCCTGACCTCGCTGATAGCCAACACGTTCAATAGCGGGGATCGTGTCCAGTACCTCGTCTGGTTTCTCTCGCCCAAACATCCCGCGTGGACCTCCAAATGGGCTTGGTATCGGTGGGCCAAAACCTCGTCCGAACGGACCGTTGTCACCCCGTTTAATTCGTTGAAGTGTGCCGGATTCTTCACGTGCCCATTGTGATTCAGAATGAGCATCCAGCTCCTCGATAAACATCATTCCAATTGGCCCGAGTACAAAAGGAAACTGCTCGTCTCCCTTGTAGCTCAGGACTTCGCCAAGCCCGTTCACCTGAAGACTGCCTCGATCGGATCGGGAACTCGGGAAAGACGGAAATCCGCCCATGCGGAAGGAGCCCGGTGAGATGCTGCGAGTTTCTGTGTAACTGCCGCTGTACTGAAGGGAAACAGTTTTTCCTCCGCTGCTCCCTTTCACTTTGATGTAACAGACACTGGGGCGCACTTTCTGGAATACAGCCGGACCGGCCAGTGAAGGTCCGCGATTTACAGTACTCGCAGGGATTTGGTTTGCGGCCATCAGCTTTCGAAGTTCATTCGCCGGGGCAGCAAACCCAACGGCAGTCACCGAAGACCCTGCCAGCTTTGCGCTCGCAACCCCAATGACTTCGCCCGCATCATTGACCACAGGTCCTCCGCTGTTGCCAGGATTAATAGGAGCGTCCACCTGGATCCGCTGGCCATGCTCGGGATCCATAATGATGCCTGCGACTGTTCCCGTGGTGATTTTCACATCCGTCCCGAGGACATCTGAGAGCGGGAACCCAATCACGCGCACAGATTCGGCCAGCTGAACGCGGTCTGAGTCCTGAAACTGTACGGGGATCAATCCCGAGGCATTGACCTTGATGATTGCCACATCGGTCTTTGGGTTCACCGCGACAACAATGCCGGGCCATGTTTGACCGTTGAGCTGAACATCGATTTTTTTGGCACCTTCGATCACGTGGGCACAAGTCGCAATGTACCCATTCGCGGTCACGGCGAATCCAGTTCCGGAGCCTTCATCATCAGGAGCATTCGCATCGCCAGTCACCTTGTAGGTGCAGCTTCCGTTGACTCGCACGCTGCCATTTCCGTCCCCGGCTTTGATGCTGACGGCATAGATGTGTTCGTCACCCACTTTCCATTTGTAAATCAACCGACGATTGTCAACGACGGCAGCCACCGCTCCGGCGTTGCCCGGAGGAATGATGCTCGGAGGTGGATTCTGTACCGGTGGTTGGTATCCGGGTTGTTGCGGTGGAGCTGCTGGTGTGATCCCGGCCACCGTTCCTCCACCCGGGACAGGCGTATTCGCGGGAGCAGGTGTATTTGGCTGCGGGATGGTTGCCGGGTTATTAAAAGTATCCGGGCGAACTTCCGCCGGGACCGTCAATGCCCCTGCTGGTTGAATTTCCGGATCCGCATTGGCGACGACGGTATCGTCAGTGTTCCTCCCGAAGTACCAGCCAGCGCCAATTGCGCCGATGATGCAGACGACGGCAAGTACGACCAGGGGTGTTTTATTTCCGCTGCCTGCTTTTGCGGTGCTTGAAGGAGATTCCCTCTTCCGTCGACGCGGAGGTGGCGCCGTCGGTTGATTGTATGTGTCTTCGAATTCGTCGAATTCATCATAGGCGCGGGGGGCTGGCTTCCTGGGTTTCGAGCCGGCGCTGCGAGTGCGATTCTCTCTGGTGTTCACGGGGGCAGCAGGCTTTCCGGGTGTTTGCCGGCGGGGTGCCTGCTGGCGGGTCGGGCGTGCACTCCCGGCCTGCGGCGTACCGGCTGGCTGCCTGGGCGTAACCGGCTGACCTTCAACGAGTATGCGCTCGTCACATTGAGGACAATTGAACTGGATGTCGCTCGCCGACTCACGTACACGCAGTTTCGAAAGGCAACCCGGGCATTCAACGATTATGTGGCTCATTGCTTGTGTGTCCGTGATTAACGTCGGTCAGAAACCGAAACTCCTGGATCGTTCCGCATTGTGACGATGAAATTCTGCAATTTCGAGCGAAAAGCCAACGTTCTGTTTACTATGCATCGACCGGGCCGGGGAAAGTCTTTGGGGCAGGGCAGTGAAATCACGCTGCAGGCAAACGATTGGATTCTCTCCGCGAATAAACAGCCTGTGGTCAGTCGTCGAGGACCTCACTGTCCGTTGAAGAATCGGGCCGCCACGCTGGACGGCTGTGAACCGTGGTGTTTTAAGGTCTCCTGCTTGAGTCAGTCCCCTTCTTCAACGGGCTGCTAAGCTAAGCTAAACCCGGGGGCAGGCGGGCGGAAGTGTCCGCTCGCCACAGGGAATCCGGAGGAGAGAGGTTTTCTACAATCCTGCGGATTTCCAGAGTAGCTGCCATCGCTGCTTCGATCGTTTCCAGCCACCGACTGTCAGTCGCACGTCGCAACGCAAGGCGGGCCATGGCGACAGCGGGATCACCATCTGTCGCGAGTGGATCGGGAGGTAAATGATCGTAGTAGCGACGGAACATCGTTGTAGAAGCAAAAAACTGTCGAAGTCCGAATCGATCCGCCAGAGCAGCCTGTAGCCGGAGACAAGCGTGCTCGTGAATTCTTTTGGACGAATCAAAACTCTCCAGGCCCCAGTCCGGTTTTGTCAGGCTTTCAGGGCCTTCGCATAATGCGTGGCAAATCTCATGCAGGATCATCTGAGCCAGGCAATCATCGGCATCCAGAGTTTCCGCAGTTCCAATTGTCAATGTCTGTCTGCCGTCCCAGGAGGCATTGACTTCGTGACTGCGTTGCACCTGCATCCCCAATTGCACTGCCGCATGAATCCAGATCAGGTCGACAGGATCCGCATATGCTCGGGAAATAGATCTCACAATTCGCATCCTCTAAACTAGACCGGGCACAGTCGGCATGCTACGAATGCTGACAAAGCCAGACAGGTCATTACACGTTGAGCTGAGACTTTGAAACATTCCCCCGCCACCGGGAAACTCCCAAAAACCAGTTGAGCCATCTGTATCTGCCTCAACATGACGACCATCGGTCGTCACCGGGCAGGATTCTGGCCGCCTTAATTCCTGAAACAAACTGAGTTCGATATGAATTTCCAACTTCGCTTCCATCGTTCCATTTCGTGTCTTGTTTCCTCCTGCCTGTTGATTGCGATCGAATGGCAGGTAGCGAATTCCTGTTCCGGCGGTCAGGAACCAACCAGCAGCCCCATTGTTTCCAACACAACCAGTCAACTGCGATCACCTGCTGAAATGTATCGCCCAAGCGTCACCCCAGACAGGATTATCCTGACGTGGAACGGTGATCCCGCCACCACTCAATCGGTGACTTGGCGAACATCCTGTGAGGTCCAAAAGGGGCTTGCACAGCTGTCACTGGCCGATCCAGGCCCTGACCTGGAAAGTGAGGCTCTCTCGTTCGAATCCCAAATGGAAGATTTGAGCACGGATCTGAACATGGCGCGTTATCACAGCGTCACGTTTCGTAACCTGCAATCCGGAACGAAGTATGCCTACAGAGTTGGAGATGGCGTCAACTGGAGCGAGTGGTTTCAGTTCCAGACCGCAAGTCAAACATCGGAGCCATTCTCTTTTCTCTACTTCGGTGACGCTCAAAACGATCTTCGATCACGCTGGTCACGCGTGATTCGCGAGGCCGCAAGAACAGCTCCTCGTGCTCGTTTCATGATTCATGCGGGCGATCTGATCAATCGCGCTGAAGCAGATTCCGAATGGGGCGAATGGTTTGGAGCAGGAGCATGGCTGAACGGAATGATTCCAAGTCTTCCTGTCCCGGGGAACCACGAGCAAGCCGGTTCAGCCGGCAATCGACGACTGACCCACCATTGGCGACCGCAGTTTACCTTGCCGGAGAATGGTCCCGCAGGGCTTGAAGAGTCCTGCTACACACTCACATTTCAGGACCTGCGCATTGTTGGATTAAACAGCAATGAAAAGCAGGAAGATCAGGTGCAATGGCTTGATCGCGTACTGACAGAAAATACGTCGCCATGGGTCATTTGTACGTTTCACCATCCAATGTTCTCCACAGGAAAGGACCGCGACAATACGGCACTCAGGAAACTCTGGAAGCCTGTGCTTGACAAACATCGCGTCGACCTTGTCTTGCAGGGGCACGACCACACTTACGGGCGAACAGGCCTGGAAACACCCACAGCAGAGGTTTCAGAAACAGTCGAAGCAAACGCGGCCTCAGGCCTGAACAAACTGCAACTGTACACCGGCAGCGTGTATGTCGTGTCTGTCAGTGGCCCCAAAATGTATGGTTTGCAACGGCACGAATTTATGCCTCGCCAGGCTGAAGATACGCAGCTTTATCAGGTCATCCACATCAACGGAGACGAACTTCAGTTCGAAGCATGGATGGCAAATGGCGAACTCTACGACGCTTTTACCCTGCGAAAGAACGACGGGCAGATCAATACGCTGATTGAACAGGTTCCAAATGTCCCCGAACGTATCAGATTGCCTGCCGTCAGACAGAAAGCTGCTGCAGTATTCGGAAAGTAACCCGCCGACTCAGGGCATCCAGCCTTGGTTCAACTGCCAGAAAGTGTGGACATCATGCTGGTTTGCATCAACCGAGGATTGCCGCGCTGGCAACGACCCGCCTTCGCTCCCCAGCTGCAGGACCATAACATCAACAGGTCGACGCGCACCCAGTTGTGCTCGTCTGACGATCTGGTTGTGGCAGGAATCAAACAGACATCCGCCTTAGCTTAGACTGGCAGAGTCACCCCAAAGGATTTTGCATGGGCGTCAGCACTTCAGAACCCAGGTCCTGAAGTCGGTCTCGAGTGTCAATTTAGCTTGAAGCGAGTTTGCCGCGAATTCGTCATCAACCACCACAAAGCAGGTCGAACCACTTCCCGACATGAAGACAGAATTCTGGCAGATCTGTTGTACGTCATCCATCATTCTCGCCATTGAAGGATTCACTTCACGAGCGGCACTGGTCAGCCGATTGAAGCAGTGTTGACGAAGAGTCAAAGGGTCACCGGCAGTTAACGCGTTGCCGACAGTTTTTGCCGACATGGGCGTTTCCGGAACCGTGGAATTCTGAAAGACGTCCTGTGTGCGATTGCCCTGAACTGGCTTCATTGCGACGAACCAGAATTCACCTTTCAGAGCAATCGGTTCCACCTTTTCGCCCCGGCCATGACAAACAGCCGCCCGATGTCCGCTGAGCAAAAAGTTGATATCACTGCCCAGCTGTTCTGCCAATGCGTGCAGGGCGTCTTCCGATAGCGAAGTTCCCCAGAGAGAATTGAGTTGCCGGATTGTTGTAGCCGCATTGGATGAGCCGCCTGCAAGTCCGGCTTCGGCAGGTATTTGCTTCGAGACTGTAATATCAGCTCCTGATGTGCAGCCTGTTTGCTTTTGCATCAGCCGAGCCGCGCGAACGATCAGATTGGACTCATTGAGTGGAAAGGCGTCTGCCGAGATTCGGCAGGAATCTTCATGAAGATGAAGATTGATGTCAGGGTCCGAGCGAAGCGCGAATGTGATCGTGTCGCAAAGCGACGTTCGCAGCATGACGGTTTCCAGTTCATGAAAACCATCCCCGCGGCGGGAAAGAATTTCCAGGAAGACATTCAGCTTTGCCGGGCTGGAGGCCTTGATCGTCAAGGTTGCGTGCCTGAAGAAGTTGGAGTGCCGTTGGATGGATTGGGCTGGTTCAGGAAACTTCCAAATCCACGAAGTCCGGAGATCGGTGATGCAGTACCAGATTGTGCCTGCGTCCCTGATGAGCCGCCAACTGTGTTCACCGGAAGTGCGCCGGGAGAATTTGGTTGTTTCGGGGGCGATAGACGCAGGCCGGGAAATACGTCACGTACAGAATTCGACGGGCGAGTATCCTCAACACCTGTCGCATTTGCCTGGGCCGGGTTCGGAGCAGTTACCGCGGGAAAAAGAGTTCCAAGCGACCGAGGCAGTTGTGTTCCCATCAACGGTCCGCTGACCGGTTGTCCGCCGTAACCAGTCGCTCCATTTGCAGGGCTCGCACTTCCTGAAAGTGGGACCGATAATATTCGGGATGCATCGCCGGGCAGCGATTTATTGATCAGGTTTGGAATCGCATTCTCGACCGATCCTCCGGGGATCTTCCTGGCAAGGCTGTCCGGGAGCCCACCGGACATGACAGCATTCATGTCGTTCATCGTGCGGTCGACCTGTTGCTTTTGCTTGTCGGACAGGAATTGTGAATTGGACGCCGTTCGTGCAAGCGTGTTGATGTCCACTTTGCCGGACCTGAACGTTGCAACGATCGACTGAACCTCCTGAACCTGCGCGATTAACTCAGCATTGTCGTCCCTGAGTCGCTGAAACTCACTGGAGAACCGAGTCGAAAGCTTCGACACCTGATTTGTGGCGTAGGCATTCACATCGGCAATCAATCGTTCCCTGGCCTGATCGATCTGATGTGCAAACGCCAATTGGACCCCATCAACGATTTGTTTTCCAAGGTCCGACTCAATCTGCATGGTTGGTTTCAGAAGTGTTCCACCAAGATTCATCGATGCATTGACCTGATGAATGGAATTCAGCGCTTCACGAGCTGCCGTGAGAAACTCAGGCCGAATCCCTTCGCTGGCGGTCAGGCTGGCATCGTGAAGGACAGACTGAAGTTGAACTCTGCCAGCGATTTGCTTTTCCACAACGGTGAGATCCATTCCCCATGACACCTCGCCAAGGCGAGCTGTCAGCATGGCTTTTTCAGGCTTTCCCGTTGCAAGCGGCTGGCCCTGAGGCTTACTGTAGGCCGCCTGAATTTGAGTGACCGGCTTTTCCAGCCGTGCATCATATGTCACCATCATCGTGATTGGTGAATTGCTGTCTGTCCGCAGCCGAAAGACACACGGACGCCCAAGTAATGGCGCATCTTCGGTGACATCAGCAAGCTGGGCTTCAAACGGTACCAGCTCGCCATCGATCTCTACTTCGCCTGAAACGGTCAGGTTCTGAAGGTGAAAGTCCGGGGTTGGATTCAGAAGTGGAAACTCAAAATCCTGACCACGCTGACGTTCCGGTTCGGTCTGTTCAGCAAGTTCCTGTTTGTACTGCCGTGCAAGTTCGATCCAGGAGAGCAGTTGCTGCAATTGCAGGTACATCTGCTGACCAATCAACGATTCAGTGACACGACGAGTGTCAGGTTTCATCATCGAAATGGTTTCCCTGACCATTTGCTGATCGTTCTGACGCGCCTGATCAAGGCGGGCAAAGTCAACGCGCACTTCCGGAGCGATTCCCGTCAGTTCCTCACGGATAGCCTTCGCTTCCATAGAGAGTTGTTCGGCCTTCCGCGCAATCTGAAGATACTGCTCAACCATCCTGAGCGGATCACCCCGTCGAGCTTGATCAAATTCCAGTTTCAGCTGTTCGAACCGCGGCTTAAGCAGCTTGGCTCGGTCTGTCATTTCGTCGAAGCGCTGGTCCCATTTCTCATAGACTTCCGTACCGGTGCGATATGTTTCCAGACGATTGGGGTCGATCTGCGCCTTCGCCTGATCCAGGAGTCCCGTCAACCATTCTTCCCCGGCACTGCGTAGTTGCTCCTCCATCCAGGATGGCTCTGAGTTCTCTTCTTCTGGTTCCGGTGGCAGATCCAGTTGTCCGTCATCTGAGCGAGCAGTGTGAAAGCGGACGCCACGAATGTGTCCCTCTTCCACCACGAACTGGCGTCGAAGAAGCGGATCTCCTGCAAGCCTGAGCTCCAGCGAATCAAACTGCACCATGTTCGTTCCGGGCCGTGACGCACTGGCCAGTGCCACTCCATCAACCACCAATCGGGGCGGGTAGACTTGCGAACGGATTGAGGCAACATCAACCCGTGCCCCGGTGACAGATTGAAGTGTCTGCACCGTCGCGTAGTGCATCAGTGGATCTTTGCCCCACGTCAGGAATGCCCAAACGATGGCGACGATGATCAGTCGAGGTATCACGTATGACCAGCGCACTTGGGGAACTCCAAAACGGACATCAGGCTGAAAACCAGAACGCAGAAGTAACTGATTTACTCAACGGAACCCAGACGATCTGCCCACTCAGCACCAAGAAGGACTTTCGCGAGCCGCCAGTGACGAGCATGTTCGGAAAGCAGGTCGGCGTAGTGCTCAAATACCGGTCGAGAGCTGCGTGACAGTGGCCACAGCAGCCCTAATCCCAGCAGAAAACTGCCCATAACAATCGAGTTATTAAAGTCAGTCCACGGCATCACCGGCGTGTTGTAAAGCTGGATCCAGAACTGCTGAAGCGATGGCAATGAAAGAACGAACCGTCCGATCGCATCAGACACGGGATCAAACCAGGACGCTGCAAAGGTCACGGCTATTGCAGTCGCAGTTGCAACTCCAAGATTTACGCGCAACATCGCCACAACCATACCGAGGGCGATCGCGAGAAGGTTGCCTTTCGGCACAAGACCGACAAGCACACCAAGTGCAAAACCCCAGCTCATTTGAGCGGGCGTCGACTGGGTAAGAAGAGCCTTTAACAGAACTCGGACAGGCCGTAGTACAAAGAACATGCGGTTTCCTCCCACAGCGCGAAACGCGGGCTGGTTGATCTGAACCCGGCTTCCTCCACGCGAATCCGCCAATGTGCCGCTGAAGCAGATTCGGGTCAATACGACATCGCTCCACTGCCGGACGGGATGGTGTCCCTGAGATTCGATCGAGTCGATGAATCAGCACTTTCTGCCGCTCGCAACTGACACTCCGGCCCGAAAGGCAAGTCGCAAAAAAAAAGAGGCCACTCGGTCTGCCGAGTGGCCTCTTTGTCCGGGTTCAGCATGTCACTGCTGACCATGTTGTGAATGATGCCCGAAACTATTTCGCGGCCGCTCGAGCTTCTTTTTCCTTCATGCGTTTCTCGAGGATCTCTCCCTGGAGTCCGCGTGGAACCTGTCGGTAGCACTGGAATTCCATGCTGAATGTTCCCTTGCCCTGAGTCATGGAACGCAGCTCATTCGCATAGTCGAACATACTTCCAAGTGGCACTTCTGCGTTGATCACGCACACAGCGTCGTTCACTTCGGATGAAGTGACGATGCCGCGTTTGCTGCTGATGTGCCCTGTCACAGCTCCCTGATATTCATCCGGAGTCTCGATTTCCAGCTTCATGATCGGCTCCTGAAGCGCCATGTCAGCCTTCTTCAGTGTCTCTCGCATACATGCGAAGGACGCGATCTTGAACGCCATTTCGGACGAGTCGACGTCGTGGTAACTTCCATCCTGAAGTCGCATGCGAACGTTTACAACTTCGTACTCGCCCAGAGGTCCCTTGACCAGGCCCTGCTGGAAACCGGCATCACAAGGAGCGATGTATTCACGGGGAATTCGACCGCCGCTGATCTCGTCGACGAATTCGTAGTGAACTTCCGAAGTCTCAGGAAGTGGCTCCAGAATACCCACAACGTGAGCGTACTGACCGGAACCACCAGATTGCTTCTTGTGCTTGTAATTGAACTCAACAGCCTTGGTCGGTGTTTCGCGATAAGCCACGCGCGGCTCACCGATGATACATTCACACTTGTATTCTCGCTTGATGCGCTCGACATAAATATCCAGATGCAGCTGCCCCATCCCTGCAATCAGCGTCTGGTTTGTCTCTTCGTCAGTCATCACTCGGAACGTTGGGTCTTCCCGGCGGAATCGCTCGAGCGCCTTGCCCAGCTTGTCGGCGTCGTCGCGTTTCTTGGGTTCAATCGAAAGCCGAATGACCGCATCGGGGACAAAGATATTTTCGAGAGAGACGTTGATTCCATCGCCAAGGAAAGTGTCACCAGAGGCACAGTCCACACCAACGACAGCGATGATATCACCTGCTTCTGCTCCATCGATTTCTTCGCGGTCATTCGCGTGCATTCGCACGAGTCGACCAAATCGAACCCCACGACCGGTACGAGCATTCGTGTAGGTGTTGCCTTTGACAATCTTGCCCTGGTAGATTCGCATGTAGGTCAGCTGACCGAACGCTTCCACAACGGTTTTGAAGGCCATTGCAACCAGCGGTTCATCGGTTGAATCGCTGAGCACGACTTTCGGATGCTGACCATCCTCACCCACGGGCTTGCTGTTGTCGATTGCGTACTTGTCGCGGTCCAGCGGACATGGCAGATAGTAAGTGATTGCATCAAGCGCGAGCTGAACACCGCGGTTCTTGTAGGCACTGCCCATCAGGACAGGAGTAATCTGCTGAGCCAGCGTTGCCCGGCGGACAATTGCCCGGATCTGATCGACAGAGACCTCAGATTCTTCCAGCAGCGCTTCCATCAACTCGTCGTCGTGCAGTGACAACTGTTCGAGCATCACCTGACGACCTTCTTCAGCGGCAGCCTTCAGTTCATCAGGAATTGGTTTACGAACGACGGTTTCGCCTTCTGATCCTTCGTGGTAGCAGGCTTCCATCGTAATGAGGTCAACAACACCTTCGAACGCAGACTCAAGACCGATTGGAATTTGCAGTGGAACGGGTGTGGTCTTCAATTTGTCCTGCATCTGCTGCATAACCTTTTTAGGGTTCGCACCAGTGCGGTCCATCTTGTTGATGAACGCGATTCGAGGCACGCCGTATCGCTTCATCTGGCGGTCAACAGTCAGAGACTGACTTTGTACCCCACCAACAGAGCACAGCACCAGGATGGCACCGTCCAGAACGCGCAAACTGCGTTCGACTTCCACTGTAAAGTCAACGTGGCCTGGCGTGTCGATGATGTTGACGACATAGTCATTCCACTCAACACGCGTTGCGGCTGAGGTAATTGTAATCCCGCGTTCGCGTTCCAGGTCCATATGGTCCATGGTCGCGCCGCCGTCTCCGCCTTTCACATCCCGGATCTTGTGAATACGACCTGCGTAGTAGAGCATTCGCTCGGTCAGGGTCGTTTTACCAGAGTCGATGTGAGCCGAAATACCAATGTTGCGGAGTCGGGCCAGGTCAGCCATGTCAGAACTGTCCTAAGTGTGAAAGAGAAAAACAAAGACGGATCGCCGGACGAAATCTCCCCCCAGGAATTCCGGCAGGGAAGATGCAACGCACAGCTGTCGGCAGGTTGCAAGTGCAAATTGCCTCATGGCCTGAATCGTCTTTGACCGCGTTTCAGCTAATCAAACCACACGAATTCGAAATTCAGCAGATCCCAAACCCCGCGCATAACGACTCCGACCTCGCCAAAAAGCGATGGCGGATGGTATCGGCGCAAAATCGGCCAGAAAAGAGGAAGACCCCCGAAATCACCTGACACGCATACCTTTACCGAACTCGGGACGATCAGAGTCTCAGGAAAAACACGGGCATCGAACCTCGAAGCCAGAATGCTGACACTGGTTCGGGCCGGCCGAGTCCAACTATTCCGCTCGCTCAATCGGCATGCTCAGTCTGTTGAATTGATCGAATCCACGCCTCATTTGCCATGCCGTGACGCTCCACGCCTGAACCTGTGTTTGCTCGAATTCCACAGAAATTCGGGTGTCTGGCAGTTTGATGAGGCATTCACCGTGAATGACACAGGTCATATCCAGCTTGTCGAAGACCGGACGAGTTCGGGACTGCACGGAATCGGATTTCACGTGAGGAATGATGGTGGCCTTACCTCTCCATAAGTCAAGCTGCACCGAATCGGCCAGGAACCTGACCGGAGACTGCGTCTGATGGTTGCCGTCCGGGGGCAGATACCTTCCGTTTCCCGAAAGGCCGACATGCTGACGCGAATCGGCCTGATTTCCAGCAACTGATCCGCTCGGCGGAACTTGTGAATCGCTCTCCACAGCGCCTTCATCCTCCACGGTGCTGTCCAGCCGGATTGCGACTTTCATGCGTCCCAGCAGACCAAGGGGTACCTCCTGAATTACGTCCCGTGATTCCGTGGAAGCCCCATCGAACCAAAATGGTGTCGCCAGCCATGAAGCGAGGACCTCGGCCGAACCACATTCGCGAAGAATGGCTTCCGCTTCGGGATTGAGCCCGGTCAACCGATTCAACAGTCCAGCAAAATCATCCTGGCCAATTTTCCGCACCGAACCATCATGATTCAGAGCAATTGAAAATGTAAGCCCCCGAAGCGACTCCAGAACCTGTTCACTCGTTGTTGTCTGAATCTCTTCTGACGAATCAGTCGATCCTGCATCAACACTGCGACTTGCGTTTGCAATGCCGACATTCAGAAGAATGCTTCCATCCGGATGAGCCGACATCACGCGGTATTCGAGTCGGATCTGGCTTCGTTGCTTCGTCTCAAAGAAACGATTGCCATTTTCCTTCGAGGTCATCGTGGTCTGACGTGTGGTATGAACATCAACCTGAAACGCGTCGCCAACCCGAAGATCCCAGATGGTCCCGAAGACAGGCGCTGGCGCAATAATCGCACCGTCCGTAACGGCCCGCTGCCGCAATCCCGGTCGGGCAGCAGGACCTGTGGGCGGTTGTGCAGCAGCCTGCTTTTCGTCGGCAAACGCATGGCACGAACCGGCCCCCAGAATTGTGAACAGCAGCACACTCGCGACACACGAAACGCGATTTCGAATTTGAATTTGATCAAGCATTAAGAAGCTCATATGGGTCTTCTCTGGCATGTCGGTCTTCTCTGGACTGTGTGGAAGCAAACGCCCCCGGATTACCCAGCGACTTCCAGCACGTGTTCTGCCACATACACTGGAATCGCCGGCTTGTAGTGGACCGCAAGAGCAACCGCATCGCTCGGGCGACAGTCGATTTCGTGAAGTGCGTCGGCGGTACGGATTTTCAGCGTGGCAAAATATGTGTGATCCTTCATGTCAGATATCAGCACCTCCTCCACGGTCCCATTGAGGACTTCGATGACATTCTTCAGAAGATCGTGGGTCAGAGGGCGAAACGGTGCTTCCTCCAGAAGTCTGCGGTTAATTACCTGGGCCTCAAAAGGCCCGATCAGGATTGGAAAGGTTCGGTTACCACCAACCTCTTTCAGGTAAATCGCCTGTTGATCGTTAATTTCCGAAATGATGATTCGGCTGAGTTCCATCCGGACGGGCACTGGGGTTTTCTCCCGGGTGTAGATGCGTCTGAAGCGGCATGTGAAAGGTCTGTCCCCTGTCGCGTTCTCTGCGCTTTCAGTTTGGATGGATGATGATAGCGGACGGACGAAATCAGGTCGAATCGATTCGTGAAATGTATGTTCAGAGTGGCAGGGCAGGAATTGACTGTGGGCACCGTGTGTGCTCGAATGTTCATCACGCGATCTGTTCTTTTCACGTTTCTCATTGTGAAGGAGTTTGACAAATGCGCCTCGCGTTGTCCCATCGTAGCAAGAAGGGTGGATTCACTCTCATTGAACTTCTGGTTGTGATTGCGATCATTGCCATTCTGATCGCGCTGCTTCTGCCTGCAGTTCAGCAGGCGCGTGAAGCCGCTCGCAGAACTCAGTGCAAGAACAACATGCGTCAGATCGGTCTTGCCTTCCACAACTACCACGATACACACAGCCGGTTTCCGCTCCCCGCGGTCGTCGGACTGACTCTGGGAAGTGGCCTGGATATTCGCCAGGGTTCAAGTTGGTGTACCATGCTGTTGCCATACATTGAACAGGCGAATGTCTACTCCATTTATGACTCCCAGCTATCGCCCTATCACCCCAATAATGCAGCCGCCGTATCAACGATTATCAACGGATTTGCGTGTCCTTCAGTCCCGCGCAGCGAGATGACACATACGATGTCAATCCCCGGTGGCACGACACTCGGGGCCGGGTACCCCCCGACTTCAGCCACGATTTCGATCACTGGCGGTGTGCTGGACTACGACACTCTGGATGGCGTTCGGGGGGACTTCAATTCGTTTGCCTACGCGGGGCATTCGCCTGCAGCGGATCGAAAAGGCTGGGGAACCTGGACCCTGCGCGTTCTTGACCTGCCGCAATTCAGCTCGGGAGGCACCGGCGGAAAAATTCGCGACATGACTGACGGAACTTCGAACACCATCCTGGTAGGCGAAGTGGCGAATCGAGCGAAGCTGTTCCGCAAGAAGACAGAAATCTCGCCATCAGCAGACGCCGAGGCCTACGCACAATCCCTGACGGGCAGTGGTATGTGGGCGGATATTTTCAAAGGCGACACATGGATCAACGGGCGACTTTACGACGGAACGAATGGATCCGATGGTGGCCCCTGCGCCGTGAATTGTTCGAACGCTCGAACAGCAGGATTGTATTCCTGGCATGTTGGCGGCGCCCATGTCACGCTGGCGGATGGCTCATCACGATTCATCAGTGAAAATGTTGATAACTACATTCTCGCGGGCCTAATCACTCGCGGTGGGGGCGAAATTGCGGGCGAGTTTTAAGCTGCTCGCTGTGATGGAGATCTCGACATAACCTCCGCAGGTCCAGCCGCGCACAGCCGGATGCTGTGCGCGGCGTTATGTTTTCTCTCGGGAAAGGTCTACTGAATTGATGTGGCTCAAGGCAAAATCTACTCGTTCCTCATTGCTCTTCTTTTGCATGAGTCTGTGCGCTGCTGGTTGCGGTCGGGAGCCTCAGCGTGGTGTTACAAGGGTGGAAACGGTACCGGTCACGGGCATAGTCCTTGTTGATGGGCAACCCGCAAACAATCTTCGCGTATCCGCTGTTCACTCCACGGCGACTCAGGGACTGGTTCCTCACAGCCCCGGCGGATACACGAAGGAAGACGGTCGGTTTTCACTTTCAACTTACGAGTCCGGCGACGGCGTTCCACCGGGAGACTACAAGCTCACGTTCGTCTGGGGTGAAATCAATCTGATGAACGGCCAGTATAGTGGTGACAAACTGAAGGGTAAGTACGCCGAACCGCTCCGGTCTGCCCACCCGCTTCAACTGTCATCTGGTGACAATGCGGTCGATATGGGAACCATCGAACTGAAATCCAGATGAGTTTCCCGGCCGTTTTTCGTTGTGATGTGAGAAATCAAAATTCAACTCTGAATGCAGCCGACGGAAGTCGTGAAGATCCCAGTTGCGGAAACAAGCTCACTCACCGTAAACTGACGTTGTCCGTGAATTAGCACGGCACGCAGAACAGGGAGGTTTTCGTGCAAATCGTGGGTATCATTCCGGCCCGACTTCAGTCAACGCGACTTCCTCGCAAGCTGCTGCTGAATGCGACGGGCAAACCGCTCATTCAATATGTCTGGGAAACAGCCTGCGCGTGTCCCGAGATTTCGGAGGTTCTCGTTGCCACTGACAGCAACGAGATCGCGGAAGTTGTGCATCATTTCGGTGGGCAGGCCGTCATCACGGGAGAGCACCAGAGCGGGACCGACCGCATTGCCGAAGTCGTGAGAAACAGATGTCCGTCCGCAGATATTATTGTGAATCTGCAGGGCGACGAACCCGAACTACAACCGTCTGTGATCACGTCATTAGTTCGACAGATCATTGACAACGACTCCCCAATGGCCACGGTTGCTGCTCCGTTGACCGATGCCCGAAAGGTGCTTGATCCGTCCTGTGTCAAGGTGGTTACCGACGTGAATGGCAGGGCCATGTACTTCAGCCGTTCGCCGATTCCGTTTAGCCGTGACGTCCCGATGGAAACGTTCTTCAGCGATGACGAGCCATCGCCATGGCTGCAGCATGTTGGCTTGTATGCGTACCGCCGTGAATTCCTGCTTCAGCTCACAATGATGCCGCCATCGCCGCTCGAACAAATGGAAAAGCTCGAACAGCTACGTGCCCTGCAATGCGGTGCTGCCATTTCTGTGGCTGTGGTCGACCATGCTGCCGTCGGAATCGACACACCGACCGATTACGCCGAATTCCTCCAAAGACACTCCGCTCTTCGGGTTGCTGCCTGACCATGAAAATGACAGTGGAAAATTGTTTGAGGACATGACATCGCATGGATATTGATGAGGTCACTGCATGGCACGAAGCTGGACACGCATTCGCTGCGGTCTGCCTCGGGGCAACAGTGGAGTCCATATCCATCAGTCCTGACCGGGATGATGGCCCCCTCCGTTCCGGAGATACAGTCGTTCGATGGGAACACCGTAGAGTGTCCGAACGCCAGCTGATGGAACGAGAAGTGATGGTTATTCTGGCAGGACCAGTGGCTGAGATGATTCATCGCAACGAGTCATTTCACCCGGCAACCGTTGCTGAATGGGCCATGGACTGGCAACAGGCATGGGAAAAAGCGTCATTTGAAAAGTCATCGCCGAAACGTCTGGCAATGCTCGAACAAACTACACTTCAACTCTATCGGGTATTTCGGCAGGATCAGAACTGGGCCATCATCGGAGCCATTGTGGATCACCTGCTGGCCTATGAACAAATGGAAGGCGAAACAGTTCATGAGATCTGTGAGTCTGTCGAAGGATTGTTGAGGAACGGCTGACCCCTGATCTACCCATGACGACCATCTGATGGTCCCGATCTGAAGCGATGTTCGCGTTTGGAAGAAGCAACGCATGTTCCATGATGTTCATTGACTGGTTTGTGTTCGGTTTCCCAATCTGCTGCAATCTTTTCCCAACGCTGATTGTGAAGAACCTCACCTGTCGCCATAACTCAGCCCACCGCGTCGGAAGGCGGGATGCCAGTCGTTGACACTTGCGCGACACTCGTAACGTTTCGCGGGTCTCGCAGTATGACTATTGTGCCGGGATACAAAGACTTGCCTGAGTCCCGGCATTTTGACTAATCATTCATTCCTGAGCAGATGAAATCGTCAAACGATTTCAAAGGAAACAGCTTCGATGCGATCGCATTTGCTGTTGATTCTTGTATCGACAATGCTGGCTGGCTGTAATAACAACCCGTCCGGGACCGAACTTTCCGGCGGAGGTCCTGCTGGCAACGACATGACTCCCGAACAGGACCTGGGATTAAACGAGCCGTTACCGGAATCAGAACAATACTTCCGCGACTGGTTAAAGGGCCATGGTCACGAGGACCTTGTCACCGACGACAATGGAGTCGGTCTGAAAGACAGTCCCGTCCGTTTGAAGGCAACGCTCTACGGGGTGAATGAAGAGGGCGATGGGATCAGTGTTGAGACCCGCTTTGCTATTCTTCTGCCGGACGGTCGCGAAATCATCGAGTTTCTGGCCGGGATGGGAGAAACCAGGGAACAGGCGATCTCAGACACGTTTCTGAATTTCACGGTGACAACATTCCATGGAGTCTACTCTGGATTTCTGAATCCCAATGACGAACACATGGTTCCCGTGGACGTGCAAATCAATGGAAAGGTGCGTCCCGTGATTTCCGGCGATGTCTACATGCGAAGTTCCGAGGAGAATCGTGAATCGGTCGACCTGCAAAAAATCAGTGAAGAAGTCCGCAGGATGCTTTCGACATTACCTCTCGATGAAAAATCGCACTGGATGAAAATTGTCTATGGGCAGGCAGACGGACAGGTGATTTCTGTCTCAGTCACACTTGATAATCAGCCAGACGACGCGCTGACGGCAACGCTGGCAGAGCTCAACTGGCCCAGGACGGAGCAATTCTACATGGTCAAACAGTTTGTCGTGATCCCCTGAGCACTCGACGCGCACCAGGTTCACGGAGGCTCGCCGTATCGTCGGCCGAACTGCGCACGGCAACTTCAGGCCGGATGCAGACACAGCGCAACTCGCTAATGAAGGGCAAGGCCACCAAAGCTGGCCACCTTGCCCAATCCCGATGTCACAGTCCGATGTCACAGTCCGATGTTAATCCGGCGGTTAACGAACCACAAAGTTCACCATGCGACCGGGAACCGCGACGACTTTGACGATGGTCTTTCCTTCCAGATTCTTTTGAACCGCCTCATCTGCTTTTGCGGCCGCCTGCATCGCATCGGAATCTGCATTAGCCGCCATGATAATCTTTGCTCTGAGCTTACCATTCACCTGGACCGGAATTTCAATCGTATCCTCAACCAGCAGTGTTTCGTCCCATGCTGGCCACGATTCAAAGGCCAGCGTACTGCTGTGCCCCAGCACAGACCAAAGTTCTTCCGCTGCATGCGGAGCGAATGGGCTGAGCAGCAGGACAAATTGTTCGAGTACAGATTTCGGACGAACATCCTGCGTCAGCATGAAGTTAATAAACTCCATCATGCGACTGATCGCCGTGTTAAAACTCAGCCGATCGATGTCCTGTGAAACCGCTTTGATGGTCTTATGAAGTACGCGTAATTGTTCTTCGGTGGGAGCGACTTCCTGAACAGAAAGGTTCAGCGTGACTTCCTCTGCGCGTTCATCGACGATCATTCGCCAGACACGGCTGAGAAACCGATAGACACCTTCGACGCCGCTCATCTGCCACGGCTTCACCTGTTCCAGTGGGCCCATAAACATTTCATACATACGAAGCGAATCAGCGCCGTATTCGCGAACAACGTCGTCAGGATTGATAACGTTGCCACGTGACTTGGACATCTTCTCCGCTTTACCGCTTTCGTCCGGCTCCCCCAGAATCATGCCCTGATTGACAAGTTTTTGAAAAGGCTCCGGGGAGCTGACGTGGCCACGGTCGAACAATACCTTGTGCCAGAATCGCGAATACAGCAGGTGCAACACCGCGTGTTCAGCACCACCAACATACAGATCGACAGGCAGCCAGTATTTTTCCTTTTCCGGGTCGATAAAATGTTCGTTGTTCCTGTTGTCACAGAACCGAAGGTAATACCAGCAACTGCCAGCCCATTGAGGCATGCTGTTGGTTTCTCGTTTCAGCTTCACACCGTCCTTATCCGTTTTGTAAAGCCATTCGTCGGTGGCTTTGGCGAGCATTGGTTCGGGTGTACCGGTTGGTTTAAAGTCTTCCATATGAGGATGCAGCACAGGCAGTGATTCGGGCGAATCGGCTCGCATCAGACCGGTTGGATTACCATCGGCATCCAGTTCGTGCCAGATCGGAAACGGTTCACCCCAGTATCGCTGGCGACTAAACAGCCAATCGCGAAGGCGGTAGTTCACAGCTTCTCTGCCAATGCCGGCCGCAGTCAGGTCTCTTGTGATCTGAGCCTTGAAATCAACGGTGGCAAGTCCGTCGTACTTTCCGGAATTGACCGCAACTCCTGTTTCGGTGAAAGCGGCATTCTTCGTATCGGCCTCGTGCCCACTGTTCGGCGCCGGGGCAACAACCTGAGTGATCTCGATACCGAATTCCCTGGCAAACTCAAAGTCACGTTCATCATGAGCAGGTACGGCCATGATCGCTCCAGTGCCGTAACTGATCAAAACGTAGTCTGCGATCCACACCGGAACTTTGGTTCCATTAACCGGATTGATCGCGTATCCGCCAGTGAAGACACCGGTCTTTTCTTTGGCCAGATCGGTCCGATCGAGATCGCTCTTCAATGCGGCTTTCTGGCGGTATTCTTCCACCTTTGCTTTTTGTTCCGGACTTGTGACGACATTAACCAGAGGATGCTCCGGGGCGAGAACCATGTAGGTCACACCAAAGAGCGTATCCGGACGAGT
Source organism: Planctomycetaceae bacterium (assembly GCA_041398825.1). Lineage (NCBI taxonomy): Bacteria > Pseudomonadati > Planctomycetota > Planctomycetia > Planctomycetales > Planctomycetaceae > Planctomycetaceae bacterium. The sequence goes on along the minus strand of JAWKTX010000001.1, from coordinate 688,847 downwards.
CGTGTAGACACGAATCGTGTCGGCAGCAGGTTCATCCGGGAATGGTTTCCCCGACAGTGGAAATCCGAACGCATTCAGGGCAGAACCTGCGGATGACTCCGGAGCGTCATGTCCACTCTCAATTCGAAAATCCACTTCAGCACCAACGCTGCGCCCGATCCAGTTCCGCTGCATATATTTGATGGATTCCGACCAGGACAGATTTTCGAGTTCGCTGGCGAGTCGATCGGCATAGGCAGTAATGCGAAGCATCCACTGCTTGAGCGGCATGCGAACAACCGGATATCCTCCACGCTCACTCTTGCCGTCAATAATTTCCTCGTTAGCCAGCACGGTGCCAAGAGCAGGGCACCAGTTCACAGGAGCCTCTGAAACATAGGCCAATCGATGTTTGTCCTGATACCGCCGGACGGCTTCGTTACCAGCGGCGGAGACGTCATCCGGGATGGGCAGTTCGCTGATCGGCCGACCTCTGCCTGTGCGTTCCACGCCATCAGGACCTGTCCATTTGCAGTTGGAGTCGTACCAGGTGTCGAACAACTGCAGAAAGATCCACTGGGTCCAGCGATAATAGTCCGGGTCGGTCGTGGAAAGTTCACGCGTCCAGTCGTAACTGAATCCCAGCATCTTCAGCTGGCGTTTGAAGGTCGCGATGTTTTGCTCAGTCGTGATGCGAGGATGCGTGCCTGTTTTGACCGCATGTTCTTCCGCAGGCAACCCAAACGCATCCCAGCCCATTGGATGCAGCACGTGTTTGCCCTTCATGCGAGCATGGCGGCAGACAATATCGGTTGCGGTATAACCTTCCGGATGCCCAACATGCAGGCCACTGCCGGACGGGTAAGGAAACATGTCCAGCACATACAGTTTTTCCTTCGACGGGTCCGGGCCATCCATCTGAAAGATCTTGTTGTCGTCCCAGTATTTTTGCCAGCGAGCTTCAATGCGTTTGGCGTCGTAACGAGGCATGATCGGCTTTACTTATCTGTTTGCAGTGCTGTTTTACGGTCGAGACTTCATTTAAAGTCGAGACTTCACGGTCGCGAATGGGCCAGAAAACGGCCCTTTCAGGAACCGAAGTTTACGGAAGGACACCGCCGACGCAAAACGAGTTCTGTTCGACAATCAGATTCAAAAATTCAAACGGACACGGCAGACGGCAGCTCCGTGATTCGCTGGGTTTCACATGCGGGCGAAGCAACCCGTCTGGGCGAATGACGACAAACCGGACAGAAGGCCCTTCGGTCATGAATTCCCGTATCTCGGTTGACGCAGAGCCTGCACACTGCTTTTCTTCCGCTCAGGAATCACCTGTTTGCCTGACGGGAATCCGGCACCGGGTCGTGCGGACATGGCGGGATTGTCACATCATGGGACCGCGTTCTGCGTCCGTTCGTCGGTGCTCGGCCAGTTTCAGTTTCTGCGGATCCAAATACGAAGCGGATGAAAACACAATGATGAATCTTTTCAGCCAGCGACACCTGATCGGGTTGTCCGTTTGCCTATTTCTGATGGTGTCTCCCATGTCGGACGAAGTCTACGGCGATGAGTTCAATTACGACGAATCCAAAGTGCCGCAGTTCACGTTGCCCGATCTTTTGAAGGCTCAGGACGGATCGGTTGTCGATTCCGCGGAAAAGTGGGTGAAAATTCGTCGACCGGAAATCCTGCAGCTGTTCGCGGATCATGTTTTCGGCCATCTCCCACCGGCCGTGAACAAACTTCGCACGCGCATTCGCAGTGAAAAGAACGACGCAGTTCAGGGAAAAGCAATTCGCAGGGAAATCACGGTCTTCTTCACCAGCGAAGACGACGGCCCACAAATGGACATGCTTGTTTACACCCCCAAAAGTGCAACCGGGCCGGTACCTGCATTTATCGGACTCAACTTCAATGGTAACCACACCGTGGAGGACGATCCGGCAATTCACATCACAACGTCGTGGGTTCGCAACAACAAAGATCTGGGAATTACGGACAACCGGGCCAGCGAAGCCTCGCGTGGGAAGTCTTCCGGGCGATGGCCGGTAGCAGAAATCATTGGTGCGGGCTACGGGTTGGTAACCATCTACTACGGGGATATAGACCCGGATTTCGACGATGGCTTCAAGAACGGCGTACATGCCATCTGGCCGGAAAGCCAGAACCGCACCGCGTCAAGCGGTGGCTCAATCAGTGCGTGGGCATGGGGCTTAAGTCGAGCCCTGGATGTGCTGGAAGTCGACCCGCTGATTGATGGCAGCAAGGTCGCCGTGGTCGGTCATTCTCGACTGGGAAAGACATCACTCTGGGCAGGTGCCACAGATCAAAGGTTTGCGATGGTGATTTCCAACGATTCCGGCTGCGGTGGGGCGGCACTCAGTCGCCGTGCGTTTGGTGAGACGGTGAAGCGCATTAACACGTCATTCCCGCATTGGTTCTGCATGCAGCATCGTACCTACAACGATAACGAAACCGCCTCTCCCGTTGACCATCATATGTTAATTGCACTCGCTGCCCCCCGACCGATTTACGTGGCGAGCGCTGAAGATGACAAATGGGCAGACCCGCGCGGCGAGTTCCTCTCCGCTCAACTCGCCGGATCTGTCTACGAATTACTCGGCAGGAAAGGGCTCCCTTCCAACAGCATGCCTGCTGTGAATCAGCCTTTGGTGGCCGACGTCGGTTATCACATCCGAACGGGTAAACACGATATCAATGAATATGACTGGGCCCAATACATCAAATTTGCCAATCAGCATTTGAAGGGGAATCATTAAGAAAGCCCAGGTGACCTCGGATTGACAGCTGGGGACATAATCAGGAGTAAACTCATTGGTATCTTCGATTTCCTGAAACGAAAGCAACCAGAAGTGTCCCTTGAAACGACATCTGAAGAATCAGGACCTTCTTTCCATTACACACTGGCTCATTTTGCACTGCGCACAGTTGCCCTTGCGGATCCGCTGCGATTCCTTGCGATTGTGGCGTCCCCGGATGGGTTTCGTTTTCTCCAGTCGCTGATCGATCAGGTTGCAGACCACCTGAAGACGGATCCCCCGTTTGATGTCTCGGAGATTTCGTTTCATCCGAGGCGAGTAAAAAACCTGCCGTGCATCGTGCTCGTGATGCCGTCTCCGACAGAGGTGGCAGAGGCTTACATGGTCGCCTGTGTGCTGATGTCGCATTCGGGAAAACCTCTGGATGCCAATATTCGGCCAGATGATGTGACGGGCCGATATTTCACACTCGAAAAAGGTTTTCACATGGACGGCTCACCTCGCACGGTGCTCGCGGAGTGGGATCGGCAAGGGTCACATTCAAACTTTGGTGACGGTCCCGACGTAACTGTCGATGCATTTCTTGAAGCTCTGGCAGGCTTCAACTTTTGAATCAGATTGTGTGCAGATTGCGGATCTGCAGTGAGAGCGCCATGCCTGGCTCTCCAGCCGGAAACCACTGAAATGCTGTTCCGTCGGTTGTCTGGATCATCTGTTCTCACACAAAGTTCCTGCTTCGGAAGTTGCTGATCGTTTGCGATTGAGTATGGTGCGTTTCGTTGATTGCGAAATGCTGCTCCATCTGCTCCTTCCCGATTCAGGGCCCGCCCATGAACCTTGCCGACCTGACCTGGCCAGCTATTGATGCATTGGACCGAAAAACACCGATTGTCCTGCCGATTGCAGCACTGGAACAACACGGGCGGCATATGCCCGTTTTCACCGACAGTTTGCTGTTAGGTGAAATCATGAGACGTGTTCAACGATTGCCGGTTGCTTCGCACATTCTGTTTGCTCCGCTGCAGTGGTTCGGCAATTCGCATCATCATCTGGATATGCCAGGAACAATGTCGGCGTCGCCGCGCCTATATCTGGATTTGCTGCAAGACATGGCGGAAAATTTCATCGTCCATGGATTCCAGCGGATCGTTTTTGTGAATGGTCATGGCGGAAATACAACACCATCCCAACAGGCGTGTTTCGAGCTTCGGCAAAAGTACCGCAATCGGAGTGATCTTCTGCTGGCAGCCTTAACCTACTGGGATTCCGCTCGACCATGCGACACAATCGACGGTTTAACTCAGAACGAAATGGGGCACGCGTGCGAATGGGAAACAAGCATGATGCTGGCACTTCGCCCGGAACTGATTCACGGAAATCCGGATGATGTGCCGGAAGTGCCGTTTGGTTCCGGTGCATCCCCTGGTTATCGAGGCTGGACAATGCCGGACCGAAGTACACCCGGACATATTGGTACGCCTGCTGACGCGACTGCCACGAAAGGCGAAGCGTTGTTCGAGGTGTTTGCCACTGGGGTCGCCGGATTCCTGCACCGAGTCTCCACATGGGACGGACAGCACTGGAACGTCTGACGATTGAAAGTTTCATCGGCCCAGAAATCCCATCCAGGCCGCCCGTCATAAAATCGAGAATGAACCCAAAACCTCCGGAATAGCAATGCTCCCAAACGAAGAAAAAACCTGGTGGCCCTGGGCTGTTTGTGGACTGTTGCTGCTCGCAACGATGCTCAATTATATGGACCGGCAGGCACTGTCGATTGTCGCGCCGACTCTGAAGACCGAGCTTGGAATTAATGATGAGTATTATGGCGGCATCGAAGGGAAATTTGGGTACGCCTTCGCGGCCGGCTCACTGTTCTTTGGATTTCTCGCTGATCGACTGGGGCCCAGATATCTGTATCCGTTTGTGCTGGCAGGCTGGTCATTTGCCGGGATCGCCACGGCGGCGGCAGGGAATCCCGAAATCACCAATCGCTTCTGCAATGCATCGGAATCACCGGACCTGGGTATCTACAGGTACCTGTTGCTTTGCCGGATTGTTCTGGGCTTCTTTGAGGCTGGACACTGGCCCTGCAGCGTTACTGACAGTGCGAGCCATTCTGGGGAAAGAATCGGACGGCAGCGTGGGATCACTGCAGAGCGGGGCATCGCTCGGAGCCATTCTGGTTCCCGTCTACATCGGGATCACAGAAAGCTGGGGCAAAACATGGGAGTTCCCATTCTGGTCCATTGGAATCGCTGGCTTGTGCTGGATCCCAGCGTGGTTTGTGCTGATCCGAGGTCGAAATCTGATGCAGATCAAATCGGATGTGCAGAGCAATGCAGCAGCAGGGTTGCCGGCGGGCGGGAATCAATCAATGGCAGGCAACAGACTGGTTCGCTGCGTGATTTGCCTCGCCATCATGATTGGATCACTGAATATTAGCTGGCAGTTCCTCCGCGCCTGGATCATCAAGTTTCTGGTGGAATTTCATGGATACACGGATACGCAATCTCGCGTTGTTAATGTCGTTTACTTCATCGCCGCTGACGTTGGGTGCCTGCTCAGCGGAGCACTGATGACGGCTCTGCTGATGCGTAACTGGAAGAAGCAAAATGCGCGTCTGCTGGGCTTCTTCCTGTTCTCTTTGCTGACCATTTGTGGAGCGGCGATTCCTTACGTCCAGCCCGGGATACTAATGATGGTATTACTCTGTATCACCGGCGCCGGCATCCTTGGGTTGCACCCGTTTTACTATTCACTGGCTCAGGAGTTATCTGCCCGTCATATGGGTTCGCTCAGCGGATTGCTGGCGGCCTTCGGATGGGTTTGCTCAGGCCGAGCTCAGGAATTGATCGGTAGGGAAATTGAAGCCACGGGGAGTTACGAAAGGGGCCTTTTGATGGCGGGTCTCGCCCCGCTGATCGGATTTGCCTCTCTGGCGTTTCTGTGGCCTAACGACGAACAGGTCGAACCGACTGCAGCCACGAGCCCCTGATCATCTCACCCGGCAGACAACTAAAGGCGGCTCGTTTTCACAGGAATCCGATGTGTGTGCCGACGAGTGACGGATTTTCGGATCGCCACTCGCTAAGATCCCGTTTCGCGGTTTCTTGTCTCTGCATTCTGGATATTCGCAACGCCCATGTCTCAGGTTGACCCCGTCGTCGCTCGCGAAACTGCGATGCGACGAACATTTGCAATTATTTCGCACCCGGACGCCGGTAAGACGACGCTGACAGAAAAGCTGCTGCTCTACGGTGGCTGCCTGGAGGTGGCTGGCGCAGTGCGCGGTCGCAAGACTCAGAAGTCAGCGACTTCGGACTGGATGGCCCTTGAAAAACAGCGGGGGATTTCAGTCAGTTCCACTGTGCTGGCGTTTGAATACGACGGTGTGCAGGTCAATCTTCTGGACACCCCCGGTCACCATGATTTCAGTGAAGACACCTACCGTACACTCTGCGCGGCCGACTGCGCTGTAATGGTGATCGACCTTGCGAACGGAGTCGAAAGTCAGACAGAGAAACTGTTTAACGTTTGTCGAATCCGAAAAATTCCGGTTTTGACTTTTGTGAACAAAGTCGATCGCCCCGGGAAGGAAACTCTGGAAGTTCTGGAAGACATCGAAAGTAAACTGGGGATTGTGCCTGTCCCGGTAAACTGGCCGCTCGGGACAGGTTTCGACTTTCGCGGCGTGATCGATCTGAAGACGAAGATTGCCCACCTGTTTGAAGAACGAGATAACCTCCACCGGCTTGGCTCACGCCCGGTGCCTCTTGCTGAAGTTGATACTTCGACAATGCCCCAGGGCATCGTCGAGCAGGCACTGGAAGAGGTTGAGCTACTGGAAGCTGCCGGGGCTGAGTACGATCGAGAACGGTTTCTCAACGGAGAAGTTTCCCCTGTATTCTTCGGCAGTGCGCTGACCAATTACGGTGTCGAGGAATTCCTGAAGGGGTTCTTGAAGCTGGCTCCCGCTCCGCGCGACCGTAACAGCGACATTGGAATGGTGCCGACAACACGTCCGCAGTTCGCCGGTTTTGTGTTCAAAATCCAGGCAAACCTTGACCCCAGACACAGAGACCGCATTGCTTTTCTGAGAGTCTGTGCGGGGCGATTCGAGCGTGAAATGGAGGTCTTCCACCCTCGACTTGGTAAGAAGATCAAACTCAAACGAGCCCACAAATTATTCGGACAGGAACGAGAAACCATGGATGAAGCCTATCCGGGCGATATCATCGGGCTCGTCAATCCGGGTGAATTCCATTTGGGGGATACGATCTGTGTCGGGGAGCCATTGAATTTCGAATCCCTTCCACAATTTTCGCCGGAATTCTTTGCAACAATGATTTGCACAGATACCGGTCGTCGCAAGCAGTTCGAACGTGGGCTCACTCAGCTGATGGAAGAGGGCGCAATTCAATTGTTTAACAGCCCCAACACGGCCCAGAAACAGAACATCATGGCTGCCGTCGGGGAACTTCAGTTCGACGTCGTGAAATTCCGTTTGAAATCAGAGTATGATACCGAAACCGAGGTTCGGTGGATGAACTACAAGGTAGCTCGCTGGGTTGTGCCAAAGCCTGATTGCAAGTCTGAGCTGAACCTGCTGTCATCCAGCCGGATGGTTGAGGATCAATACAGCCAGCCAGCCGTCCTGTTCCTTTCTGAATGGGAAGCTCAGCATTGTGAAAAACAAAACCCGGAGTGGGAATTTCTGACGATGCGATTTCGAACCGGTACCCCGGTTGGGAAGTAGTTTCCCAGGGGTAAGGTTTCGCCTGCTTGTTTACTTGTACGACCAACACGTTATTCACCAGGACTTTCGTTTCGATTTGCCTGATGGCAATGCCAAACGAAATCCAGAACCAGATTCTTTATCTCAGCCATGATCTTTAGGAGATTTTTCAGGATGGCCGCCAACCGACAATCTGAAGTCACAGCCGCAGTGAAAGACATTGACTTCGAAAAAAACGATTACCAAATCGAACTGAAGACGAATCATGGAACAATTACACTCGACCTGCTGCCTGATGAAGCTCCCGGCCATTGCATGAATCTGATGGGCCTTGCTCGGATCGGATTTTACAACGGAGTATCGTTTCACCGGGTCATCAATGGGTTCATGATTCAGGGTGGTTGCCCCAACGGTACTGGCACGGGAGGTCCCGGCTATACCATCAAGGCCGAATTCAACGAAACACCTCACGTTGAAGGTGTGCTTTCCATGGCCCGAACGAACGATCCAAACTCGGCTGGTTCGCAATTCTTCATTTGCCTGGGGACTCACGACTACCTTGATCGTCAATACACGGCATTCGGACGAACGGCTGATCAGAGCAGCCTGGATGTTGTAAAAAAAATCGGAAATTTGCCGACGGATCGGGGTGACAAGCCTACAACACCTGCAGTCATCGAATCAGCCACCGTGGTCGCAAAGCCGCGATAGATCGACTTACTTTCGGTAAAGGGTTCCAGAAAATGTCGCTCCGGAATCTCTAACAAAACTTCGACTCTGTCTCGAAGTTGGGCTGCTCGTGTGAACAAGCCTGCAGGAAAACTGAATCAGTGGAGTAGCATCATGTACTTTCGGTTGTTCGTGCTGTCGGCGTCACTGCTGACAATTTCGATGACAACGGGCGAGGCATTCGCATCCGATGACATCGACAATGCGATTCAGTCTCTTCGAAGTGTCAAGCCGGGAAGCATCGGCGCGGCAAGTGCTCGAAAAGGACTGATCACCCTGCGATCAGCAGGGCCGCAACAGTTGCTTCCGCTGTTAAAGGCCTTCAGGGGAGCAGACCCCCTGGCTGCCAATTGGCTGAGGAACGCGTTCGATACCGCCGCCAGCTCAGAACTCAGCGAAGGACGTCGACTTCCGCAGGAAGAACTTCTTGCTCTTGTATCGGACCGATCGCAGTCTCCGACGGCAAGGAGACTCGCCTATGAGTGGCTGCTCCGGCAGTCGCCTGAACTTGAAGACCAAGTGATCCCGGACATGCTGATGGACCCAAGCCCGGAATTTCGCAGAGATGCCGTTGCAAGACTCATCGAGCAGGCGAAGTCAGCCAACGACGCTGACACCGCTGCAAAGACTTATGCCGAAGCAATGAAAGGCGTCGTTCACGAAGATCAGGTCAAGGAGATCAGTAAAGCCCTGAAGGCAGCTGGTCAGCCAGTCGATGTGCAGGGTCACTTCGGCTTTCTTGCGTCATGGAAGATCATTGGTCCTTTCGACAACAAGGATGAGAAAGGATTTTCCGCTGTCTATCCGCCGGAGACCGAAATCAACCTCGATGCCGAGTACGACGGACAGTCCGACAAAGTTAAGTGGCAAGCGATTACAACAGAAGATGACTTTGGTGTCGTCGATATTGCAAAGCAGCTGGAGAATTACAAAGGCTCACTGATGTATGCAACGACCACATTCACGAACGAACGTGAACGTGACGTGGAAATTCGACTGGGAACTCCGAACGCATGGAAACTCTGGGTCAATGGTGAACAGGTCTTTGAACGTGAGGAGTACCACAGAAGCTCACAGATGGACCAGTACAAAGTTGAAGTTCATTTGAAAGAAGGCCCGAATACGATTCTGATCAAGGTGTGCCAGAACGAGCAAAAGCAGGAATGGGCACAGCGTTATCAGTTTCAGGTTCGAGTTTGTGATGCGACCGGAGTCGGCATTCCACAGGTCGTGAAGTCAGCAGAGGTTCGCAAACAGGGAGCACGGCAATAATGAAACAATCTCCGTACACCATGTGCTGGGGCTCAGTATTTGTCGCCCTGACATTCGGTATTTGCCTGCATTCGAATACAAACGCCGGTGCCAGCGACTGGCGACAATTTCGTGGGAACTTGTCCAATTCTGTCGCGGCCGACTCGAACTTACCCACTGAACTCAGTGGAGGAACGGTTGCCTGGAAGAAGCCGTTGCCGGGCCGCGGTTTATCAGGCCCGATCGTTGTTGGCGGGCGATTGTACCTGACCGCAAGTTCAGGGTACGCTCAGGACAGGTTGCATGTACTGTGCTTCGACGCGGAAACTGGCGAACAGATCTGGGAACGACAGTTCACGGCAACAGGCCGGACCGGCTGCCATGACAAGATGTGTAACGCAACACCAACAATGGCCAGCGATGGCACTCGCGTCTTCGCGTTCTTCAGCAGCAACGACCTGATTTGTCTGGACCTGGACGGAAATCTGCAATGGTACCGCGGGCTGGGAAGCGAATTCCCAAATGCCAGTAACAGTTTGGGAATGTCCAGTTCTCCAATTGTCATTGGAACTTCAGTTGTAGTGCAGGTCGAAAGCGATGCAGAGGCTTTTGCCTGCGGTATCGATGCGGAATCTGGTCAAACGAAATGGCAGATTGAACGGCCGCGTGCAGCAAACTGGACGTCCCCCACAGTCTTGCCTGCAACTGAAAGCCATCCTGGCCTGGCATTACTTCAGTCATCCAAAGGTGTGGCTGCTGTCGATCCTGAGACGGGAGAAACTGTGTGGAATTTCGATAAGGGCGCGTCAACAATTCCCTCATCCACCGTTTCTGAAGGACGCGTAATCATTCCGTCCAATGGACTGACGATTCTTCAGCCGTCCGAAGACGGGAAATCGTTTGAGCAACTTCTGAATGAATCCAGTCTGAGCCCTTCGACTCCAAGTCCGGTCGTTGTGAACGGAATCTCCTATACGATTAATTCAGCAGGAGTCGTCAGTGCCGGAGATCTGAAAGACGGCAAACGGATCTGGCAGTTGCGTTTGAAAGGCCCTTTCAGTGGAACGCCCATCGTTTCGAATGGGTACCTGTATGTCTTCAATGAAGGCGGGACTGCCTTTGTCGTCAAACTGGGCTCCGACAAGGGGGAATCAATCAGCGAACTGGATTTAGGCGAAACGGTCCTGTGCAGCCCGGCGGCATCGGGCAATTCACTTTATGTTCGAAGTGACGGCCATCTCTGGAAGTTTGCAGATCCTCAATAGTTTTCCTGTCCACAAACAGATTCAGGCGGGAATTTATCAGGACGTGCCGCGAAGTTTAACGATGGAGCTTTGAGCAAAATCGCCGTACTTCCACGGAAATTTTGCGGACAGCTTTGTAGTCGGAGCGGGAGCAACTTTGGCTGCTCCCGCTTGCCGACCGACTGGGTCAGCCTTCATTATCAGTCGAGCCTGATGTCAGTTGCGACCCGGTACCATTGGCTGGACCCACGCTCGTTCAAATTCGCCCGGCTCAGATGGATTCGGGTGTTTTTGGGACGAATAGACGACGGCTCGAACATAGATTTCGTTGCCGCTGCATTGATATGAAGCTGTGACCCCTTCCACACTTTTGAGGACACGGCCAACGTCTTTGCTGTACCGACGTGTGAATTCATCTTCCAATTCAGGCGCCAGCGCTGCTGGATCGGATGAATCGTCAAATCCCTTGAAGGTCCCGATAAAGTCTGTCCGATAGGTGAGTCCCTCCTGTGGTCGAATTTCGATCGACAACGTCCTGCCATCCGCTTTTATGCGTTCCAGACTGACACCACTACTGGAATAGAAGTTTCCCGATTCGATCGCTGTGACCAGGGCATCGGGCGTGAGTTCACTGGCCAGAACCATTACCCAGCCTCGACCCGGCTGACTACCACCATCACCGGGCTTCCGGTGGTAGGCGTGTCCATCATCGGTGGCCAACCCATACATTAAAGGAAGGTCCAGCTTTGCCAGTCTCCAGGTGTTCACGATATCCCAGATCTTTTCGGTTGATGCGTGGACGCTGTCGCCGGAATTATGAACGCCCGGATGCCCGTTGTAGACTTCAAAGAAACGTTCACCAGCGACACGCATCAATTGGCGTGCGGTGACGGCGTAACCAAAGTTTGGGTGATTCAAATGAACCAGCGTCTTCACTCCGGTGCGTTCACGTCTGGCCTGAGCAGCTTCGACGTTTCTCTGGATGACCTCCGTGATACTCTCACCGCCAAGAGGTGGCAGCAATTCATCCACATTGGTCGCGCACATATGGACCGGGAGATTCTTGTACTTGTCAGTAATCTCTTCTCCCTGGATTAACAGGTATTCCTGAGGCACGGCGAGGCGATCAAAGACCTCATCGAAATTCTTCAACCGCACTTCCTGACGCCCATCCTTTTCACGGGTATCGATCCAGTCCGAAGTGAACTTTGCCTCAAGCTTTTTGAATGCATCTTTTCCGCCCTTGTTTTTTTCGACATCGATCCATCGCTCCTTGTTGTGCAGAACGTTGTGATCTGTGAATACAAGAAACTGATAACCGCGTTCCCTGTACCACGAGGCGATCATTTCCGGATAGTCATCCCCGTCACTCCACAGTGAGTGGGTATGCATGTTGCCTCGATACCAGTGTAGTCTTTCCCCGGCTTTCAGATCTTGAGCCTGCAGGCGGAAAGAAGTCATCTGTAGGAGGACCAGAAGGACCAGAATGCATCGTGGCAAAGAAAGAGCGAAACGCAGGGTCGACATGAATTGACTCCGTAAGGTAAGTTCATAAACGCTGTTCAGCATTTCATGCTGGCAGGTTTAATCTTCAAGCCTCACGTTGTCGATCAACAGGATCGAGTTTTCTTCTGGTTGCCCTGTAAACCATTCCACCCGATGGATTGCACTCAGATCCATCACGCGGTCGTTCTTCAGCGACGAAACCTCATCGAGTCTGATCGCAATGTGTAATTCAGATTCTGCGGGTACCGTAAAGGACTTCTGAAAACGATCGTCGGGGTCAAAACCACTTCGCTTATGCAGTTCGTCCTGAATCTTGAGTGTGATCTGCTGCGATACTCTCCCGGGATTACGAATATCGAATGAAAATTGTCGATACTCGCTCCAGTCCGGAATCGGCCAGACCAATGTTGCACCGGAAAACCGAGCTCGACGCAAAGTCACCATCAGACAGTGATCGCCATCAGTTGACCAAATCGATGTTCGCTCAAGCCTGCTGTTAAGGCCATGCCAGATTTCGATTTCCCGATCGCGTTCCAGTGAAGAGAGCAGGGGCATTTGCTGTCGCTGAATCAGACTGTCGACGATCGTTGCCAGGGGAGACCACGACGAAGCAATCAACACAAGAACAGAAGCTGCCAGTGGTGCCGAGCGTTTTGATCCCGGACTCTTCATTGCCAGGACAAAGAAACATGCAGCCAACAGGCCCAGCGTGTTGGCCAGAACATCCCCCAAACTCGAACTACGACCAACCAGTCCCTGCCCAATTTCTCCGGCAACGCCAAGAATGACCAGAAATAAAGCTGTGAACAACAGGTTCGAAATCGTCACATGCCGGACTGGCTGAAACCAGTTCCCCAGTCCCACAGCAGCAGGATCCTGGACGCCAACCACTACAAGCAGCACGATGCAAAACGCCGGGGCGTGAGCAAGGTTGAACAACTCTGCCCAGATGCGGCCGTCCCACGGAAACGGAAACAACAGCCCGAGCGCACCGACGCCCAACACACCGAGCACAATCAAGACACGCGATGCCACCAGCTTTGCTCGAGGGTGCCGCCCATCATTGGGCAACATTTGAACGTTCATGGTTGTCGCCGGAATTGGTCGGGGGCAGTTTGTCCGCCTTGCCAGGCTCCTTTAATAGTCGCAGCAAGTCATTGTCGGTGGTCAGGATCATCCGCGTGTCTGCCCCCAGCGATTTCTCGTAAACTTCCAGTGTTCGCTGGAACTGGTAAAAGTCGCCGGTAGTACGAAGCGCCTGCGCATATAGCTCAATGATCTCTGCCTCCACTTCCCCCCGGATCCGTTTACTCTGTTCTTCACCTTCTCCGAGGATCTTCTCAACCTCGGCACTCGTCTGGTTCAGAATCTCAGCCTTACGCTGAACCCCTGCATTTTTGTGCCCGGAGGCAATCGAATCCATGAACGCCTTCAGGCGTTCAAACGCAGCAATACGAACAGACTGAACAAAGCCAATACTGGAGATTCCGACATCGACAAGTTCGATTCCGCGGTCCAGTGAATCACCGTTGCCTTCAGCACCGTCACCCACGATTTGCGAACGAATCCGATTCCGAATCTCATCCAGAATCTTTTCTCGACCAAACCGAATATCAGTGACCTCGCCCGCATGGATCACGTCGTGTGATGTCATTGGAACCGACGCGCTGTCAGTAGCGCTCGTCGCCGACACAGGATCCATTCCCAGTGAATAGGTCAATTCACGGTTACTGCTTCGAACAACCTCTGACAAATCGTAGGATGTAATGACGTCACGAACACCAGCACGAACCCGTTGTCGCACTTGTTGTTCAGCATTGTCCAGGGTTTGAAGCACCCGAACAAACTTCTCCGGATCCGTAATTCGCCAGATCGCCCAAACCGAAACTTCAATTTTCTTACCATCGCGGGTTGGAAGATCAACCAGCATGTCATCGCGGGCATTCGCCCAGAACTGTCGAGTCCGGGGAACGCGGCGTACTTCCTGAATCAGCGGAATTTTAAAGTACAGGCCGGGCTCCTGGATCCCTCGAACCGGCTTTCCAAACTCAACGACAACAGCCATCTCGCGCGGACTGACGGTAAACATTGAAGACATCGCTAATGCAAACAGCATAAAAGCGATAAACGCAAGATGCGAAGTCCTGAAAGATCGAGCATCCGCTGACATATTGTCACTCACTTGAAAAAGGCCCATAGAATCCGAAGGGCGTAAATTCTAAAAACGCTTCAGTCAGTCGTTGTCTCGGTCCAGCTGAAGCAGAGGCAGAAGCTGATTCAGATCCGAATCAATAATCGTTTTGTCTTTGACAGAAGAAAGCACTCGTTCCATCGATTCCAGGTAAAGTCGGCGGCGCGTCTCCTCCGGGGCCTTGGCGTATTGTTCATACTGGGCCATCAGCGAATCTATTTCGCCCTTCACTTCTGACCGCCGCCTTGCCGCATATCCTTCTGCCTCGCGAATCGCTTTGTCGCGTTCAGCATTGGCTTTGGGTATCAGCTCATTTCGCTCGCGACTGGCCTCATTGATGTATTTATCCCTCAATTGCACGGCTTCATTCACCGCAGCAAAGGAAGGTTTCACCTGCTCAGGTGGAGTAACTCGCTGCATTTGAAGGTCGGTGATCCGAATACCGCATTCGTAAGTATCAAGAATGCGCTGAGTTGCGAGTTCGGCTTCCTGGCCAATCTCACTTCGCTTTCCTGTCAGTACTTCATCGATCGAATAGTCACCGACAAGTCGATTCATCACAGTTCGCCCCACAACACTGATCACTCCCTGCAGGTATTCGTCCTGCTCCAGTGAAGAATCGTGAAACGTAAACAGATACTGTTGTGGATCTGATATCTGCCACTGCACAGTCCATTCGACGGCTGCTGCATTCAGGTCTCCGGTCAGCATCAGGACATCTTCTTCAGACACATCCGGAGCCACACGACTGGATTCCGCCCCAATCGGCAGGCGCAGGGTGCGTTCTCGCATATCGACGGAAAGCACTTCGTCCACGAAGGGGATACAAAAATGAAGCCCCGGCTCTGATGTGGTCAGAAACTTTCCGAACCGCAGAACAACCGCTCTTTCACTTGGTTCCACGGAATACATCGACCGGCTTCCGAGCACCAGAACCGTCACAATCGTCGCAACGAGAGCAAGCACGCGAACAAACCGTACCACATCCTGCCTGTTAATTTCGATTCGCTGATTGTTGGCTGTCACAAAGAACTCCCTGGCGTGAATCGTGTTTACAACTCCGGACCGGTCAAAGTCCGGATTCCGTAAAACTGCCACTGAAAACGGGCACAGGAGCGTCTGGATCACGGAAATCTACCAATTCACCCAAATTCCCGACGCGGAATCTCTTAGTGCGGATCCTCCCCGCATTGGAATCAATGCCATCGGCAGGACTCGGTCCAGAGCTCCAACCGGTACAGCCGATAAATCTTTCGGGCGCACTCATGTTTCGCCCAATTCACCTGTCTTTCCTTCAGAGAATAACCGCAGGAGTACCGATCAGATTCTATAGGTCCCTACACCCTCACAAATTGCCTCATCATCAGGCATTCTCAAACATCAGGGACGGAAAGAGACTCGGTACGATGAACTGCGAACTCACAATCATTGGAAACGACAAGTCCGCATTCGAAATGGCGGACGTGGCAACTGCAGCTGGAAAACAAACACTGGTTGTCCTGCCCGAAGCCAGGCATTCGGCATGGATGACAGCACAAGCCCTGCGACACATCGTCACGAACCTGATGGTGGATGCCACCTTCGCACGTCGCCAATTGATGAAGTCCCTTGCTACACCCAAACTGCTCAAGCGTATGGTGATGCGGGCTTTGACAGAACAAACCTATCTCGCGATCGATCGGCTGGATGCAATCGGCGCCTGTGTGATACCGGGCGAAGCCAGATTCGTCAGTTCCCGTGAACTAACGATTTCAACAGGAATCAACTGCGGCCAGCGCTCTGTCGTATCTGACAACATTGTCATCGCGACCGGGGTTCGACATACGGCCACGCATCGCCCATTGGGTCTGATGCCATTTCACCGTCCGGAATCTCTGTTCGAAGGGCAAATGTTGCCCCGGACTTTGACTATCGTCGGTGGCGACGAACCGGGTGCAGGACTGGCCGCGTTGTTTAGCATGTTCGGTGTTCAAACTCGGCTTCTGACGCAGGACTCAGAGAGCAATATGGTTGAACTGGCAGAGGACGCCGGAGTCGAGGTGATCACACTCGCCACGAATTTCGAAGACCTCGCAGATGAACTGGTGAAACCGGCTTCGCTCGACGTTGTTGACTTCCGACGGGAAGTGGGCTTCACGGATCATCTGAATCTGCCGTGTATTGGCGTCGAAACAGATGAAAACGGTCGACTTTGGTGCAACAGTTCGCTGGAGACGTGGACCACAGGCGTCTTCGGAATCGGAGAAGTTGTCGGATTCTCGTCCGAACCCCCGGCGTCATCATTCCGCCAGGCTTCCCGGATTCTGAATCGAATCACTCACCGAATTCCACGGCCGAATTTCCTTCGCAGTCCAGCGGCAATACCTCGCACTGCTGGATACTAGCAGCCTGTTGAATAACGGGACTGGCTCAAGCAGGAGACCTTAAAAACACGATGGTTTCCAGTCGTCCTGCGTGCCTGTCCCGGTTTTTCAACGGACAACTAAGGGCCGGAGAGTCCACAGCGCAGTCTGACCGAAAGTTCAGACCTCAGAGGTTCCGCCGCTGAGCTTAACAGGCCGTCGACACTGGCTAAAAGAACTCATCGTAGGCCAGCAGGTCATCTTCAGTAATCAACTCGTACTGGCGTTCCCTGAGCACACGCAGAGCTTCATCCAGCTCGTTGACGTAAACGGCAACTGCTCCGCGACCATTCTTTCGATACATCAGTGGATAAACATAATGGACGTTCAGCTCTGCCGACATCAGGCTGCCAAGAACTGACGTGTGAGGCTGATCCGTGTTCGGCAGAAGGACACCGATGATATCTGTTTCAAACATGGTGACATTGGCAAATGTCAACAATTCATGTGCCCGCTCGTAGTTGTTCACGATGATGCGAGCCACTGCACAATCAGCAGAATCCAGAATACTCAGCGCGACGATTCTCAGGTCATCCCGTTCGACACGGCGAAGAATATCGTGCAGAGATCCGACACGATTCTCCAGGAAAACGATAAACTGCCGCAGGCATGGCCAGTCACGTCCTCGCGAAGTTGCGGGTCCCACAGATGCATCATCACCAAACGCTGAACTCATTGGCATCTTCCTCTGCGGTCCACACAGACAAACAAACGATAACCGAATCAATGGCGCAAACTGGAAAGCGGTTCCTTCGGAATGGCAAACATCTACGCCGACTTACGAAATGAGTCCCGACCGCCAATAATAGATTCGGCATCAAAGCGCTTCCCAAAATAGTTTGCGATTGCATTGGGATCACTCAAAACAGTTTCGGCGTCGCCAGATACCAAAACCCGACCTCCGCAGATGATGTAACTGCGATCCGTAATGGTCAGAGTCTCGCGTTCGCGATGGTCAGTCAAGAGAATCGAGATACCCCGATTTTTCAGGCCTGTGATAATGTCCTGAATGCTGTGAATCGTGACTGGGTCAATTCCCGTAAAAGGTTCGTCCAGCAGAATGATTTGCGGATCGCTGGCAAGGGCTCTTGCGATTTCCAGCCGACGTCGTTCTCCCCCGGACAATGAACCGGATCGTTGAAGTCGCTTTTCAAACAGACCGAACTCGGTCAGAAGCTGTTCAATTCGCTCGCGAGCCTGCTTCCTGCTGTACCCGCGAAACTCAAGTATTGCCTGAATATTCTGCTCCACTGACAGCTTTGCGAAGATGCTGGGATCCTGAGGCAGGTAACCGAGTCCCGCCTGCGCGCGACGGTACATCGCCCATTGAGTGACGTCCTCATTCCCCAGAAACACCCGACCTTCTGTTGGCGAAATAAGTCCACAGGCCATCCGAAACGAAGTGCTTTTTCCTGCTCCGTTCGGTCCCAGCAGTCCCACAATCTCTCCGCGTTCGACGTGAAAACTCACACCGTCTACGGCTCGCTTGCCAGGGTAATCCTTCACCAATCCTTCGCATCGCAGCAGCGTCATAAAGAATCCTTCTTTGTATGTGCGGCCGACGGATTATGGCGAATACCGCAAATTCCCGCTACCGGATTTGCGTCCTTCCGGTCAGGGCAGGGTACCCGATTCATTCGGAGAAGGGCTCAACCATCAGACAGAAGTCACTGAGTCATTCATAAAAACCGCTGTCAACCCTCAAAAATGGGGAACATTTCCGTCACTGCCACACCCATCCTCAGCGAATCTTTTTCATTCTGGAGAAGTTGGGGTAAAATGGAAACCGGTACATCGGGTAGTCCGAGCGTGCCAAACCATCACGGGTCTGAACGGTATGTTTCGTCAGCGTGAAGCCTTCGCCGCCATTCAGGAACGGAATGCCGTGCGGCCAGAAAATGAACAGGGCTTCGCCGATCAGATCCTGTTCCTGGACCGCGTAACGGTGGGCGTAATGACCGTTCATCGGTCGACTAAAATAGTCGAAGAGCCGACTGTCTTTGCTGGCCGGAGAATTGTCGCCGAACATCAAATACTCGCCATCACCAAGATGATAGTCGGACAGCGAGCCGTAATCGGCAATCTGCCGTGAAACGAGTTCGTCGTACAACGACGCGTACACGCGTGGGTTCCTCACAGCAGACATCAGATTGAACATTTCATCCGGCGGAACCTCTCCAACTACATTTCTGCCTTCTGCCCAGGTGCCAGGTCGTGGCGTCGTCCCGTTCGATTCCTGAAAAGCAATCGTATCGTTGCGATAGTAGATGTCGCGTTGAATCAACAGGTCAGAAACCTGAGCTTTGATGCCGCTGGCCGCTATACCAACAGGTGTCAGGTCATCCAGTGTTGCTTCACCCGGTTCAACAATAGTGAAGGCCGCATCATCGCCAAAATCAACAAGATCGCCGTTCACCCACAGGCAGAGTCTGTCGTCGACATTCGCAAAGACGACTTCGTACGTCCCTGAACCATCAATGGACGTAACCGCCGTGGCTTTCAGTTCAGGATTGTCGGCTTCTTCGTCCACAACCCGATTAATCACAAGCAATTCGGCATTTCCCGTCTCCGGAGAGATCCTGCACCGGTACCAACGCTGCCCCTCAATCAATTCCAGCATGATCTGAGCACCCGGTCTGATTTCCTCGATCTGCAGTGTTGCATTGATCGTCAAATCACCGACCCAGAACAGGCCGTCATCGTAAGACCGATGCGCCATCGTAAATGAATTGAACCCGCAAAAATCCAGAATCAGCGACGGCTCCAAAGGACGGTCCAGGCGGCCATCATCACGAATCTGCACCCAGTCACGATCCGTCGGAATCAGGTTTCTGTAGCGTAACCAATGGAGTTCTTCATCTTCTGCGTCAACGGCATAGGTGCGATGACTGCGGTCACATGACCAGGCGTTCTCCGTTTCCTGCCAGACTGCTAAAGAGACGTCCGCATCTTCCGAATGGACATCAATCGTCGATCGATCCCTGGCTGCGGCTGGAATCCAGCGTTCACCACCGCCAGCTTCCAGCAACACGGGCGAGGGATGATTGTCGTCGTACACAACCAGTTGAATGTCTTTCTGACGAAACGGATCGTCTTTCCGAAGGATGCGCCAGGGATCCGAATCCAGCTTTCTTGCGTACAGATTCCCCTGACGAATTCGCACGGTTTCATTCGGCAGGCCGACTAATCTCTTGATGTAGTTAACATGCGCTTCCTCAGGATTCTTGAAGACAACGACATCGAATCGATCGAAACTCGCGCATTGTTTGTTAACCAGAATTCGATCGCCGTTAAACACCGGAGCATCCAGAATGTCGTTGACATAGTGGCAGTTCGGACATTCAGATTTGTCAACTCGCGCAACGACGACACCGGAATCCTGATCGATTTCCTGACTGGCGCCGACCGCGTACGCATACTGGCAACTTTCGCACGCAACTTCTTTGTGCCGCCCATAAAGAGTGGGAGCCATTGAGCCTGTCGGAATGACATACATCTCCGCCTGAAATGTCTTGAACAGGAAGGCCAGTACAAAGGCAATGGCGACAGCCTCCATTGTTTCGCGGGCCTCTTCCATGGGAGTCAGCTTGCGTCGCGCAGGTTTCTTTTGCGGCGAAGCAGACTCTTTGGCAGCCGTCGAAACCGTCCGTCCAACATCGTCTGAAATCGTTCCTGCGTCCGGTTGTTCAGGGGGCATCGCTGATGACTTGCCTTTTTGTGACATCCCAGGTTTCCACGAGTCCGCACCAGAAGCGGCCCGTCCGAAGAATCATTTGTTTGAAAACTGAATCGTGACTGACCAATCTGCCTGCCATTCGCCCAACACATGAAAATCCTGGTCAAATCCTCGTGCCGAAGTGCAGGCTGACGGACGTCGGGTCAACACCTGAAGCCTGATCCGCTTCTAAAACCCAACCCTGAAGCCTGTCCCTGAAACGCCGGGCCCTGAGAATTTGCTCAGGCGTTGCTGGAACTTTAACGACATCGGAACACCCTCGGGATTGCAGTCCGTTTGGAGTGCAGTGAAGAATGGACTCTGCTGCCTGACCACAAATTCTCTTCTTTCAGGCCGTTGCCGCGAACCTTCACTCGCACGATTAGTGAATGTAGCGAATCCTGTCCCAATCAGGAATTCGAAGGGGCACCTGCCACCCATTGAAATCCAAAACCGCCGGGCGGGAAGGCAGATGAAGCAGAAATGGCTTGCCCAGGAGCATATTGTGCGGGACAAACGGATCCATCCAGTTGCGACTATCCGCCGAAACAGGACTGTTGTCTCCCATGACGAAATAACTGTTTTCGGCAACAAGACAGGGCTCTTCCACCGCATTTCGACGACGTCCGGGCGTGTAATAGACGTCGCGATACATTCTCAGCTGACGAATGGAAACGTCAGTCCCATTCACTTTGATTCCCCATCGCCCCTGCTGTTCCCTCAACATCGCACTGCGCAGAGCGCGGTCGGAATTTGTCACCGTCCCACTGGTGTTGATTGGCGCCGCACCGATTTGCCCTCCGACACTCAGGCCGGATTCATCAGCGAACCAATGCGGGTCGCCCACTTCTCCGGGATCGATCAGAAATGGCACGAGTACCTGATCACCGTCTATTGCAAAAACAACCTGACTGTCAATATTCGACGCTTCAATAGTGACAACGGTCGGTCCGTCTTCCGATCGCTGCAGGGCTGGCAATTGCCGAGTCTGCAACGGCTTATCAATCCCATCTGCCAGCAACGCGATTACATTTTCCGCTGGAGATAAAACAACTCGAAAGACGGACGAGGCCACAGGAATTTCGACGACGATTTCCTGCGGCGTCTCTGTCCACGAGAGCGTTGCTTCCAGCATAAGGTCCGTGACAGGATACTCTCTTGACGAAATCAATGCGTTGTAACCATATCGATCCGTCACCGAGCAAAGGTGGGACAACGCGGCCAGTCGGTGTACTGCGTTCCTGAACTGTTGGTTCGTGGCTTCTCGAATCAGGTCCCGCTGCAATTCCAGCGGCATGACACCCTCACAACGAAGAACCTGCCGTTCACGATCATACTCAACGCGGCTCGCCCAGCCGAGGGGCAAACTTCGAAACCGTTCGAGAAATGCCGCCCAGTCTACTTCTGCATCCTCAGGACTGACAGGCGTCTCTACAAAATGCCCACCACCGAACCACCGCCAGGGACGAAAACTGAGACTTGCTTCGGCATCAGACTGACGCAACAGGTCATCGGCAGGAAGACTGCCACTGGATGGATCTGCCACCGCATCGACCGTCGTCGGAACAACGTCCCATGATTCATCCAGATCCCAGGACATTTCCCACAGGGGCGAATCGGCGAGATGACGAAGATCACTCACCGCAATACGCATGTCACGTTGGGTTCGGTAATCTTTACGAGCAATGCGACCATCAATGAACACCTCGCCATGCGAGATCCTGACCTGCTCTCCGGGTAGACCGATTGTCCTTTTGACGTACGCCTCTTCTGGAGAAGCCGGGTTCCTGAAAACAATTGTCTCCCACCGTTTCGGCTGACGAAAATCGAACACGTGCTTCTGCACGAGAAGTTGATCTCCATGGCTGACCGGCACTTCAGAGACTGAAATATTGATCTGTCCGCAGTTGGGACAAGACGCATACTTTCGCGTCCCATCAGTCGAGTCAGCGGTCAGCTCCATCGGATCAACAGACTCATCAAACGAAACGCCAAATGCAAATGGGAATTGGCAGCTGGGACACACGGTGCGTTTATGAAAGCCACGAAGTCCCGGTGCCATCGATCCCGTTGAAATCAGGTAACCTTCGAGCACAAAACCACGCAGCAGAATCACGGCCATCACGAAGCAGGTGATTAAATCAACGCTCGAACGCAACCAGGCGCGATTGGAAACTTGATTCTGTCTTGTCGCAGATGGCACGGGCCGAAACCTCAGAAACCATTCAGACGCAATTGGACTTCGTCAGCCTTCGATACGCCTGAATCCGAGTCCGACGGAATCGAAAACCGAACGTGACTGCGGTATTCCGACACAACAGAAACCGGTACCAGCGAACCTGCACTCGCACTTCGAAGAATGGTCGGTCCGGGAGAATCCAGCATACCATTCGAAAACGGGAACGGTTGTGATCGCGGTGAATGATCACTTTGCACAGGCAGTGAAACGACTCGAGAATCAGTTGAATTCGTATGTTGCGAACGCTCATTCCTGACAGACAATTGGAACCCCATAAACGGAGTTGGAGAATCACTGTTCATCTGCAGAAACGAACCATCGTATTTGCAGCCCGCGTTTGCCACGATCACAAGGACAGACAAAACGCAGCAAACACACGATGAGTGAACCGACTTGCTGTCTCTCTTTCTGTTCATTCTGATTTCCACGGAACAGGCGATCTTGCTTTCAAGTTCACTGCTGGCGTGCAGTCAATCACGCCCATCAGACGAACATGTTCCTGGATCAGCCGCGTCGGTGTCTACGCGAATCTCCCGCGGTGACCGTACAGAAGCCCGCAGGGAATCTGTCCAGGAAGCCCACGACCACGGAACCGGCAGATACTGCCGGTCGAACCGTCTACTTCAGTGACGCCCTCCAGAAACTGCGTTTCTGTTCTCCAGTCGGACGTTTCACGCCGCGCGTCGAACCGGCTCACCCTCATCCCGGAACTCCTCCACAACCCGCCTCGGGAACAAATGCGAAAAGACCGAGGTAATCAACAGTCTTGTCCAAAGAGAGGTACCTTTAATGCAGAGGCTGCGAGAAGACTGGCTGCACAGGAGCTTGGATCGCTTGAATTCATCCACCGTTTGCCCCCAGCTGACGAGTTCAACATTTCGATTCAGCGATTCCTGCATCAAAGCGTACATGATGTTGAAGTAAAGGGAGTACTCAGCATTACGGCTGTAATTCACGCCAACGTACATCGCATAGGCAACTTTGCCAGCGACGAGAACATTGCCAAAAGCGAGCACAGTAGTACCATCCATCAGGAAACAATAGATGCTGTCGTCGCCAAACTCAGCAGACAGTTCCTGAAAGAAAGCCTGTGAAAGAGTCTCCAGGCGATGTTCTGATTTTCCGAGGACAGCTTCATACAGCCGATGAACATCGTCCGAATACAGGGCTTTCACTTCCAGCGGATCCGTTGTGACATGCAAACGGATTCTGTCCTGCAGCTGCTTGCGGGTCTTGCGAATATCCCAGCGTTTCTTCTTGTGATGCTTTGCTAAAAAGCCCTCGAACGACGTCGCTGTGGCTCTGTGCTCGTTCATGGGCAAGCTGTCCGCAGACAAATACCCATGCGTCTTCAGCAGATCGACCAACCGGGATTCATCGCCCGTGAATTCTTTGAAAACAATAAACCGTGCTCCCGACTGCCCTGCGAGATATTCCATCGCGCTGTTCACGCGATCAATCACATAAGGCGCGGATGCCCCCGGCTTGATGCGAAGATTGCTTTGTCCTGCCGAAACCGGCATGCCACAGAAAAGAATGGGATGTGTATTCAGTGCGGGTACGATCTTTGAGGCCAGCTTGAGCCCCCGAATCGGAAGACTTTCGTCGGCAAGCAATGTTCCCTGAATACAGGTTTGCCATGCGCAGAGTATGGCGCACGGCTGACCAGCGTCATCACAAATCAGCAAATACCAGAACCGATCTTTGTGCGACAACGACCGCTCCGTGATCCGAAGCATTCGAAGGTCCATAAAGACGTCTTCGTGGTGCCTGACCTGTTCCCAGGCGTTCGCGTCAATCGCATCGACCGTCGGCCAGATTGTGACACCCTTCATGACCCCAATCGATAAGATTCCTCCGTCCATCTTCTCCCCCGGCAGTGTACTTTTCTTCAGATAAACTCCAGGGGATGAATCCACCTGATCAATGCACCCGCCTTGTTTATCGACGAGCGGCCGATGTCGCGCCAACCAAATGCAACATCGGCCGGACAGACTCCAGTCGTGCTGCCTCACCGCGGCGAGTCAGCATTCTGACGCCCTGAAATCAGGAGGAGAACGGCCAATGCCGCCGAAGTTCCCACTGACTTTCTCGGAAAAGTATGTATTCGTAAGGCGGAACTGGCAGATCCGGGAATCCCGTAAATGCGATCAATCGCGTCTTTCCGGACGAATCCACGGTCGCAGGATGCCGTGCCGCCGTTGAACGTCTATCATCCGGCCACGCATGGTCTGACAACGGTCTGCGAGCACTGAATGTTCAACCTTTGAAGAGGCAAGACGGAATGTCTTCGGTTCAAGCAGTAGTCAATAACAGCCGATTCATGAAAGCCGTTCGGCGCGAAGCGGTCGATACAACGCCACTCTGGATTATGCGTCAGGCGGGTCGCTACCTGCCCGAATACATGGCTGTGCGAAGCAAAGTTACCTTCATGGAACTCTGCAAGACGCCGGAACTCGCATGCGAAGTCACTGTCACAGCCCAGCAGGTTCTGGGAGTCGATGCGGCCATCCTGTTCGCTGATCTGCTCCCAATTCTTGAACCAATGGGCATCCATCTGGAATACATGAAGGGCGAAGGCCCCGTCATTCATAACCCACTGCGAACCTCAGCCGAAGTTGACCGATTGTGCGCTTTGGAGTCTGTTGATTCCCTGGATTACGTGTTTCAGGCGGTGAAACTCATCCGCGCGGCGCTGGCAAGTGACATTCCGCTTCTCGGATTCGCCGGTGCACCGTTCACATTGGCGTCTTACTGCATCGAAGGCGGCGGCTCGAAAAACTACATCCACACAAAAACAATGATGTACAACGATCCCGGCGCCTGGGACGTCCTGATGTCCCGACTGGTGGACTCGGTCATCATCTATCTCAAGGCCCAAATTGAAGCGGGATGTCAGGCAGTGCAGGTCTTTGACAGCTGGGCCGGATGCCTGTCCCCTGCTGACTATCGCCGCTTCGTGATGCCGCACACGAAGCGACTGATTGAATCCGTTTTGCCGCACGCCCCGGTCATCAATTTCATGACGGGCAATCCTGCGCTGATTCCTCTGCAAAAAGACGTGGGGGGCACCGTCATGGGCATCGACTGGCGTGTCGATCTTGGGGAAGCATGGAACACATTCGGTCCGGAATTTGCGGTGCAGGGCAATCTGGATCCCGTTTCACTCTACGCCGACATCCCTGTACTCAGACAGCGCGCTGCGGATGTGCTGAATGCCGCGCAAGGGAGAAACGGGCACATCTTCAATCTCGGCCATGGCGTCATGCCAGACATGAATCCGGATCACGTGAAAGCGCTTGTCGAAATCGTTCATGAACTGGGTGCGCGTTAGCTGACTTTCCGCAGCCGCATCCCTGAATACGCGGTCGTATCCGCGTCCCACGAAGGATGGCAGTTTTGAAATGACTTCTGACCCGGCGACTGCGTCGAAACATGTTTGTGTAATTGGCGCAGGTATTACTGGCCTTGCGACGGCGTGGCGACTGGCCTCCAGTGATGATCGAATCCGAGTCACAGTACTGGAATCGGGTGATCACGTCGGGGGAATCATTCAGACCATCCGGCGCGACGGATTCCTGATCGAGCTGGGCCCCGATTCGTTCATTACGAACAAACCGGGAGCCATTGACCTCGCAAGGCAGATCGGTTTCACAGAGGAACTGATCCCCACCGACGAAACCTGGCGGCGCAGTCTGGTTCTTCGCAAGGGCAGGGCACTCCCGGTGCCCGATGGTTTCATGCTGATGGCACCCGCAAAACCGATGGCCATCATGACAACTCCGATTCTGTCGATGAAGGGAAAGTTGCGTCTGCTGGGCGAAGCCATGGTCCCGCGCCGCAGGGAAAGCACGGACGAATCGCTCGCCAGTTTCGTCCGTCGCAGGTTTGGCGCCGAGACGCTCGATCGACTTGTGCAGCCTCTGGTCGGCGGCATCTATACATCCGATCCGGAAAAGTTAAGTCTTCAGGCGACGCTGCCACGGTTCGTGGAAATGGAAAAATCACATGGAAGTGTGATCCGGGCGACGCTGGCAACACAGAAGAAATCAAAGAACGCGGCCGAAGCAACATCCGGCAGCGGTGCACGATACGGACTTTTCCTCACCGCTCGAAACGGGCTTACATCGATGATGCAGGCGATCGCCGAGGCCTGCATAAAAACCGGCCGAGTCACATTTGAATTCAACCGACCTGTGCGTGAAGTCACGCCGGCAGCAGAAACGACCGCCAGTCACTCGAGCCGATGGCATGTACTCATCGACGGCGAACCTGCTCCGCAGACATTTGATGCGGTGATTCCAACATTGCCAACTTACCTCATCGCCCGACTCCTGCCCGATACTCGTTTCGATGCACTTCGAACGGCTTTGCAAACAATCGAATACGCATCCAGCGCCATTGTTGTCAGCGGTCACCGCCTGCGCGATTTCACCCACCCGATGGATGCATTCGGTCTGGTGATTCCGCACAAGGAAGGGCGTGAGATTCTCGCGGTTTCGTTTACCAGTCGTAAGTTCCACGGTCGCGCTCCGGATGGCCACATTCTGCTGCGGACGTTTGTTGGCGGGGCAATGCAGCCGCATTTGATGTCAAAGACAGATGACGAAATTCTCAGGATGGTTCGTCAGGAACTAAAATCCATTCTGGGAATGAAGGGCGATCCTGTTTTTGAACAGGTAGCTCGCTATAACAACGCAATGCCCCAGTACCATGTTGGTCACGCCGACCGTATTCGTCGGATTGAACAGGAAGTCGCGTGTTTCAAAGGTTTGGAACTGGCGGGCAGTCCCTATACTGGCGTGGGCATTCCGGATAGCATCGCAAGCGGAAATTCGGCAGCAGACAGAACTTGTATTGGATTATGGTAATGGCGAAGAACGTCTTTGGCGGTGACCTGCTTGTTTGTTCATCAAATCCGCTGACAGGATTCTTTCGCAGCGGGAAGTGCGAAACCTGTGGCGACGATGCCGGGATGCATACGGTCTGTGCGGAAATGACGAAAGAATTTCTCCAGTTTTCGTACGACGCTGGAAACGACCTGTCGACGCCCCGCCCGGAGTTTCGTTTCCCGGGCCTGAAACCCGGTGACCGCTGGTGCCTTTGCCTGCCACGATGGATCGAAGCGTTTGAAGCTGGAATTGCCCCAAAACTGATGTTGAAGGCGACACATATTTCAGCCATCGAACACATTTCGATGGATGTGCTGCTGCAATACGCGCTTGATGCAGACGATTACGTTCCCGACATGGTCGACGACATTGACCCCATGTAGGGTTCCTGAATGCTGTCCGCTGTCATACGAACCTGAGTCGTTGGGCTTCAGGTCATCCGGACCCCATTCGATACAGATTCCTTTTATAATCACCATTGCACCTCAGATTTGAATTCGCCAATGAAAACACCTCGATACGGTGGCGGGTGGAAGGCCATTGCTTACAGCATGAAAGTGGCTAGTCGTGTCGGCTGGTGGAACATGTGGAAAGCCATGCGGTCGCGCAATACCTGCAAGACCTGCGCTGTTGGAATGGGTGGGCAGCTTGGCGGAATGGTGAATGAAGGTGGTCATTTTCCGGAGGTCTGTAAGAAATC
This sequence comes from Planctomycetaceae bacterium, assembly GCA_041398825.1. Classification (NCBI taxonomy): domain Bacteria; kingdom Pseudomonadati; phylum Planctomycetota; class Planctomycetia; order Planctomycetales; family Planctomycetaceae; species Planctomycetaceae bacterium. The sequence goes on along the minus strand of JAWKTX010000001.1, from coordinate 660,481 downwards.
GTTTCAGGCGATGGGATCTGATTTGCAAAGCCCGATCCCGGATGATTTCACACAGCGCGTCAGCATCCATTCCCTGAGATCCATGACTCCGCGGCAACTGGAATTCTCTGGTCGACTCGCGCAACCGCTGCTGCTTGAGCGTGGCAGCACACATTACCAGCCCATCAGCTGGGACGAGGCCATTCAGCGGTCGGTTGAGGCCCTGAAAGATGCCGGACCCCAGCGCAGTTTCTTCTATGCAAGTGGGCGATCATCGAACGAAGCCGGATTTCTTCTGCAAATGATGTCTCGGCTGTTCGGCACAAACTACGTGAACAACTGTTCGTACTATTGCCACCAGGCAAGTGGCGCTGGTCTGGGATCAACAATTGGAACAGGAGCAGGCACGGTTCGACTGGAAGACCTGGACAAGGTTGATCTCTACATCCTGATCGGAGCAAATCCGTCGTCGAATCATCCGAGACTCATGAGAACCCTCATGAACCTTCGCAGACGCGGAGGAAAAGTCGTGGTCGTGAACCCCGTCAGAGAACTGGGACTCACACGGTTCCGCGTCCCCAGCGATGTTCGAAGCCTGCTCTTCGGCAGTGAAATTGCCAGCGACTATCTTCAGCCACATATTGGCGGCGACATGGCGTTGCTGGTAGGAATCGCAAAGGAGGTGATCGAACAAAACGCTCACGATCCGGACTTCATCCGTCAACATACAGAAGGATTCGACGATTACCTGGCCAGTGTCCGGCAAACATCCTGGGAACAGATTTGCAATCAATCCGGAATCGACCGCGCGACCATCAGCAGCATCGCCAGGCAGTACATCGCTTCGAAGAATACAGTCATTGGCTGGTGCATGGGAATCACGCACCACCTTCACGGAACCGCCAGTGTGCAGGCCATCGCGGCATTGCTGCTGCTTCGTGGAATGCTTGGACGGCGCAACGCTGGCGCAATGCCAATCCGAGGGCATAGTAATGTGCAGGGGCTGGGCTCCGTCGGAGTCACTCCGGTGATGAAGCAATCGATGCTGCAACGGTACGAACAGAAACTCGGGATCACCCCTCCCACTTCTCCCGGATATGACACCATGGCCTGTATGCAGGCGGCCCACCGCGGTGAAATGGATTTTTCACTGTGTCTTGGCGGTAATCTGTACGGCAGCAACCCCGATTCGCAGTTCGCAATGCAGGCCATGCAAAAGCTTAAGACAATTGTCTACATGTCCACCACACTGAATACGGGGCATGCCTGGGGAACAGCCGATCAAACCATCATCCTGCCCGTTCTGCCGCGAGATGAAGAACCGCAAACAACGACCCAGGAATCGATGTTCAGTTTTGTACGACTTAGTGACGGTGGAAAGGCCCGCATGCCCGGGCCACGCAGTGAGGTTTCCATTCTGAGCCAGATCGGACAACAGTTACTCGGTCCCGAAAGCAAGCTCGACTGGAAATCATTGGAAAGCCACAGCGCCATCCGGGAATTAATTGCCGATCTGATACCCGAATATCAGCAGTTGAAGACACTGGATTCTGGTGGCAAAGAATTTCATGTGCCGGGACGTGCTGTCGAAGACTATCAGTTTCCAACCGCTTCGGGGCGTGCGACCTTTCACGCCTTCCGGCTGCCCGAAACAGTGCGGCCTTCCACAACCGATCAGCAATCCGAAAATACGTCCCTCACTCTCATGACACTCCGTTCCGAGGGACAGTTCAACAGCGTGGTCTATGACGAAGAAGACCTGTATCGAGGACAGGAGCGGCGCGATGTTATCCTGATGAATGCCGACGACATACAGCGAATGCGGCTTCAGGCAAACGATCGTGTGCGAGTGACCAGCGCAGCGGGAGAGATGCGTTACATTCTTGTGCGGCCATTCGATATTCGGGCTGGTAATGCCGCCATGTATTATCCCGAAGCCAATGTTCTGGTGCCCCACGCAGTCGATCCACTTTCGAAGACACCGGCATTTAAGTCGGTTGCAATTTCAGTGGAACGAGAATCAAACGAAACATCAGCCTGACATGTCGGAAACCAATAACGATGCCTCTGCCGACGTTCAAACGACGAAGGCTGTTCCGCGAGTTCATATTGTCGGGCGAAAAAACTCCGGCAAGACAACGCTTGTCTGTGAACTGGTCGAATTTCTGACGAGGCAGGGTCTGCAGATCGCAACCGTCAAACACACGCACCATCATCACGAACTCGATACACCCGGTAAGGATTCGCATCGTCACCGGGAATCCGGAGCAGCAGCAGTTGGCATTCTTTCTCCGCAAATGTCAGCCGTCTTCATCCCTGCCGACCCGGCTCAACATTCTGATGACCGTGAATCCCGTTACGACGCCCTGCACTCGGCATTCGCGCACTGTGACCTTGTCATTGTCGAAGGTGATCTGCACACGTCCGCCGCGCGAATCGAAGTCTGGAGAGCTGCTGTATCAGAACTTCCGTACGCGGCCACGATGCCGGAAATTCGAGCCGTTGTCACCGACGACGTGTTACCTGCTGACACAAAATGCGGTGATGGCTCGCAGTCGACGATTCTCCCTCGCCGAGATCTCCCCGAAATTGCTAATTTCATCAGGTCTCTGGTCATGACGAACGCGTGATTTGCGACACCGGTCGATACGAGGCGCCCTGAAGAACTCGGGGTGAACGATGCCTGAGAGGCAGTTTCAGCCACGTGACGAACAGAAAAATGTGATCTAGAATCCCGCGGCTTCGCCTATCCCAAAAGTCCTGTCAGAACACAACAAGGCTCGCTGCCCGGCGTTTTGAAATCTATGCTCAACTCAGACATCGTCATCAAGGGTGCCCGCGAGCACAATCTCCGAAATATTTCGCTCAGCCTGCCGCGCAACAAGCTCATCGTGATGACGGGAGTCAGCGGTTCCGGAAAAAGTTCGCTGGCCTTCGATACGCTGTATGCAGAAGGTCAGCGTCGCTACGTCGAATCGCTGTCCACCTATGCCCGACAGTTTCTCGGGCAGATGCCCAAGCCGGACGTCGATTCTATTTCGGGCCTCGCTCCCTCGATTTCCATCCAGCAGAAGTCGACCAGCCGCAACCCGCGCAGCACGGTTGGCACTATCACCGAAATCTTTGACTATCTCCGGGTACTCTTTGCTCGTGTCGGTCAGGGATACTGTTACGTCAGTGGTCAGCCCATCAAAGCCCAGTCGACAGATTCCATTATCGACAGTATCCAGACCCTTCCAGCGGGCTCAAAGTTTCAGATTCTTGCCCCCATCGTGCAGAACCAGAAAGGGGAATTCCGTGATCTGTTCACCGATCTGCTGAAACGTGGCTATCTGCGCGCACGCGTCGATGGAGAATTCGTATCTTTATCCGACGACCTGAATCTGCGAAAGCACCACAAGCACAACATTGAAGTTGTGATTGATCGCCTTGTTGCTGGAAACGTCCAGCGGGCACGTTTGGCAGAGGCGGTGGAGCAAGCCCTGAAGCTGGCCGACGGACGACTGATCTGCGTGAGTGAATCAGACGGAGACGCCACCCCGTTCAGCAACCCTAAAGTCCGGAAGAGTCGGAGTAAGGAACCAGAGGCAGACAACAACGCGACCTCGGCTTCTTCGGACGTTGTTCTCACAGAGCGACTTTACAGCGCCCGCTATGCGTGCCTGGAAAGTGGCATGAGTTATGAACCGCCAACACCACAGCTGTTCAGCTTTAACAGCCCGCTCGGAATGTGCCCGGATTGCAATGGTCTGGGCATGCGACACAGCTTCCCGCTGCACCAGCTAATCGTTGACGATACGAAAAGCATTCAAAAAGGCGCAACACTGCTGTTGCCGGCATGGACCAAAATTGGTCGATGGCCGCGTCATATTCTGTCCGGGGCCGCAGAAGCAATCGAAGAAATCTGCAGCCTGCCTGCAGGTTCAATGCTGAAAACCAAATGGAAAGACCTTCCCGAGAAAGCTCAACAGCTCTGGCTGTATGGCACCGGCGATCGACACATCACATTTACCTGGCGAACCCGCGGCGGGGCGTGGAAACATGGCGGCACCTGGGAAGGCTGGGTCAATCGGCTGCTCGAAAGTTTCCGAACAGCCAAAAATCCAATGCGCCGTCGCCAGCTTGAAAAATACATGGAAGTCCTCACCTGCAGTTCCTGCGATGGCGAACGTCTGAACAATCAGGCGCGACATGTCAGATTGACGACCGCCAGCAAGACATTTCTTGCGAGAACAAAGCGTGAGCCGACGAGAAGCCGGAACGAAAAGGTCAACCGCATCGGAGAGCTTTCGCTGCCTCAGGTATGTGCTCTGAGTATTCAGGAAGCAGCTGAATTCTTCGAAGCACTTGTTTTGGATCCAACGCAGCAAATCATTGCCGAAGAGGCATTGAAGGAAATACGTGGCCGACTGGGCTTCCTGCTTCAATGTGGTCTGCATTACCTGTCACTGGAGCGATCTGCACCAACACTTTCGGGAGGCGAATCGCAACGAATTCGACTCGCCGGACAAATTGGATGCGGATTGGTAGGCGTTGTTTATATCCTGGATGAACCCAGCATCGGCCTGCATCCACGCGACAATACCATGCTGCTGGAAAGCCTGCAGCATCTGCGTGATCAGGGCAACACGGTGATCGTTGTCGAACATGACGAAGAAACGATGCGAGCGGCAGACTATGTGGTCGACTTTGGGCCTGGTCCCGGCATTCGAGGTGGTGAACTGGTTGTCGAAGGGACTGTCGATGATGTTCTGAAATCAGAACGAAGTGTGACCGGTGCTTATCTGTCTGGACGAACTCAAATTGAAGTTCCCAGAGTCCGCCGGGCCCCCGATGGTCGCGGCGAATTGGTCGTGCACAACGCTCAGCACAATAACCTGAAAGGCCTCACAGCCAGATTTCCTCTGGGACGATTCATTTGCGTCACGGGTGTCAGCGGCTCGGGCAAGAGTTCGCTGACGAACGACATTCTCTGGCAGGTGATCAATCGTGACGTCAACAAGGGTAACGGAGATCCGGGCTCGCATGACCGAATCGAAGGCCTTGAACTTCTGGACAAAGGTATTGACATCGACCAGTCTCCAATTGGCCGAACACCGCGTTCAAACCCGGCAACCTATGTCAAAGTCTTCGACGAAATTCGCAAGCTGTTTACGCAACTGCCCCAGTCAAAAATGCGTGGCTACAAATCGGGGCGATTCAGCTTCAATGTGGCGGACGGCCGTTGTGAAGCCTGTGAGGGCCACGGGGCAACGAAACTGGAAATGGACTTTCTGGCCGACATCTGGGTCCCGTGCAATGTGTGTGAAGGGCGACGATTCAGCCACGAAACACTTGAGGTGAAGTTTCGCGACCACAGCATTGCCGACGTTCTTAATCTGGAAATCCGAGACGCCCTCAAGCTGTTCGAAGCATTTCCAAAAATCACTCGACTTCTGCAGACGTTGTGCGACGTCGGACTCGACTACATGCGACTCGGACAGGCGTCGCCAACTCTTTCCGGCGGAGAAGCGCAACGCATCAAGCTGGCACGGGAACTGGGGAAGCGTTCGACGGGCAGGACGCTCTACATGCTGGACGAACCCACGACAGGCCTGCATTTTGCAGACGTACACAAACTGCTGGAAGTGCTGCACAACTTCGTCGAAGAAGGCAATACCGTCGTCGTCATTGAACATAATCTGGATGTCATTAAAACCGCAGACTGGGTGATCGACATTGGACCAGAAGGTGGAGCAGGAGGCGGCCAGATCGTTGTCGAAGGTACTCCGGAGGAGGTCGCACGATGCCGTCAGTCCCACACCGGTGCTGCGCTCAGGGCAGTGCTTCCCGGGATGAAGCCGAGGGCAAAAAAATCGACCAACAAACAGGACCGCAAATCCGGATCAGATCCGTTTATCATGTCGGAACGGATCCAGATTACCGGTGCCTCTCAGCACAACCTGCAGCATATCAGCCTGCAGGTTCCGCGGGGACAGATGAGTGTCTTTTGCGGGCCCAGCGGCAGCGGTAAAACATCACTGGCCATGGACACACTTTACGCGGAGGGCCAGCGCCGGTACGTGGAAAGCCTGTCTGCCTATGCCAGACAGTTTCTTGGCCAGATGCCAAAACCGCGAGTTGACAGCATTCAGGGATTGAGCCCGGCTATCGCGATTGAACAAAAGACCGTCGGTGCGACCCCACGCTCGACCGTTGGCACGGTGACGGAAGTCTACGACTACCTTCGGGTTCTATACGCGCGGCTCGGAACCCTGCATTGTCCCAGGTGCGAAGTGCCAGCTCGAAAACAAACGACCGATGAAATCGTTGACAGTATTCTTCGCCTCGGTGCAGGTGAAAAGCTGTTGCTTCTGGCTCCCGTCGAAGTCGATCGAACAATGCCATTCGGTCGTGTTTGGGAACGTTTGCAGGCAAATGGATTTGCTCGCGTGCGGGTTGACGGCAGAACGCATCTGCTGGATGCAGTCCCGGATATCGATCATCGACGAAAACATGACGTCGCCGTTGTTGTGGACCGAATTACAGTCGACAGGAAATCCAGAGGACGCATCACCGATTCGATCGAAGCCGCATTGAATCTTGGTAAAGGTGTCATTCAGGTCGCCGTTTCTCAAGCGGGTATCGAAGAACCCGACTGGACGATCCACCGATACAGCCTGCACCTTTCCTGCCCGAATTGCCAGGCGTCATTTGAACCGCTGGCACCCCAGAAATTCTCGTTCAACAGCCCACTTGGCTGGTGTCAGGCCTGCGAGGGTCTCGGAACTGAATTCGGGGCCAATCAGTCACTTCTTATCACCAGTCCGGAACGCAGTTTGATGGATGGAGCCGTTGGCGTCTGGCCCGATCCAAAAACACACAGAGCGTTCGGACGCATGCTTCAGTGTATCAGCGATGAAACAGGGCTGCCGCTGGATAAACCCTGGTACCTGCTAAGCCCACAGCATCAACGCTTCGTTCTCTACGGCGACAGCGAGCGTTGGATGGAAATCAAAGCTGACACCAGTGAACCGACCAAAAAACGGAAAGCGGTTGAAGCATCGAAGGTTGAACGCATGCCGGGATTTCGCTTCCGTTACCGCGGGCTTTATCCTTCCATCGAAGCGGCCTCCCGACTTTCGTATTCGCACCGACGATCGCTGATGGAAATGGGTGGTCAACGGGACTGTTCGCTTTGCAATGGGACGCGGTTACTGCCAGTACCGGCCGCTGTTCGGTTGCGTGAGGTCACGCTGCCGCAACTGTGCCGCATGCCGCTATCCGCCGCCCTGAATTTTCTGGAATCGCTCAAGCTGAATCGTGATGAAAAGAAGATTGCAGGAGACCTGCTGAATGAAGCCGTTCATCGGCTGAACTTTCTGGTCGACGTTGGGCTCGACTATCTGACACTGGATCGGGGAATGCCAACGTTGTCCGGTGGTGAGTCGCAGCGGATTCGACTGGCCGGACAAATTGGTCGATCCCTGACCGGTGTACTTTATGTTCTTGACGAACCGACAATTGGCCTGCACCCGCGTGACAATGGCCGATTGCTGGCCGCGTTGCGACGTCTGCGGGATCTTGGAAACACGGTCCTGCTGGTCGAACACGATCGGGAAGTGCTGGAAGCAGCGGATAACCTTTACGACTTTGGCCCGGGAGCGGGTCGACTGGGCGGTAATGTTGTCGCACACGGATCTCCTGCCGCCATCAAAAAGAAATGGTCCGGTTCACTGACCGGCGACTATATGAGCGGCGTGAAACAGATTCCGGTACCTCTGACACGCAGAGTCATCCGAACGACGGACTCAGAAACCGGGACGGATTCCAGGCCAAACAAAGCAAGACAAAAAACCGGAAAATCGAACTCGAGATCTACGGCAACCACATTGGAAAAATCCGCTCCGGCACCGACACCCGCTGCACAATTTCAGCCCCAAAGTGGCGTGTGGTTGTCTTTGCTGGGAGCCTGCCAGAACAATCTTCGCAATGTCGATCTGCACATTCCGCTGGGAACTCTGGCATGCATTACCGGAGTCAGCGGCTCCGGAAAAAGTTCACTTCTGATGGACACTCTGGCTCGTGCTGTCGCAAGACGACTGAACCTTTCGACTGAAGCCCCCGGCCCGCATCGCGATCTTCTTGGCATCGAACATCTGAGTAAGATTGTGATTGTTGACCAGAACCCAATCGGTAATACACCCGCCTCAAATCCTGCAACATACACTGGGGTATTTGAAGAGATTCGTGAGCTTTACTGCCGGATGCCCGAATCAAAAGTTCGGGGCTACAAACCTGGTCGTTTCAGCTTCAATCGCCCCGGTGGGCGGTGCGAAGACTGCGAAGGCATGGGCCAGCAGAAAATCGAAATGCACTTTCTGCCCGATGTCTGGGTTGAATGCCCGACCTGTCGAGGCAAGCGATTTAATGCCGAAACTCTGACCGTGAAATTCAACGACTGCAGCATTGCGGATGTTTTGGAAATGCCCATCGACAAAGCACTGGAGGTTTTCCAGAACGTGCCAAAGATTCGTGCACCGCTCGCGACACTGAACGCCATTGGACTCGGTTACCTGACACTCGGTCAGTCTGCTCCGACTCTCAGTGGTGGCGAAGCGCAGCGACTTAAACTGGCGGCTGAATTGTCAAAACCGAATCGGGGTCGAACACTTTATCTGCTGGATGAACCTACGACAGGCCTGCATTTCGATGACATTGCTCGACTATTGACGGTACTGAACAGCCTGGTCGAACAGGGCAATTCAGTTGTGGTCATTGAACACAACCTTGATGTCATCAAGACCGCGGACTGGATTATCGATATCGGCCCCGAAGCAGGCGCCGAAGGTGGCCGAATCGTGACGCAGGGGACGCCCGAAGACGTCGTTAACTATGCAAAAATCACAGCAGCAAATACATCGACAAAGGCGGCCGCCCCGTATCGTTCGTGGACTGGCGAATTGCTCGCTCCGGTGCTCGCTGAATCTGCAACCGGCACTATTGAAACACTCAATATTGCAGAGCTTGCGAAGAAGAAGTCGACCGATGTCAGTATCGAAGAACTTGGGAAGGCAGCTCGGCTTCCGTGGGAGGTCGACGGCCCCAGGTGGCACATCCACGACCGTGTTTCCCATGCCGGTGACCCCTGTCGATGGGACGGCCAGGCGCTGAAATATGTAACCGATCTGCTTTCGAAGAAGAAACAGCTGGCCGCTCCCAACTGGAACCATCGATCAACTGTTGAGATCAAAGGCAACGCTGGACTCGGCTGGTTCCTGCATGCACGGACCGGAGGCGAATGGTTACTTCCATTGTGCTTCCGGGTCAAAAAGAACACATTTACAACAGAACAACTGGACGCTGATCTCGGGCTGCTGCCTCTGGATGAAATGAAAGACGTCCAGGCCTATGGGCGTGAAGCCCGTGTTAAGGTACGAAATTTGAAGACGGCCTGGCAGGAAGTGACTGTTAAGGTCTGGGATAAGAAGGAGATCGATACAGCAGAATTCCGCAGGTTTCTGGATGCTGCTGCAGCCGCTTTCGTCGAGCAATCATCGAAGGAAAAAGCAAATCCTGACGACCTGATGCCCTGGAAGCAGCTCGGCCGCAAGTGGCATACGATGCGAAAATCGCTTCCGCTGAATGGCCGGATTCCCTGGGAATTTGAAGTCATCGAAACACTTCTGCCTCTGGTTGAATCAACATTCGCAGAATGCGACACAGACTACAGTCTCCGCAGTAAGATCAACTGGAATCGCAAATCCGATGGACTGTTAATGGCCGAGCTTCACACCAAACGGGCCGATGGCGTTGATCTGATTGTCTATACAGAACACGATTCGATCACAATCGGCTCAATCGCCGAACTGGGATCCGAACAGGAGATCAAGAAGTACCCGTGATGGTCACGACGCCGTTCGACTGCGTTTTACGAAAAAATCTGCAGGCCGCGGCCCGTATGGATCACCGAATTCCTGAGTGCAGCGGGATGATGGGCCCAGCGATGATGAGACCAGCACCTGCCAGGAAACTGAACTGGCGGGCGACGATAAGGCGAAATGGCACGTCATCCGCCGAAGCATCCTCACGTGCACGTGCAGGGGCAGGGGGCGAGCAGGCTTATCGAAGCATCACTGCGCAGCACCGATGTCAGCCGCAGCCTTTGGCACCCACAACGTTCAATCGATTTCATCAATAGCGTTCATCCGTTTGAACGCCCCGAAACAGCTTTATTTCGCAGGATCTTCATCTACTGCGGAAGAGGACTCACGCGATTCACCTGCCTCCCGTGCATTGACAATTGCCGCATACGCGGGCTTCACATGATTGTTCGCATCGAATAACAAAGGGTGCTGCCCCCTGCGCCATGTGCGACGATCATTCAGTCCCCAGAAAGTCACTCGTTCAATCACTTTCTCGTGCTTCCTGAAAATTTCAAACAGCTTCGAGTAGTCTTCGGCCTGAGCATTGAGGTCTTCAATCGAAGCCGGCGTGGTTTCTCGACTTCTGCGGCCGCCAATACCACCCCCGAACTGCCCACCGGATGCACCACGGATCGTGACATCCAGTTCGGTGATACTGACCTTCAAACCAAGCGAAGCATAGTCAGCGATTGCTCGATCAATGGCTTCGAACGGAACACTGCCACTGCGCCAATGCCCCTGTATTCCAACCGCATGTACCGGCGCTCCCTCTGCAAGCAGTCGCTTCAACAGCACCATTGAGCTTTCATGCTTTGGCCCGGCCTCAATATTGTAGTCGTTGTAGTACAAAACGGCTTCAGGATCCGCCGCATGCGCGAACTGAAATGCGAGCGTCAGAAATTCCGGGCCTAGTATCTGCATCCACTTTGAATCACGGAGGTGTTCTGTCTTCGCCGATTGAGCATTGCCTCCATCGTTGATTGCTTCGTTGACCACGTCCCAGCTTTGGAGTTTTCCTTTGTAACGCCCGACAAGAGTTTCAATGTGGTTCTTCATCCGCTGCCTGACAACCTCCCTGTCACCACCCTCAAAAAACCAGTCAGGAGTTTGCTGATGCCACACAAGAGTATGCCCGTGTGTTGTCATCCTGTTTTGCTCAGCCCATTGAAGCAGAGCGTCCGTCTGCTCAAACTGCCACCGATCTTCAGCAGGGTGCACCGGTGCGGGTTTCATACAGTTTTCCGGCGTGATAGCTCCAAAGTGCTCAGACGCCAGCTGGAGCTCTTCGTCGGAATAACGGGTGGGTAAGTCACCAGCCATTCCAACCAGAAACGAATCTTTGAAGGCCTCCTTTATCACACGGTCAATCCTGACCTCGGACGGGGTGGAACCAGATTCCGGCGGCGTGGAGTTTACGCTCTCAGCCATGACCTGTCTGGCAGCCGACGATCGTCTTGCAGTGGCCTTTTCGCTGGCAAATTCTCCCACTTTTCGTTGAAACACGACGGTATCTCCGTCGATGTGACCGGTGTATTGAATGCGAATCTGATTGCCGCCAAAGTTAAGTTCTTCAACGAATGAGACCGAATTACCATTCAATTCAACATCGGTGAATTCAATTTCACGCGATCGGCCGGATAACTCGGCTCTGGCTTTCGCAACAACCTGACCGCCCTGTCGGTCGAACGTCATGATGTAATCCTGGATTCCAATCTGCGTATCGAATTTCACATTCCAGGTACCCGAGAGTTTGTCTTCCGGCTGAAACAGCATTGCCCCAAATTCCCGAAGACTACGACGCCACGTCTGCCACTCGTGGGCGGTTGCCGGCGACAGATAGTAGTGAGCGTTCACGCCCAGCTGCTTCAGCTGTTCCACGCTGTCTTTCGGATCACCCCCTCGACGAGTTCGGCCGCCATCCACTTCTTTGCTGCCGTAACTCACGAACACGAGCTTCACGTTTTCCCTGAAGCCTTCAGTGCTTTCCACATCCTCCCCGGAAATTGTCGCGCCGCTGAAAAGCCCGATCTGCGAGAATTTGTCGAGATTACGAAGCGTGATCAGACGTGTTTCCATACTGCCCATCGAAAGACCTGCCATAGCACGATTGGGCTGATCTGTCAGTGTGCGGAAATGCTCGTCGACATAAGGAATCAATTCATCGACCAGAACGGTCTCGAAGTCGGTGATGTCGAAGTTTCGCAATCCACCCATGCGAACTTCGTTGGTCATGCCGTAGGTCATCACAATGATGAATGGTTTGGCTTTTCCTTCGGCAATCAGGTTGTCCATGATCAACCCTGCGTGTCCCTGGACGCTCCATCCGTATTCGTTTTCACCCCAGCCGTGTTGCAGATAAAGCACTGGATAACAGGTTTCGGGGTGGCTGTCGTAGCCTGGCGGTGTGTAAACAAACGCCCTCCGTTCGGCATTCGTACTTTTGGAATGAAAGAAGACTTCGCGAATCTGTCCATGAGGCACATTCTTCAGCGCGTAAAACTCCTGGTCATGGGCAGGAATCTCGATTCCGCTTCCCCATCGCATTGCGCCAAAGTAGTACGTACTGTTGGGATCTGGGACATGAGCACCATCAATAATTAACTCATAGTAGTGGAATCCTTCATCCAGCGGCCGGGAATATCCAATCCACGCGCCGTCCTCGCCTTTGACGAATTCAGTGCTGTCGCGAAATGTTGTCGAAACACTTTTTGCTTCGGGGGCCACAACGCGAAATTTGATGCGTCCCTGCGAGTTCACCTGTGGGTATACCTTGCCGGACTGGTTTGTTGTTGCCGGCCTGAAGTCGTCAGCAATGCCTTCGGGAGTGGTGTTCGATGCCTTGATGTCTGGCGAGGTCGGCACAGCGGTTGTGCTGCTCTCCGCGTCCATCTGTCTCTTCTGTTCGGCAGACGTGTCCTGAAACAGGAGTTGGGCAAAGTGATAAAGATTGTTGCGCCAGTGAGTCGGATCGTGCCCATGTGTATCGACGTTCCAGACGTGTGGAACATCATGCTCTTTGAGGTAACGCTGCAATCGCTGACTAAACGAAATCAGGCCGTCCTTGTTTCCGCAGGACAGCCACAATAGTTTGAGTCTTTCTTTAGTCTTTTGAGGTTCGGGCACCAATTCCTGAGGAGTCTTCGTGTTGGGCGCTGACGAGAACCCGCCGACCCAGGAAAACGTATCCAGGTGGGTAAGGCCGAAATTCAGCGACTGTCCACCGCCCATCGACAGGCCAGCCAGAGCTCGGTGTTCTCGATCTGCCTGGACGGAATAGCGTTTCTCGATCGCCGGGATGACATCTACCAGCAGGTCCTTTTCAAACACGGCAAAGGCCGGAGCACTTGCCATCACGTTTCCTTCAGCGCGATCATTCTTCTGCGCTCGCCCGTTGGGCATCACAACGATCATCGGGACGGCTTTTCCATCGGCAATCAGATTGTCGAACATCACATCCGGAGTCGCAAAACGCTGCCATTCGGTTTCGTCCCCGCCGATGCCGTGCAACAAATACAATACCGGGTACTTCGTTTCGGATGTGTATCCCGGAGGCGTGTAGACATTCATCCGACGAACTGTGCCAACCGTTTTGGATTCGTATTCAATCATCTCCAGTTTGCCACGTGGGATGTTCTCACGCGTCTCGACGATACTGTCCGCAGGATCTGGATACGTCTGCCTGTCGTCGGGGCCCAGTTCAATCGGGCCACCGAAACCGCCACGGCGGCCCCGCTCCGGGTCTTGCCCCTGTACCTTGTCAACGGTGGCGGCCAAAGGAAGGGCGCCGAGCAGAATCAGGAACAGAAGTTTTCTCATGGCGGTTCACTCGAAAAGACACAGAGAGGGGGCGATGTCAGACAAGAAGGTTCATCGGCGGGTGGGATGGACCGCTGAAATGTTCAGCTGACCTGCAGTCGGAACCACTTCATGGCACCAACGTTCCATCCCCAGACACACGATTCCTCGAAAGCCTATCATCTCAACGAATGCGGAACAACAAGCGCAGGGGTGAGAGACTTGCCAGGATTTCATACTGCCTGAGAGCCACACCAACACGATCCAAAAGACAGCTGACACAAAGAGCGGCAGTCCGGTTATGGACGAGCCGGGACGGCTGGTTTAAATCCGGGTTTGATCCGCACTGGCCGGGTGTGAGATCACTTCACGGGATAAACAGGAATTCGTTGCTGTTCAGCATCGCTCGGCAAAACGCTGTTAGCCCATACTGATCGATGAAGCTCAGACTGTCTGTCAGTTCATCAGGTGTCGGCTGTCGAGCGAAGCAAAGCAAGAACGCGTGTTGAATGTGCTTTGATGTATCACCTGAATGGTCGGCTCGCAGGCGTTCAGCGAAGGCTGCCGACTGCTGCAGTACAAAACTGCTGTTCATCAGATTCAGAGCCTGCAGCGGCGTTGTTGAACGGCTGCGTCGAGGAACCGATGAAGCCGCATCCGGACAGTCGAAAATACCAAACACAGAATCCTGTTCCTGTCGCACCTTCGTTTGGTAAATCATCCGTCGAAAATCATCACCGCTGTATTTTGATTTCGGGTGATAGTGCCGAACATTCTCCATTTCCACTTCGAAAGCGCTGAAACCCGGCCCATACATCTTCAGATTCAGCAGGCCCGTCACGGAGAGAATACTATCGCGAATCGGTTCTGCCTCGAGACGTCTTGGCGGAAATCGCCACCAGAGTTGGCATCCGGCATCCCGCAGCATGCCTGCGTCGTTCGGAGAACCGGCCTGCTGCCAGGTGGCAGATGTCAGAATCAGGCGGTGGATGTGCTTCACAGACCAGTCATGATCCATTAGCTGCCAAGCCAGAAAGTCGAGCAACTCCGGATGTGTTGGCTTCACTCCACCTTTGCCAAAATCGCTGGGAGTACTCACCAGTGCCTGACCAAAATGCCATTGCCAGATTCGATTGACGATGACACGCGCGGTCAGCGGATTCTCGGGCGACGTGATCCAATCCGCAAGAGCTTTCCGTCGCTGCTGTTCGGAAGTGTCATCATCTATTCCCAGGTCACCCAGCACTTCAATGGCAGACGGAGAAACCTGCTCGCGCTTTGCCATCGGTTCTCCGCGAAACAAACGATACGTCGGCTGCGGTGCTTCAAACGTACCAGCGTATACGGTGGAGGAATCACGCAATTGCCGCCGCCGTTCTTCAGCAGCATTAATCCGTTCAAGCAATTGTCGGCCGTGCATCGCCTGGGCATCAGAAAGCCCTGTGAAATCATATTCGACTGGTGATGGCCTGCCCGAATATGGTTGCCGATCATCCGAAGATGCGATCTCGCGCCACTGATCATCCCTCGTTGCAATCTCAATTTTGTAACCAACAGCAAGGCGGTCACGGAACTTCTTTTCCCGATCCCGTCCCCAGACAATTCGATGGATCGACCGAGGCTCTGGAAACTCAATCTGCACCCAACCCGCCCCGGATTCGTTGGAAATCCAGCTGTGGGAGTTTCCATAAAGACCATCGTTGATGTGTTTTAATTGATGAATTTCATAGCCGGGCAGGGTAGTGGAACAGGTCGCAACAGCCCCGGTGCTGGCTAGCGCTACGTTCTGGACGCCGCTGAAAACTTCAAGTTCATCAAGACAGGGCTGGGCTCCCGTTGTTGACGTGATTGTGAATCGAACGATCTGCGTTTCAACAGGCTCGAACAATTCCTCATTAAAATCCGAAGCGACGGCTGGGCGTGAGGCCTGATTCCGTTTCAGAAAAGGTTTCAGTTCGCCACGAAGTCGAGCGACTTCAGCATCCAGGTCCTTCAATTCGATCTGTTGCTCCATTGATGGTGGAACGGAACGATTCCCGTGTCGTACACCGGTAAAAATCGCCTGCAGACCGTAGTAATCCGTTTGCCGGATGGGATCGAACTTATGATTGTGGCATCGGGCACAGCCAACAGTCATCCCCAGAAAGGCTGTGCTGGTCGTGTTGATCATGTCGTCCAGTTCGTTCTGACGCTGCATCAGGGTGAGAGCAATATCCGGGCTCTTCACGATATCTACAGGGCCTGCCACCAGATAAGCCGTCGCTTCGGGAACCCCAATCGCATCGCCGACCAGCTGTTCACGCAGAAACTGATCATAGGGTTTGTCGTCATTGAATGAGCGAATCACGTAGTCTCGATAAGGCCAGGCGTTCGGACGTTCGCGATTCGTCTCGAAGCCATCGGTTTCTGCAAAGCGAACGAGGTCCAGCCAGTACCGAGCCCAGCGTTCGCCGTAATGCGAACTCTGCAGCGTACGCTCAACAAGATTGTTCCAGGCTTCGGGCAGGTCGTTGTCGGAAAAGGCACGAACACTCTTTGGACGCGGTGGAAGTCCCAGCATGACCAGAGACAAACGCCGTGCTAAGGTAGCTCGATCAGCACGCTTTGAAGGTTGCAGGTCCCTTGAAACCAATCCTTTGGCAATAAAGGCATCAATGGGGTTCTGTCGCCATTCTGCCGGCCAGGACTCAGGGACCTGCGGAATCTCGGGCTGGCGTACTGGCTGGAACGCCCAGTGGTTCAATTCAGAGGCAGCGACTTCTTCATCGGATGGCTGGTCTGCACCATACGGACCGGGCCAGTGTGCTCCCTGTTCAATCCACTTCTTCAGGACAGCAATTTCATCCGACGTCAGGACGTCATCGACATCCTTAGGCGGCATGACCTTATCCGGCTGCGCGCCTGAAACCAGTTGAATCAGATAACTGCCTTCGGCGTCTCCGGGCAACACAGCCGGTTCCCCCGAATCACCCCCGCGCAAAAGAGCCCACTTGCGATCCAGCCGAAGCTGACTTTCGCGAGTCTCTTCCCCGTGACAATCGAAACAATGTGATCGGAGTACAGGAAGGACCTGCTGCTCGAAATCCACCTGATCAACCACCGAACTGTCCAGCGCAGATACAGCGGATGCAGACAAGAACACGCTGAGCAACACAGACAGACTTTTCAGGCGGCGACGAACCACTGTCATCGAACTATCCCCTGGTGTATTGGTGGGATTGGCGGGTGGGAAATGCATTTTACAGGCAGACGGCTTTGGCTGCCATGAAGCGCCTTTCCTGGGTGTTGCCGACAAAGAGTTTCTGCTTCGACTCAAAGGATGTCCATGCGCAAACGAAAGCTGTGCAGCAGGAATCGAATGAGACGAGAAAAACAGTAGCCAAAACTGGCGTTGCCTTCCGGCAGGATTTGCTGGTAGCTTTCCCTGGCTGGCCTTTGCCGGCGAACAAGGACGTCCAAGCGCATGCCTTCCAGAATTAGACAACCCATCGGTCTCTTTGAACCAACCGGTGTTTCACCGATCAAGGTGTCTCTGCGCGTGGGCTGCATCATGCTACTGATTTTGCTGGCCGGCTGTGTCAATGCTTTCAGCACCCGATTCCCAACTGCTTACACAGCATCACCTTACGCCGAAAACATGGCCTACCAGCAGACCAATCCATTTCCCGATCCCAACATCGGGCCATCCATGGACAGCACGCCGCGCGAATATAATCGACCACGAACTGAACCTCGCCGAGCTGCTGAACAGCGACTGATGCAGGGGATTCCGATTGGCCCCGAATATGTGCCGCCCGGACCACCTCGAAGCGGCCTGCAGCGGCCTCAAGCCGTTTATTGACCCGCACCCGTGCATGTTTTGAATTTGGAAGTCACTTCATTGAGCAGTCCGAACGAACAGCGCTGATTCTCCGATCGGATGTGAATCAGCTTCAGAACCGCTCGGCATCACTCCCTGTTTTCAGGTGGGCAGAACGGACCGTTCATCCCATTCCGGCAACATCTGCCGAATCATTCAGGACCGAACGACCTCGGTATCGCGGTGCGACTGTACATACTTTGACTGGTTTGCCGATAAGGAAAGATGTCTTCGAGCGAAAACCCAATCGCCGAAGGTCGCAGAGCAACTGAATTTCAGCTGAAACTGACTGATCCATGGCGAGCCCCGAGCAGAGAATTGAAGAACTCGAAAAACACCTCCAGCAAATGGAGGAACAGCTATTCCAGGCACAGCGGCTGAGTTCCGTCGGAGCGTTGGCATCCTCGATCACGCATGAATTCAACAACATTCTGACGACCGTCATCAACTACGCCAAAATGGGCTTGCGGCACAACGATGAAAAGACGCGAACGAAAGCATTCGACCGGATCCTGAATGCGTCTCAACGAGCGTCGCGGATCACGACCGGCATGCTGGCCTACGCACGCAACAATAGTGACCGACAGGAACCAGCAGACCTCAAGAAACTTCTGGACGACGTTCTTGTGCTCGTCCAGAAGGATCTGCAGATGCATCGAATCGGCGTCGACATGGATATTTCCGGGAGCGTGTGGGCGAATGTGAACAGTAGCCAGATTCAGCAGCTCCTTATGAATCTGATCGTCAACGCGCGCCAGGCGATGAATGAGCATGGACGTCTGAAACTGACGATTCGTGATAACCCTGATGAAGGCTGGGCCGAAGTGTCCGTCGGAGATACCGGGTGCGGAATTCCAGCGGAACAGCTGAAACACATCTTTGAAGCATTCTACACCACCAAGAAGGCCGATGCGCGGGGGCAGGGCGGGACTGGTCTTGGCCTGTCGTTGTGCCGACGAATCATCGAAGCACATCAGGGACGCATCCGCGTCGAAAGTGAAGTCGGCAAGGGAACTACGTTTACCCTCAAGCTGCCCCGGAGCCAGTCGCCTGCCGGGCTCATCAGCACCGCACTGCCGGAAGCGGCTGCCAGCTGACGACTTGGTGGATGGCATCATCATAGTCGCGCGGGATCATAGTCGCGCGGGATTGACGGGCGATTGGGGAACAGTTCCCGAAGCCTTGCCTTCGAACTGTTTGCGCAGGCCGCTGGTCAGGATTTTCAGATCCGATTTTCCGGCCAGATTCCGAGTCTCGCCCGGGTCGTTCCACTGGTCGTAAAGCTCAACGCCATCCTTCCCTTCGTTCCATTCGGTGTATCGCCATCGATTTGTTCGAATGCTGCGGCCCATCACCATTCGATTGGGTTCTTTGTCCGAGACGCCTGGCCGCAGGACCTGTGTGAATGCGGGGAAGTCCCATTCTCGTTTTGGATCACGCAGAAGGGGGACCAGGCTGTGTCCCGTGGCGGTAACCGGCGTTTTCAATCCGCTGAGATGAGCCACGGTCGGCATAATATCAATGAATTCCACGATACGATCGCAGGGCTGTCCATTTCCCGAGGCGGTCCTGCCGCCGACCGTTCTTTTAATTGTGACTCCGGATTCAGATCGACCGGAATGCTCCGGCGGTACCTGAGTCAGAACTTTGTCCGGCGCGAAGATAATCAGTGGTGACCGGGCAGATTCTTCGAACAGAGTGCGTTTCTGCCAGACTCCTTCGTGCTCACCGAGGTGATAGCCATGATCGCTCCACACGACAACGATTGTGTTGTCAGTCAGCCCCATGTGTTCCACTGCGTCCAGCAATCGGCCGACCTGAGCGTCGACAAACGAAACACAGGCGTAGTAAGCCTGTAATGCTTTTCGGCAGGTCACGGCATCCAGACCATAGTTTGGCAGACGACAGTTATGGGCAAAGGCCGCCGGGGGAATATCATCCCGATCACCGGGCAGGGCAAATGGTAATTGAATCGCTTCGAGCGGATACAAGTCGAAATACTTCTTAGGCGCGACGTAGGGAGTATGTGGTCTGAAGAAGCCTACACCCAGGAAAAATGGGCGATCAACGACATCAGGGCGACTGTTCTTCTCCTGATGCTGCGCCATCCATTGAATCGCTTCGCTCGCAATCATGCCATCGGTCTGCTCATCATCGCTGCCGTCTGCCTGAAGCCAGCTTAGCGCTGCGCTGACGGGGCGATGCGGTGTTGGATTGGTGATCAGGATTTCATCCGCAACGTCGCGACCCTTCGGATTGATCACTTCGTCCCAGGATATGGCATCATCCAGACCGTTGGTGCCGATCCCTGCGGGTACGTTGTAGTGATACAATTTGCCAACCCGAGCGACGGACCATCCATTCTGACGGAACAATTGAGGCAGCGTTACGATGTTTGCCAATTCGTCCCGAAAGTGTCGATCTAAATCGTAGACGCGAACAGCGTCCGGACGAGCACCGGTCAGTACCGACGCTCGGCTGGGATTGCAGAGCGGCAACTGGCAGTAGGCATGGCTGAAGCGAACTCCCTTTTCAGCAAGACGGTCAAGGTGCGGACTCCTGACGACAGAGTTTCCGTAGCAACCAAGACACCCGGCCAGATCATCAATGGCGATCAGCAGGACATTTGGTCTGGTCTGCGTTTGAGAATCACCTGCAACGCCAGGTTCGCTGACGCTGCCAACAGGGAATGCCATGGCGACGCTGCAGGACGATGACAAGACCATCGCCATCACACATACCGCAGAGAAACAGAATTTGCCGTACAATCGGAATTTCGGGTGAAGAGTCATTGACGGCTCAATCCGTTCTTACGGGGGTTCCGGCGTGTCGAGTTCCAGCGAGGGTTCAGCCTCCACCGTTCCGAGACAGAGGCTGCTGAAACTAAGGGATCAGTTTACCGTCGTTCCGATCGATATATCGCTGCCAGCGGCGAATTGATTCACGGCGGCGGCCTGAGTCAGCATCGGCGTGGTACCCGTAACGGTCGCCAACAATTTGTTCCATTCGATAAAAGGCCAGCTCACGAGTTGCCAGGCGATCGCTGGAAAGCAGAACGACCAGTTCGGCACAGATATCCGGTGACCGGAATTCATCACTGCTTAAGCCACTGATCAATTTGAAGAGCACCGGCACTTCGTTCATCGGGAGCCGATTTTCGAGGTTCCGTCGGACCAGCTGCGATCCCGCTTCGGTCTGCAATGCAATTTTCTGAAGTCCATCAATGGCCGCTCGCCTGACAAGTTCTTCTTCTGACTGTAACAGGATTGTCATCAGAGTGCTGACGTCCCGCGAAGCCGCAACGACACGCACGGCCGCAGAACCAATCAGGGGATTGCGGTCGCTGTAATGCTGCAACGCTGGTTCGGAAATCGTTTCGGACGAAGCGAACGCGGCACTGATCTGATCGAGAATCTCTGTTTCCTGCGGAACTGGTGGAGATGTCACATCATTAACCCAGTCCATAATAGCGCCTCGTTCTGCCGCATCCGCCAGATGCAGTTCGGCGACGCTGCCATCATCAAGCGACTTCCAGAACGCAGACTGAGTCTTCGTGAGTTCGAGGCTCGATTCAGTCGCGGCATGCGACAACCGGATGGCGCCCTCCACAACAAATGCCTGAACATGAAAGTCCGAGTCCCACGGAATCAACTCGTCATCGATCGTGTCATTTGCCACTTCGCTGGATACGGCAGGAGCAATAATATCGTTTCTGACTGGCACCACGTGCAGAGCGACTTTGGTATCTGCAGTTCCCAACGACAATTCGACCTGGCCTTTTCCAAACTGCAGTACGACAGGCACGCTCGCATCATCGGCGATATTTGAGGGCTCTCGTGACAGCAGAAAGCGTCCTTCCACCGGCACAAGCCCAGAGGGTTCTGCATTGATCAGACGAAACACACTGCCGCCGGGAACCAGCATTTTCCATCCGGATTCATCCAGAGAAACGGTCGCGGAAAAATCTTCCGGCATGGCCAGAGCCACACCCTCAACATCCGAACGCCAGTCTCGAAGTCTTAACTGATCCAGAGAATTATTCGGAGCGAATCGAAGCAATCGCATCCATTCGCCGGAGTCCTGATTGCGTCCCAGCAGCATGCCATAGTCGTCACGCACAGTGACTCGATGCTGAACCGTTGAACGAACTGGATCCGGCACGGAATTGTCGGGCTGCGTTCCACCAACTGAATTGTCGGCTCCAACGGGAAGCGACCCTGCCTCTTTGCTGGCGACGTTCGTCATTGCCGCGTTTCCCGGAGGATTCGCGTTTGCCGCAGGCTGTTGCCCCACTGGTTTCGGCTCACTGACAGACGGAGTCATCCCAGGTGCTGAAGCGACCTGCGTTGAGTCAGCCGGGATTGCCGGGAACGGATCTCCGTTATCAGTGGGATTCGCCGGCGTGGCTGCGATATCCGTCTCCACATCACTATCCACATCTGTGGCTTTATCATTGCCGTCGCTACCGGGTGGCAAACCAGCAGCTTCCCCGGCGTGATTCGCCGCCAGAAGTGGCCCATCAGGATCCGGTCCCGGTGGACTTGTCAGGTGCTGATCCGTAATGACAAATCCAAGCCAGACAAGGGCCATCGCCCCCAGAATCAGCACGGGAAACCGACGTGATGCAGCTGGTCTGGCTGCCTGCGGAGTCCATTCGGGAGCTGGTGTCGCTGGCTTTGGATCGGCTGCGTTTTTTTCCACCGAACCATTATTCGAAGACTGCCTGGCGGGCTGACGAACCTTGCCAGCCGGATCCATGGAGTACAAGCGGTCGCGCATCCGCGATTCCAGAGGCACAGGGTCCCTCAAAAGTCCGATTGTCTGGTGTGTTGCAGCCACTTCAGCCAGATTCACATCAGACTTCAGGATTTCCTGTTCGATTCTTGCAACAAGTTCGGGCGTCAGCTGGTCATCCAGGTACTCGGCAACCAGGTTCGCGTCAATCATGCGAACCGATTCTGAAGTCGCGGCCAGTCGCCGACGGCGGACGACTTCCCGGATACGCTCCGCAAGTTCCGTCGCAAACGGACTCTTCGCAATTTTTTGCCCAATCTCCTTTGCATTGGCAGGAGGCAGACGGTCATCCAGGTAGGCAAGCAATGTACGCAGTGTGAGTCTCATCGTCGTGGTTCCCGTCGTTCTGTTGAGTTTCGGGTCTTTGTATCCCTGCAGGCGTGGTCCCGAATTCCTCTCGATTTGTCTGTGGCAGAAAAGTCAGGCTTCGCAGAGTCGGGCTTCGAACAGTCGGGCTTCGAACAGCCAGCCTTTCCATCCACAGGCGAGAAAAACAGTTATGAATCGCCTGTCCTTTCGCCTGAGAAACGGGCCGAATTCCGTGCGCATTCGCGTCACCATCAATAGTGCGAATCCGAATGAGGTTTCGTTCAGAAATCTGGGAAATTCTCGCTGCCGACGGGTGAAAACCTGAATTCCCGGCCGACTGAATCAGTCCAGATGGCGTTTTGCAAAGCAATTCACTTCATTCCGGAAGCCGAGCGTCCGGCAAAGTTGAAACGTTTTCGGCGTGCTCTAACCTGTGTCGCAACAGACGTGTCGAAAGATCCGTACAGTTAATTCGCGGCTGATGTTTCGCATTCAAGTCAATTTTCAGTGGTTGGAGAAGGTGGTCGATGGACGCTCGGATTGTATTGCTGCCCGGTGATGGAATTGGCCCGGAAATCATTGCTCAGGCGAAACGGGTTCTGGAAGTCATCGGCTCCCGATTCGGTCATTCGTTCGATTTGCCGGAACATGCCATCGGTGGGAATGCGATCGATGCGTGTGGGGATCCACTGCCGGATGAAACGCTGAAAGCCTGCAAAGATTCACAAGCGGTCCTGCTGGGTGCCGTTGGCGGCCCAAAATGGGACGACCCGTCTGCGAAAACTCGACCGGAGAAAGGATTGCTGAAAATCCGCCGCGAGATGGGTCTATTCGCCAATCTGCGTCCCACAAAGACATGGGATGAACTGGTGGATGCATCGCCGCTTCGTCGCGAAATCGTTCAGGGAACAGATATTCTTTTTGTTCGCGAACTGACTGGTGGAATCTATTTCGGAGAATCCGGTCGAAAAGAGCACGCGTCCGGCGAAGAAGCGTGGAATGTGATGACCTACACCACAGGTGAAATCGAACGTGTTGTTCGAGTTGCCGCAGAAGCCGCTCGCAAACGACGTGGGAAACTCACTTCCGTGGATAAAGCAAATGTGCTTGAAGTCTCGCGACTCTGGCGTCAGGTTGCCGAACGGGTGATGAAAGCCGAATTCCCCGATGTCGAATACAGCGTCGTCCTGGTGGATGCGATGGCGATGCATCTTATTTCTCGTCCGCGTGACTTCGATGTTGTGGTGACCGGCAATCTCTTTGGAGACATTCTGACCGACGAAGCATCGATGTTGCCGGGATCGCTGGGACTGCTGCCATCCGCATCCATTGGCTCCGAAGGACCGGGGCTGTTCGAACCGATTCATGGTTCAGCGCCTGACATTGCCGGCAAGAACCTTGCAAACCCGCTAGCGACGATTCTGGCAGCAGCCATGATGCTGCGTTACTCAATGAATATGAATGCCGAAGCCGACGCCATTGAAGACGTGGTCAGTCAGGTATTGAAAGCCGGCCATCGAACACGCGACATTGCCGGAGGCGGAGCATTCATCAGCACAACGGAAATGGGAGACCTGATTGTGAAAGGACTGGGGGCCTGAATGCAGCGCTGTGTTTTGGAAATTCCGCAGTTACTGGAACGCAGCGTGCCGACATTTGCCCTGGAAGATGTCCATTCTATGGCCGGGATTGCATTGGCATCGCCCGGCATCTCGCCAACAAGAATCCACACGTCGTTTCAAGACCACACATTTGGGCGTCAATCATAGCGGAGCTGTGAGCCTCTCCGAGCATCAGGAGTCTCATGACTGCTGTGATACGTTTTGAAATGTCCTGTATTACACCAACATTCATTTATTGTTTCACTTTTCTTTCGGGACGACTGTCGCCATGCACACGTCTGCACTTGTGAATTTGCTTAAGCCATCTGAAACTCTGGCCGCCGCGGCAAAGGCCCGCGAACTGCGGGCTCGTGGCATCGATGTGATGGAATTCACACTGGGAGAACCCGACTTCATTACCCCAAAACACATCCGCGATGCGGCGGTGCAGGCGATGGAGGCGGGGCACACGCATTACACAGCAGCAACCGGCATCCAGGAGTTGAAACAGGCAATCTGTGACGCTTTCCAGCGCGACCACGGAGTGACCTACAAGCCGTCGGAAGTGACAATCTCGAACGGCGCGAAGCATTGTCTGCACAACGTATTAGTGGCCGTTTGCGAACCCGGCGATGAAGTCATTATTCCGACGCCGTACTGGGTCAGCTATTCGGCACTTGTTGAGCTTGTCGGCGCCAGACCTGTCCTCGTCGAGACTACCGAGGCCGAAGGATTCTGCCTTTCTGCAGACAAGTTTCGAGCCGCCTGCACTCCCAAAACCCGCATGCTGATGCTGAACAGCCCCAGCAATCCGACCGGCGGCGTCTACCCTGTTGAAATGCTCGAAGCGCTGGCTCAGGTCGCGGTGGAAAAAGACATCGTCGTCTTGTCTGACGAGATTTACGACAAGCTCATCTACCCGGGCTATTCATTCCGTTCATTCGCATCATTCGGCGAAGAAGTCCGAAAGCGAACCGTCATTGTGAACGGCGTTAGCAAAGCCTACGCAATGACCGGATGGCGAATTGGCTGGACTCTCGCGCCAGAGAACGTCAGTGGAGCCATTAACAAGCTTCAAAGTCAGCAAACATCCAATCCCTGCAGCATCAGCCAGTACGCCGCTTTGGCGGCACTAAACGGTCCGCAGGAATGTGTCGCAGAAATGAATGAACATTTCATCAAGCGTCGTGAGTATGTGCTGAGTCGCCTGAAGGCAATCCCGGGTTTGACGATGGCGGATCCTGGCGGAGCGTTCTACGCATTCTTCAATGTCAGCTACTATTTCGGTAAGCCACTGATGGGTGGACCCGCTGTTGATAACGCCACTGATTTCTGCACCGCACTGCTGGAACGCGCTCACGTCGCCACTGTCAGCGGTGATGCGTTTGGTGCACCCGGCTACGTTCGCATGTCCTTCGCAACCAGCATGGAAAATCTTCAAAAGGGCCTGGATGCGCTGGAGCGTTTCCTGACATCGTAAGCCGATTTTGGGCGAACCTGACATCGTGAAATCAGCATCCTGCCTGGGAGTCAGCGGAATTCAGCATTCGGGTTCAGCGACCAGCGAATCTGTGGCATCTGCACCTCCATCGGGCCCCGTGTTTCCAGAACACGGGGCCTTTTGCATATGATCCGGCTTCCCAACGAGAGAATTACCGAGGTCCAACATGCTGAATCGCCGCCGATTCCTTTCTGACTCCGCAACTGGTTTGAGCCATATCGCGCTGGCGTCCCTGTTCGCGCAGCAGGGACTTCTGAAGGCCAGCGATGAATCCGGACCGACCACAAGCATCTCCGGAAAATCTCCAATACGTCCGGAGATTTCACCTGACAACCCATTTGCAGCTCGCGCACCACACTTCGCTGCCAAAGCGAAGCGAGTCGTGGTCATCTTCTGTTCGGGAGCCTGCAGCCAACTGGATACCTTTGACTATAAGCCTGCTCTGATTGAACGTCACGGACAGGCAATGCCGGGAAGCGACAAACTCATTACGTTCCAGGGAGAGCAGGGCAATCTCACCAAAAGTCCCTGGACTTTCCGGCCTCGCGGCGAGTCAGGCAAAATGATTTCGGACTTGGTTCCACATATCGGAGCAATGGCAGATGACATCTGCTTTCTGCACTCGATTCAGGGAAAGACCAACACCCATGGACCGGGTGAGAACTATATGTCCACCGGCTTTACACTCGATGGCTTTCCTTCCATGGGGGCCTGGTGTTCCTACGCTCTGGGCACGGAAAACGAAAATCTCCCAGCCTATGCGGCAATTCCAGATCCGCGAGGAACCCCGCAATCATCCGTCAACAACTGGGGACCAGGCTTCCTGCCGGCAGCGTTTCAGGGAACAGATTTCAACGCCGCTCACCCCATCCGCAATCTCGCGCGACCATCGTCCATTGACCAGACGACCGACCAGGCGACGATGAGTTTTCTGAAACGCATGAATGAACGCCATCTGGAGCGTTTCCCAGCGGATTCCGAACTGGCGGCTCGCATCAGCAGCTATGAACTGGCTGCCAAAATGCAGCTCAGTATCCCCGAAGTCAGCAACATCGCCGGCGAATCCGAATCGACATTGCGGTATTACGGCGCCGACGATTCGCAAAACCCGTTAAAAGCTGCTTTCGCTCGCAACTGTATTCTGGCACGCAGGCTGCTGGAAAAGGGCGTTCGGTTTGTGCAGCTGTTCAACGGTGCCTACCAAACCGGCGGTGAAGGTGTGAGTAACTGGGACGGACACAAAGCGTTACAACAACAATACAGTATTCACGGGCCTGTTCTGGACCAGCCAACGGCCGCATTGTTAGGTGACCTGAAACAACGAGGGTTGCTCAAAGATACTCTGGTCGTGTGGTGTACAGAATTTGGTCGGATGCCAACCTTCCAGAAAGGCGCGAGTGGCCGCGACCACAACCCCGATGGATTTACATGCTGGCTGGCCGGTGCAGGAGTTAAAGCACCATTCAGCTGGGGAGCCACCGACGAATTCGGCCATAAAGCCGTTCAGGACATTGTGACGGTACACGACTTCCACGCCACGATCCTGCATCTGCTGGGACTCGACCATGAACGTCTAACCTTCTATTACAACGGACTTGAACGAAGGCTCACCGATGTCGAAGGACATGTCGTCCGGGATATCCTCTCGTGATTGAGTCCAGGGTGCGGCGAAACACTTGAGAACAGCGTTCGGCGAAGCCAACCGCAGCAGGATTCACAAGAATCCCCGCGCGACCCGCAGATCCTGAGGCTCCCGCTTCCCGGTATGAAACGACGGTTGACAACAGCGAGCCGTGCCTCGTCCACGACTGAGATTCTCTAAAACAACTGCTTGCTCATTCTTTATGATTTGCCGATAATGATTTGATCAGCGGACAAAACTCCGAAGACCTGAGTGTCAGTGTCTCGGCTGAGCCGTTCTCCTGCAGCTGCATTCAATTGTACGCCAACGCCAACTTAAACGCCGACGGAATGAATTCGCTCTTAAGTAGCCGATTTCATGCGTCATTGCGTTCCCGCATCAATCCTCAAAGTGCGTTGCTCGCTGCCTGCATACTCTTCACCATCGGATTTGCCTGCTTCACGTCGGCAACAATTCGCGGTGGCGAAAGCTCCGACGTCCCTGCTACCGAAAAACTTGAGCAGCCGGACGCCGGCGGCATAGCTTCACGAATCAACGAACGTATCTCTTCGGGTCAGCTGCCACGTGAATGGAGCAGGACAGAAGCGCATTCGGCTGACTTCTGCGGACCTCGTCACCATGTTGACAGAACCGTGGCACGCCCCACTCATCGCTGGGGATACGGCCCGCACGGAGCTCCGGTTTCTGCCGCCCCAACACTGTTTATGCTCGGTGTTCTGCTGCGGCCCTGATTCTTTCTGCCCGGGAACAACATCGTTATTGGTCCCAGGGATCAGATCCCTGCCGGGACCATCGCGTAGTCAAATTGATTCCGGACTTTCCTGCGCGCGGTGAAACCCCTCTCCAAATCCGGCGGGCCGCATTCCATCGTGAATGATTTCCGAAACGGCCCTAACAAGTCTGTGCACCCAACCCTGAAAACCGTTGCAGGATTCCAGACTTGAAGCAGAGCGAATCCGGCAAGAGTTGGTTCTCCGGCAGTCGCGACTTCGTCGTTCGTAAAACGTAATCCAAATGAAAATTGCCACATGGTTTTGAAAGTGCAGTCATGAGCTCATCAAAGAAAACTCAAAAACTTTCCCCTGCAGAGTTTCTACAATTGGTTGTCACAGTTGCAGAATCGGGCAGATACGAAGAGGCCTTACGAATCGCCGCAGACGCGGTGGAACAAAGCCCTGACCTCAGGAACGTGCGCGGCGTCTGCCTGATGCGGATGGGGCGAGCCAGGGAAGCCGTCCAACTCTATCGATCCTACATCCTGGCTCCCAATTGTACCTGGATGAGAACCGATCTTCCGGTGATTCACCGAACGAACTTTGCCACTGCTCTGATGCTTGCCGGGCTGACATTGGGTGGGCGGGATTCGCTTTCAGAAATTCGCGAAGTGGACCATCCATCGGTCGTACGCTTGAAACAGTCGCTGGCTGAATGGCAACGCAAGCTGGCCTGGTGGCAGCGAATTTGGTTCCGGATGGGGATCGCGCCTGAGATTCCGGTCGAGATTCGGTTCATCCCCGGAGATCTGGTGGATGTTGCCACCAGCATTTCGCCTGTCGATGGATCATCCAGACTCCCAGGACCTCCAACCGGTGCGGTGACACTTCGGCAGACTATCTAACGTAGACAGAACGCTGATCATCTGGCCCGAGATTTGTTTTCATTATCGCAATTCCTGGAGTTACTCTGGATGTGGACCGTCTTCATCATCGTTACTGGTTTGGTGGCTCTTGTTGCGGGTGCCGAGCTACTTGTGCGTGGCGCGTCTCATATTGCCGCGTTTTGGGGCGTCTCGCCATTAATCGTCGGATTAACGGTGGTCGCGTTTGGAACAAGCGCGCCCGAAATGGCAGTATCTGTTGCGGCCACACTGGAAGGACGAGCCGACATTGCCGTCGGTAACGTGGTTGGCAGCAACGTGTTCAATGTCCTGTTGATCCTCGGATTATCGGCAGTCGTCATCCCGCTGAAAGTGAACCAGAAGCTGGTACGTTTTGACGTGCCTCTCATGATTGCAGCCTCAATATCTATGAGCCTGATGGGACAGGACGGGACAATCAGTCGAATGGAAGGGGGGCTGCTGTTTTCGGGACTGTTCGCTTACACGGCCTGGTGTATTCTGGTGGGCAATCGCGAATCAGCAGACATCTGCGAAGAATATGGTGAAGCGTTCGGTGAAAAGACCGCCACCAGTTCCAAAGCCGGAACAAAGCGCGGGGGCAACTTGTTCTGTCAATTTCTGTGGATCATTGGAGGCCTGGTATTGCTGGTATTCGGAGCGCGTTGGCTTGTTGACGGCGCCACAACTGTGGCTCGGGGATTAGGAGTCAGCGAACTGGTCATCGGACTTACCATCGTCGCGGGTGGGACATCGCTTCCGGAACTCGCCACTTCCATCATCGCAGCCATCAGGGGCGAGCGCGATATCGCGGTTGGAAACGTTGTCGGCAGCAACCTCTTCAATATTCTGGGGGTTCTGGGACTCGCCGCGCTGACAGGACCGAACGGTGTCCCTGTCGCAGGACAGGCTCTTTCGTTTGATATTCCTGTGATGGTTATCGTCGCAGCAGCGTGCCTGCCAATCTTCTTTACGGGGCATCAAATCTCCCGTTTGGAGGGCAGCTTGTTCCTGGGATACTACTTCGCTTACACGTCCGCATTGATTCTGATGGCAACCAGCAGTAGCCTTCTGCCTCAGTTCGAGCAAGCCATTCTGTTAATCGTGATCCCAATGACTATCGTCATAGTCATGATCGAAAAATATCGGTCGGTGGGATAGTGACAACAAAACGCTGCGAAGAATGGGCTGTGCTGAACGACGGTATTGCACGGATCGACTCGATGTTGCAGATCATTTGCGTAACAACGGGTGCTTTGGCTTGTCCACTCAGACAGGCGTGATCGAATTCCGAACAGGGGTACGACAAGGTTTATTTCTTCAGCGACGTCACGGACCCACCATCAGACCCGTTTGAATTCAACAGGGGACAATCGTGTCAAAAGTCCTGGTATTGTATCACTCGAATACTCAGAACACTCAGTTGATGGCCTCACTGGTTGCTGACGGTGCCCGTCAGCTGACTGGTACGGATGTTCGCTTGAAGAGCATTTCTGAAGCCGATCACACAGATCTGGACTGGTGCGATGGTCTGGCGCTGGGATCGCCTACCAACTACGGCACTGTCAGCTGGCAGATGAAGCAGTGGTGGGACGAGCAACCCATTGAGAACTGGGGCCGGCGTGACGGAAAGATCGGTTGCGTGTTCTCCTCGGCCGGAGCGTGGGGGGGCGGGCAGGAATGGACCTGTCTCACATTGATGTCCATTCTGATCAACTATGGCTTTCTGGTGTTTGGACTTACGGACTACACCGGAATGAAATTCTCAGCTCACTATGGAGCGGTCTGCGCAGGGCCACCTGTGAAAGATGCCGAACAGGAAGCTTGTCGTCGACTGGGACGCCGCCTGGCCGAATGGACCGCACGTATGATCGACGGACGTCACGACGCTCACCCGCTCCAACAGTCCTACGAACGTTTTCAGGACCTCGGAAAGTAGTGGGGGACGGTGACTCAGGATTTCAGAGCCCTTATCCTCGATCAAACCCCAACTTTCGAATTCCGCCTTCGTTTGGACGAATCGTACGATACAGGTTCGACCTGTTCGAAGTCGAAGGGGGCAATCACCGGCCTTCTGGTTCTTCGCAGGAAGTTACGAATTCAGGGCGGGCAAATCGCTGTTTCTGTGCCGGAACGGGGGAAAACACGACGTTTGTCACAGACATCCCGTTCTCAGAAATTCCTGAGATTTCATGGAAAACTGCTGCAAAGTCTGTGGTCGATAGCCACGGCGGAGCGATAGAATTGGGGCGGTTGTGAGATTGAGTCTCACTTTCGCCTTCCCTGAAAGCTCCGGGACCCATTCTTTCACAGAGTGTTGTCTCCCCTCC
Organism: Planctomycetaceae bacterium; assembly: GCA_041398825.1. Taxonomy (NCBI): domain Bacteria; kingdom Pseudomonadati; phylum Planctomycetota; class Planctomycetia; order Planctomycetales; family Planctomycetaceae; species Planctomycetaceae bacterium. The sequence continues at coordinate 629,151 of JAWKTX010000001.1, read as the reverse complement.
GCTTTCCTAAATGGTGGATGTCTTGTGGAAACGCTTCGCCTCACCGAACTACAGCCTGGTCAATCCGGAATCGTTACCGGAATGTGCAACTCCTGTCGGCTCGCGACCCGCCTGATGGAATTGGGCGTTGTTCCCGGAGCCACGATTGAGGTACTGCGAAAGGCACCATTCGGCGACCCGATTCAATATCGCATTTGCGGGACCGTGATTTCCATGCGTTCGGTCGAGGCCGCATGTGTCAAGATCTGCCAGGAATCAACATCCGGCATCCAAGCCGCGGTCGTCTCTGCTGGCTAAAAGTCGGTTGAGTCCCCATTCGCACGAAAGACGTCGCCCGCGATGTCGCTTCCGAAAAAACAACACAGCGCTCCTTTACGCGTTGTTCTGATTGGTAATCCGAACACAGGCAAGAGCACATTGTTCAATGCTCTTGCCGGCATGAATGTGCGAACCGGTAACTACCCGGGCGTCACCGTCGAGCAGAAGTCCGCAAGGGTGCTTTGGCAGGCCCTTCCAATTGACCTGGTGGATTTGCCAGGCACCTACAGTCTGTCGCCCCGGTCCGCCGATGAGATGGTTCCGGTCAATGTTCTGACAGGTTGTGATGGAACCGAACCGCCGGACGTCGTTGTCTGTATCTGTAACGCCGCTGCCCTCGAACGAAACCTGTTCCTGTTCACCCAGGTGCGCGAGATAGGGAAGCCCCTGGTCCTGTGCCTGAACATGTGGGACACTGCTGAGCAGTCGGGGATCTCGATCGATCTGTCAGAATTGTCTCGCCTGCTGGACGTGCCCGTTGTCACCACATCCGCCATAAAACGCACCGGATTGATTGAGCTTCAGAATGCTGTTGTCAAAGCGCATCGAGATCATCAGTCGATGTCAGCCGCGCCCGCGAATCCGACGGGCAGTCAACCACTGGCAGAGCCCCAAAATGACGGAGCGGCCGACCCCTCCGTTGCTCGGATCCTTCCATTGCCATTCCGGGAGGCCGTCGATCATCTGTCGAACTGGCTCACAGAAGCCGGGTGCCCGGAAGAACAATGCACGCCTTTCCTGATTAGCCGTAGTTTGCTGGATCCGGACGGATCTGTCGAACAGATGCTGTCGCGTACAACGAGTCACGAATATGCAATTCAGGTTGCACAGGTCCGCGATAAACTGGCCGAGCTTAACATTCCAGTCCCGGAAGTCGAGGCGACTCAGCGATACGCGTTCATCAAAGGATTGCTCGCAACCACAGTGGTTCCGCCGGCAACGGCAAAGCGATCCATCAGCGATTCAATTGATGCCTGGCTGACCCACCGAATCTTCGGTTTTGCGATTTGCCTTGCTGTAATGTTGTTGGTGTTTTCCACGATTTACTGGTTTTCCCAGCCGCTGAGTGAACTTGTTGAGAATGGTGTTGGCTGGGTCGGTGACAGAATCACAGCGTCGATGTCGCCGGGACTGCTTCGCAGTTTGCTGGTGGATGGAATTGTTGCGGGAGTCGGATCGGTACTGGTCTTCCTTCCTCAAATCAGCTTGTTGTTCTTGTTTATTGCACTGCTCGAAGACTGCGGCTACATGGCGCGCGCGGCATTCATGATGGACCGCCTGATGGCTCTGGTTGGTTTAAGCGGCCGATCGTTTGTTCCGCTGATGTCCTCTTTTGCATGTGCAGTACCAGGCGTTATGGCGACGCGAGTGATTGAAGATCGCCGCGATCGATTTGTCACAATTCTCATCGCACCGTTGATGAGCTGCTCTGCAAGACTGCCGGTTTATTTGCTGATGATTGGCATGTTTGTCCCCGACAAACGTTATCTTGGAGGATGGTTGCCACTTCACGCCGTCGTGCTGCTCGCAATCAGCATGCTGGGGCTGGTGATCGCAATCCCAACCGCATTCCTTCTTCGCAGGACATTTTTCCGGGGCGAACCATCCGCATTTCTCATGGAGCTGCCTGACTACCGAATGCCATCATTTCGGGTGACTGCCCACCGTGTCTTTGACAGTTCTCGGTCGTTTATAGAGAACGCTGGCACGCTGATCTTTGCAACGACCGTCATCATCTGGGCTGTCGGATCGTTCCCGGGCTCTCATGAAGAACGATTCGCACTGATGACGCAAATCGAATCGCTCGAATCAACCATTGAAAGCAATCCGCAGCCGGAACAGGTACGTGAAGAGACGGAATCGCAAATCAGTGAACTGACGGAAAAGCTGAACGCAATCAACGCCAGTCTGCTGGAAAACAGTATTCTGGGCAGAATAGGGCACGCCGTTGAACCAACGGTGCGACCACTGGGCTGGGACTGGAGAATCGGAATGGGGGTCATCGCTTCGTTTCCGGCTCGAGAAGTCGTCATTGCAACCCTTGGAACCATTTTCAGCATGGGGGCGGACGTCGATGAAGAACACGAAGGACTCAAAGGCGCATTGCTGCAGGCCAGACACGCAGACGGCACTCCTGTGTTCAATTTGCCTGTAGCCATCGGGATCATGGTATTCTTTGCACTTTGCGCGCAGTGTGTCTCCACGCTGGCAGTCATCAAACGCGAAACGAATTCGTGGCGATGGCCTGTTTTCTCTTTTGCCTATATGACCGCACTTGGCTGGTTTGGAGCATTCCTGTGCTACCAAATCGGATCAAGGCTTTGATGCGGCCTAGCCTTCTGCTATCGACGGCCGTCGATCTTTCAAGAAGTGCCTGAACGATGAACGGACAGGAAATCGGGGCCCTGGCACTGATCCTTGCTTCAGCTGCGGTCCTGTTGCAAAAGCTGGCTCGCTGGTGGAATCCCGATGCAGGCACCCCCAGCCCATGCGGGACATGCGGCGGAATCGGATGTGCGTCCAAATCCACGAACCAACACTGCCACCCCGGCTCCGACTCCCCAGAATCCGGCTCTCCCGAACTTTCAACACCTGAAAATGACCAAATGCCGCCCGAATCCCGGTAAAACAGTGATGTGGACGGTTTGCCGGTGTTGATCGTTGCGACCCGTGACGATACTCTTTCCCGTCCTTCAGCTTAGAGCAAAATTGGCTGTCGGCATTACTCTGTACGTAGTCCCATATCAGCGGGCTACCTGTCGAGTTTTCCCAGGTGCAGAATTCATCCGATTTCTGCCCCGGTCGTTCTGGCGTTCAGAATGCCTTGATGATTCTGAAAGCCACCAGAGCAGCAGGGAAACACGGGTGACGGCACATCGAGCGTTTCGTTGTGCGGTGCAGAGCCACCAGAAAAATGATTGAGGTTTTAGAGCACAATGGGGCGTTACACCGGTCCGAAGGGACGAATCAACAGACGACTCGGCATGAATGTTTACGAGTCAGCAGGTGCCATTAAAGCGACTGAGCGAAAAGAATACCCACCAGGGATGCATCGTCGCCGCAAGAAGCCAACCACATATGGTTCGGCTTTGAATGAAAAGCAGAAGATCAAGTTCTACTACGGACTACGAGACCGTCAGCTTTTCAAGTACTTCGACAAAGCCCGACGTATGAAGGGCAACACCGGTGAACTGCTGCTGGTTCTTTGCGAATGCCGCCTCGACAACGTCGTCCGTCGCGCTGGATTCACTCTGACTCGCCCACAGGCACGACAGGGTATCGTTCACCGCCACTTTCAGGTCAACGGCGTCACCGTTAACAAGCCATCGATTCAGGTTCGGCCTGGCGACGTAATTACCCTGCGAAACCGCCCGAACATCAAGAAGCTGTACGCAAATATTGGCGAATCGGCCAATGCCATTGATACAGAATGGCTGAACATCGACAAAGCCGAAATGCGAGTGGTCGTGACAACACGCCCAACGTTCCAGGACGTGCAGCTTGTCGTCGATGTCGGTCAGGTTGTGGCATTCATGTCACGATAAAACACTCAACACCGGCAAATGAAATTGAAATCGAAGGACGTCGACACTTACGTGTCGGCGTCTTTTTTTTGTGGTATTTGATTCCTTGATGGTATCTGATGCCACCGACATAACCGTGAAAAGCTGAACGGCTTTTCTTTCGTCTCCGGGCGGTTCTACTCGCCCGGACGCGTTCAGGAGATAGGTTTCCAGCAGCAGACGGCTGTCCTCATTCTCAGCTTTCACGGAACTGGGCTCCATGGAACAACTGAACAAACTCATCACGCTGATTCTGTTTGTCGCATTTGCCGGTCTGTTATTCTTTGGAAAGCAACCTGCAACTGCAGTCCATGATCCATGGTTTGAGCAGGCCGTATTGAAATGTGATCGCCCGGTCGTGGTCAAGTTCGGGGCGGAGTGGTGTGGACCCTGCCGAAGTATGGACAGCGCACTCGATTCGCTCGAATCCACCTACTCACAGTCCGCACGCTTTCTGAGAGTCGATATCGACAAGAAGCCGGAAATCTTCAACGCCTACCGAAGCAGCGGTGGAATTCCGCAGATCATGATCTTTCGAAATGGAGAAGTTGTCGCACTGGAACGCGGTTTCGGCGGACAGGACAACCTCAACTCCTGGCTCGCCAGCAATCTGAAGTAGGTGGACCAACTTCTGGTGCACAACGAAAGCTCAGCGACGTTCTTCGGGCAATGATTTGATCTGCACCGACAGATCGGTTCCCGTGATCGTCAGCAGAGCACAAGTGAGTTGATCGGATGGTCTTCTACGAACACTCACGCTACCCGGGTTCAGAAACAGAACTCCGTTTCGCCAGTCTGCTTTGGCAACATGTGTGTGGCCGCTGATGACGCACACACATCCACCAGCCCAGGGATCGAGATCCAGATCGTTCAGATCATGCAGCACGTAGATGTACTGGTTGCCCGTGACAAGGGCATCCGTCTTCGGGATGCCGTCCCAGAGACTTCCTCGATCGCAATTGCCGCGGACAACCGTCAAAGGAGCCAGTTGTCTGAGCTCTTCCAGAATTGCAGGGTCACCAACATCCCCGGCATGAACAATCGCATCAACACTGCTAAAATACTCCGGGATGATCCCGGGCAGCATGCCATGCGTATCTGAAAGAACTCCTATGCGTTTGGGCATCGCAGCATCGACGCTATTCCGATGTATTGCCATCCGCTGATGTCTCCAGCGCATTGGACGATGGCTGCGTCTGCTTTGTGGTTGACTTCACGCTGAAACTGTCCACGGGATCTCCCGTATAGGCCACAATCAGTTCTGCCAGCAGCCCCAGCGAAAGCGCCTGGCCGCCGAGCAGGACGAATGCGATTGAGTAGGCCAGCAAAGGTCGACCGCCGATCGGGACCGCCGCAATAATGTGCAGGACGTTCATCAGGAACCAGAGAAGTCCCAGGTATCCAAGGCCGACGATACCAAGACCGAAGAAGAACAGCCCAACAGCGCCCAGAGCATGTTGAGGACGACGGCCGAAGCTCACCAGAAACGCGACAGTCATCAGATCCAGCAGCCCCCGCAGGAATCGACGAACTCCGTATTTCGAGTGCCCGAATTGTCGTGGACGATGATGAACAATCATCTCTTCAACACGGAAGCCGCGTGCCCACGCCAGCACTGCAATGAATCGATGCAGTTCACCATAGATGCGAATTTCCTGCGCCACTTCTTTGCGAAACATCTTGAGCCCGCAGTTATGGTCATGCAAATGCAATCCCGTCAGCGAACTCACCATCCAGTTGAAGACCCGACTTGGGTAAACTTTGTGCCATGGATCCAGCCGATTCTGCTTCCACCCATTGACGACGTCAGCGCCGGAATGCAGTTTTGCCAGCATGGACGGGATCTCAGCGGGATCATCCTGAAGGTCCGCGTCCATCATGAGAATGAATTCACCTGTTGCCTGACGCATCCCGGCAGTCAGAGCCGCAGCTTTGCCGAAGTTGCGGCGAAACCGAATACCTGAGACATTCATGTGCCGGTATGAGAGTGATTCGATGATCTTCCACGAAGAATCTGTGGAGCCGTCATCTATAAAGATGACTTCAGCGGAAATCAGAGATGCCTGCAGTACGGATACAATCTGACCAAGCAACTCACTTAGACTCTCTTCCTCATTCATCACGGGAATAATGATGGACAGGGAAGGACAGCTGGAATTCTCAGAAACTGAGTCTGATTCCTTCATGATATCGTGGCTTTCATGACATGTTCGCGACAGGGCAGATTCGCTATTCGACCGGATTGCGTTTTCTTGACGTCGGAGTTACCTGTGCCTGCGAGTCTGTTGGCGCTGTACGTTCCCGAAGTGATTCTCCTGAGATCAGATGAACCAGTTCCACACCAAGCTGATCCATTTCAAGAACCAGAGAATCGATTCGGCCCGCAAGATACATGTAGGCCGTTAACGCAGGGATTGCGATAAACAAACCCGTCGCTGTTGTCAGCAGCGCCATCGCAATACCACCTGCCAGCTGCTGAGCTTGTCCCATCGCGTCAGTGGTCGCAATATCATTGAACGCTCGAATCATCCCCGTCACGGTTCCCAGCAAGCCAATCAGGGGAGTCACGGTGGCGACGCCGTTCAGTACTCGTAGTCGCTTCTTCAGAAGGCTCACCTGGCGCTCACCACCATCCATGACTGCCTGTTCAATTTCGGCACTGGGGCGGCCCCACTTGCGAACACCGTGCAGGAAAACATCAGCCACAGGACTCCGATTCTGCTGACAATAGGAAATCGCTTCTGACTTCTCCATTCGTCCTGTTCGCAGATTCATCATGAATCGTTCAACGAACGCGCGTGGAATGACCCGGCGCCGTCGCAACATTGCCAGGCGTTCGATAGCGGACCACACAGCAATGACTGAGCGATCACAAAGACAAGCGTGAAGCCGATGCCCATCGCATCGACAATCTCCATCGGCGATGCGGGAATGGCTGATTTTGCGTTTGTCATGATTGACCGGGGCTGTGGTCCGTCTTCCTCAATTGCCGTTTCAGCCGGAGTTGTTTCTATGGCCGTATCGGATTGAGCCAAAAGTTGCCGGGAAGCGACCAGCAGGCCCAGCAGCAGGACGCTTAAACTGATGATTCGTGCCCGCGACGATCGAGAGGCAGACGCTTGCCCCTTCAACGAATGGTGGAGAATCCGATTCACTTTTTTATTACTTCCTGATGTCCGAAACAGTCCGTACGGTCAAAGAGCGACGATGAATGGTGTCTACTCCGGCAGTGAGGCGAGAGTTTTCTTCACTTCATCCATGAGTGGGGAATTCGGGTAGTCCTGAACGAACCGTTCAAGAGTTTTTCGGGCCTTTTCAACCTCCTTCAATTCAAGATCACAGCGGGCGACCTGGTGCAGGGCTTGTTCATGCCAGTCCCTGTAGTCGGCGTGATTGAATTGAACAGCATAATACTGCACCCTGGCTTCGGTGAAATTCCCCTGAAGAAAGTAGGTATCGGCCAGCAGAAACTGGCACTGAGCAGCCGTCTCGGTTTTTCGTCCGACGGGATCTTTGAGCACCATTTCAAAATATTCCCGAGCCTTTTCGAAATCCGGCGGTGCCTGCGTCTTCCATCGACGGCCCTGGATGGCACGCACTTGAAACAGAAAGGGAGATTCAGGTCGATGAGTCGTCAATTCGTCGGCAATGGTATCGATCACAGCGTAATCTTTCGCCGCAAATGCCGCCTCCGCACTGACGATCCAAACCCGATCGGTCCACGGGGCTTCCGGAATGCTGCCACTGACCAGATCTGCCCGCAGCGCCGTCAGGGTTTGCTGAGCTGCCTGGATGTCGGACAAACCGGCGCCGTTTCTCTTGAAGGATTCTGCGTTGATCAGTTTTATCAGGGGCGCGTACTGGCTCTCTGGAAAGGACATGAGAAACTGTTCCGTCTTCACACGGGCATCTGCCCAGTTGAATTCAGTCTCCAGAATGACACACAACTGATAGAGGGCATTTTCGTGCTCTGTCTTCCCGTAGTCCGGGTTCGCAAGCACGGCCTCAAATTCTGCCCGGGCGACATCACGTCGACCAGCGACCAATTCACTTTCGGCAAGTGACAGGCGAGCATGTCCGGCGTAGGGACTCCTGGGAAAACGATCCAGGAGCTTTCGATAGATCTTATCCGCAGTGGTGTACTGCTCTTCCATGGCATTCAGGTAGGCCCATTCGTTAAGAACACGATCCAGGCTGGCTGCCAGGGGAAACTGCATCACCAAAGATTCCCAGCAGGCATTCGCTTTTTGCAGGTTTCTGAACTCGCCATAAATTCGGGCGGATTCCTGCCCGGCATTGAATGCATAAAGCAGTGGTGGCCGGGTTTCCGCCTCCGCGGAAGCAGGGGACTGATTCTCCGTCAAACGTTGAAAGACAGACTCATACATTGTGGCAGCTCGATCCAGCTCACCAGCATCCTCAACACACTGGGCCTGCATATAAATTGCCTGAGCGAACTCCGGACGTTCCTGCACAGCTGCAGCAAAAGCACCAAATGCTTTTTCAGCATTCGAAAAATCTTTTGAATAGAACAGGCTCCATGCAATTCCACTCAGCCCGGCCTGTCTGACCTCCGAGTCTGTCGTGTTTGCCGCGGCCAGCCGGAAAAATGCTGCGGCTTCAGCGAACGCCTTCTGCTGGCTAGCCTGTTCTGCCGCTCTCAGAACCGCAATCCAGGTGCGAGATTCGTTCTTGTGATGCTCAATCAGAAAGTCCGCGTCTTTACGGGACGCCGCAAACTCTCGCAGCCCCGCTAATGCGACACACCGGGCGGCGGTTGCATCTGCGCGACGAGCAGAATCCCCGGACACTTCAAGGAAGACATCTGCCAGTGCCTTTGTGTCCTCGAAATTCTCAAGCTGCAAACTGCTGATCGCAGCCTGCACAAGTATTCCTGCCAGAGACTGAAATTCCGGCTTACGGAGATGGTTAACAATGGGTTTCACAACGTCAACGACATCGGCATCCATTTTCATACTCGAAAGTGCCTGTGCCACGTAGTAGCGGGCGACCAGATGCGTACGAAAGCCGGCATCCGCAGGGTCGGTGGATGTCGCATTCATCGCATTTCGAAACAATGGCAACGCCTCCTCGGCAGCAGACCTCGCCAGCCGGACCCGACCCTCGAGAATCTGGAAATCCGGCGATGCGGAGTTTTGCGAGTACTCCGCTTTCAATCGCATTAAATCACGCTCAGCCAAAGCTGGCTGGTTCAATTCCAATCGAAGGTCTGCCGCATTCATCAGACATCTTGCTGCGCTGCGGTCTTTGGGCCAACGCTCAACGAGATCTTCAAACAATCTGGCAGCGGTTTCGAGCTGCTTCTCGGATCGTTCAAATTCCGCAAGACTAATCAGAATATCCACGGCCAGTGGGGAATTCGCAGACGCGGCAGCTGCCTCCGCAAATGTTTTTCTTGCCTCATCCGGCTGGCCCGATTCCTTAAGTGCCCGGGCCATCATGAACAAGGCCTGCGTACCATTGGGACCATCACGACGCACCTGCTGGAGTCGGTCGATTGCCGCGTCGTACATCTGCACGTAGAACAAGGCAATTCCACTATTCAGCCTTGCCGAATCGTTCAGCGGTGAACCAGCAAACTGCGAAACAATGCTGTCGTAGGACTTCGAAGCCTCGATGTAATTCTGCTGGCCAAACTGGATCGTGCCGATTCTTGCCATCGCACGCGGTGCGAGTGCTGCTGTTGCATCGCCCGCGACTTCGCTGAAGACCTGAATGGCATCGGCAAATCGTTCCTGCCCTTCGTAAGCCCGCCCCAGCGCGAACTGAGCATCTCGCCGGATCGCTGTCGCCGAGGGCTGAGCAATGAGATCGCGCAGGACTTTTTCGGCTTCGACCCATTCACGTTTTGCGTTGTGGATGTCCGCAACGAACAAACGCGCCCAGGAAGCAAGTGTGTGCTGAGGGTGGAGCTCCAGAAACTGATTGAACTGTTTCAGCGCTGGCTCGTAATTCTTCAGATGGTAATTGCACTCCCCAAGCCTGTAGCGTGCATCCGACGACTGTGGACTATCCGGATCATTCTTCAGGTATTCTTCAAAATGCGGCCTCGCATCTTCGTACCGCTCAAGTGAGCTCAACGCCAGTCCCAGATACAGCTGCGCATAGCCTGCTCGTTCATGCTGCGGATGCTCCTTGAGAAATTTCTGGAGCGTTTCCGCCGCAAGTTCCCACCGCTCACTGCGGTACAATCCAATTCCCAGATTGAACTGGTCAGCGGCGTCGTCCCCGAGCGCCAATGTGCCGGAAGAAAACGCAATAACAGCGAGAAGGAATGCCATTCGCCAAAGCTCTGGCTGACCACGGAAACACAATGCGTACCTTAAGCTGGGCATGTGAAGTCGAATCATGACGAAGACTCACCGAATTGAACCAAACTTACACTGAACCAAAACTGCCATCATTCCGTGAATTCGCATCACCACAGATTGACTGTCACCGTAGCTCTGGCCACGTCGCCCGCACAGCCCTGATTGATTCTATGGCACGCATCTGAAGGTTCGAAGGGTACAGGCAGTCGATTTCCTCAACACTTCACGAATCTCCGCCTCGTTTTCTCAGGGAAAGTACCGGGACGCGGATTCCGCCCGTTCCTGTGATGCGCGCAACAAAAAACCTCGACGAAAGTCGAGGTTGTGAGGCTGGCGATGCGATCAAACCAACTGGCCGCAGACAACGGCCTCCTGTTCGGGTTCACCTGTGAATCAGAACCCCGTGTCTTCTTCTTCCAATTGAGCCTGCAGCTGATCGCGTTCACGACGGGTCGTTTCGAGATCGAACATCAGGTATTTGACATCCAGCCGCAGCTGCGAGAGCGCTTCCTGCACAAGGTTCAGAATACGGCGACGACGCTGGAACGACTCACAAACCCGATTCCATCCTGCTTCCAGTTCGTCCTTTCCGCCTCCCTGCATTCTGGACAAAAGGCGCTCGAATTCCAGCATCTCCGATGGCAGTGCTTCTGTTTCCGTCTCTTTGAATCGTTTAGGGGAAGTCATATCCATCGGCTCCTGCATGGTTTCCGCGGGGGAGATTTAAAATTGGATCGTTTCAGGGAGAGAATAAACGTTTCGTTGCCTGACTCGGGACCTCTCTGGCTCCGTTGATTCTGCATGGCTTCACCACGACGCTCAAGGATTTAACGGCAGACATGAGACTTTTTTTCAACGTTGTCTCGATTGCTTCAATTTGCACGACCCGACGCAAAACAGGCAAAACAGGCATTACAGGAAGGATATCTGACCCATCCGGAACCAATTGGCAATCTGACCTCGGTAAAAACCCGTGGCGAATGGTATGATTACTCCGATTCAGGTGTCAGAAACGGTACGATCGGACCGCCCGGTTCGCGCAAACCAACTGTCCCGGGCAGTCGTTTTAACCTCTGTACTCAGAATACTGGTCACGCGCTCTCAAGTCCCAATTGACTCAGGCATGGCATGAAACACGGATGTTTCACGATCCAAAACGGTTCTGCGCGATGGATATCTGCGCCCGCGCGATTCTTTCTGGTCGCAGTCGCCTGGTTGGCTCTCTTCGGACATTCACTCTCCGGTGAAACAGCGAACACCGAACAGGCCGCGTCTCCCAACAGGAAACTGCCATGGTCGGTCGGACCGCACCGCCGCACACTCGAAGTCACTGTGGAAACCATTACTCACAATGATAGACAAATTCAGCGGTTCCGACTGCAGAACCACGGACAACACGAACCTTTGATCCTTTGGTCTCCGCAAACCGCATCACTTTTGCACGACGAATTCTCAGCCTCTGTGGTACTGCACTCGACGACTGGCGGTATTCAGGTCGGTCTGAACGTCGTATTGCCGAACCAGTCTGACCCTCGAACCCGTCGCCCGCTGGAAACAGTGGTTGGTGGCCAACTGACCCGAAAACGTTCGGAATGGCTGACCCTGACTGTTGCCGGGACATCATCGGCGCTGGAAGGTCAACTTCGTCGTTTGAGGGCGGAACTGAATCGCTCTGACATCGTCGGTCGCGAAGCGTACGCGACGGCCATTGTTCTAATGCTGGAGGCTCCTCCGGGTGAGTCTTTCGTTGATATTGCCGTCGAAGAAACCGCGATCGGCCCGATCGTCAAACCCGTGAATGCTGTCGCCCAAACCATCCAGCCTGTCAGCCAGAAAGAGGATGACGCACAGCCGATGGAATCGGTGGCTGACTTCATTCCAATTCGAGTTGAGCTGAACCGCGTTCTTCTGGCTGACCAGCCTGTGATACTGCGTTTTGCTCCCGACCATGGCGAACCCATTCAGTCCATGACACAAATGGGACTTAATGCCGTCTGGATCCCCGACTGCGGAGCCGCAGAACGTGCTGCAAAGTTGCGGGAAGCGAATCTTGCGGTCCTTGCAACGCCGCCGCACCCTGAGTTTGAACCTGGAGACTTTACCAAACAACTTCAGTCGCTGCCGCCGCTTGAGCAACTCTGCCCCCATGCATCGGCATGGTACACAGGGACACGAGTTTCACCGGATGAGCTTCCGCATCTGCTCGCGTGGTCCCGCGCCATCCGCAGCGCTGATCGGCAGTTTCGCCGACCTCAGATGGCTGATGTCACAGGCGCTGAGGGGGCTGCGTCTCGCGAAGTCGATTTCGTTGGAATTGGGAAGCACGTCGTGGGGCGTGAGGAGAGCTTCGGCCAGTTACGCAACGAACTTTTTCGGCGACAGCGCATTGCTTCGCAGATGACGTTTCCCTGGACCTGGATTCAAACAGAACCATCGGCGTTACAGCAAACCTGGAGGCAAAAACGCGGTGCAACCATGCCTCACGTTGAGCCCGAACAAATCCTGCTGCAGGCACACGCCGCCATTTCATCCGGTTGCAAAGGAATTGGATTCTGGAAAACGCGGCCCCTTGAGATTGACGATGATCTCGATCGCGAGACCGCCATTGCCACAGAACTCGTCAGTCTGGAACTTCAGTTGCTTGAGCCATTCCTCGCAACCGGACGGGTTGATGGTCATCTCATGATTCACCCACCAGCCACCGAATCGTCCACCGTTGATACGGCAAGCGGGCGTTTCGGCCAGAGTCGATCTCTCATCCAGTCTGCCATTTCCAGTTCGCGAGTCACAACCAGCGCAATGGTGGATGAGGAGCCGGCAGGCCCTGACGCCGCAGTGATCACGAGTGGTCGATCGGTACTCATACTCCTGACCCAGTGGGATAAGAAGTCGCAATATGTCCCGCAGGCAATGTTTGACAAACAGATCAATATGATTGTGGCCGCCACAGAAACGGCATCGGCCTGGAGGCTTTCATCAACCGGCCTTCGCGCACTGCCGCGTGAGGTGGTTGCGGGGGGACTGAAGCTGACCGTTCCGGACTTTGACCGGCATGCAGCAATTCTGGTTTCATCCGACACTGATCTGGTTGCATCTCTTGAACGCAGGATCCATGACGTCGCAGCTCGCTCAGCAACGCTAACCGTGGAACTGGCCGATCTGAAACTACGCCGTATTATCAAAACCACCGAAGAGCTCCACGAGTTTGGCGCAGTCCCCACGCAGGTAACGCGATTATTCTCTTTAGCGCGGAACGCACTGGATCGTGGACACCACGAACTCAGTCAACTGGACTATTCCGAAGCAGCAGCACTGGGACAGCAATCTCTTCGCTACCTTCGCACGATTCAGGCAGACTGCTGGCACGAAGCGACATCAGGACTCTGCAGTCCGGCAGCTTCGCCGCACAGCATTTCTTTCGCCACGCTTCCGGATCATTGGCGAATGATGCAGCAGATCATTGACCGAAGCGAGTACCGGACAAAGAACCTGCTGCCGACAGGTAATTTCGAAAACATACAATTGTTATCCGAATCAGGCTGGCAAAAGACTGCCTCAGAAATCGTAAAGTATTCGACCACGGCGGACGTGGTTGTTGAGCAATCCCGATCAAACTCAATGCTGCAGATCGCAGCATGGCATCCCGGACAAACCGGTAAGGCCCCCGCTCGAAGTGACGTCACTCCGGTGGTCGTGACCAGCCCGGCTGTTGCGGTCCAGTCAGGGGACATTATTCGAATTTCAGGACGAATTCGGCGAGGCAGGGTGATCGTTCCCCAGTCCAATCGTCCCGTGCTTCTATTCGACTCGGAAATGGGCCCCGAAGCCGGTTTGCGATTGCCCGTTTCGTGGGAATGGGAACCCTTCGAGTTCTTTCGCGAAATTACGAAGGACACAACGTTCTTTCAGTTCTCAGTGGCTCTGACATGCTCAGCTGAAATCAACATAGACGACGTTTCCATCTCCCGATTCCCGGCCAGCAATGGGACAACCAGTCCACCAATCGCTGTCAAAGAAGCTGAATCGGAGATCCGCCCCGTCAAAATGACCGGAAAAATACGTCGAGTCGAAGACTGATGAATTGCTGCAGTTCCACCAGCAGCCGCACCATTTGCATATGCATGTTCAAATTCCTGACAGGTGACGTCGGCCCCCTTGACGACGGGTGTAACCGAAGATCCACACTAACTTCGCAAAACTAATTAATCTCCATGGTTGAAAGAGAGCTCCCCTCGGGCTTGATTGCAGGCGATCTATTAAGTTATCTATCCTCACGAAAACGCACCCTGTAAGTTCCCATTCCAGAATGAGGATTTAAACGTGAGCAAGAGAGCAAAACGTGGATTTACGCTGATCGAGTTACTTGTCGTGATCGCAATCATTGCCATCTTAATTGCACTGCTGCTTCCTGCAGTGCAACAGGCTCGAGAGGCGGCGCGCCGCACACAATGCAAGAACAATCTCAAACAGATTGGTCTGGCGATGCATAACTATGAAAGCACACATGGGGCATTCCCTCCCGCGGCTGCCACCAATTACGACGCATTTCACGGACCATCAGCATGGGTAATGCTGCTGCCATATACCGAGCAGTCTAATATTTATCAGGAAATCTCCAGCAAAGTCGGCTTTGGAAAGAACGGAGTCAATTTCTGGCTTGGACACGCCACAGACCCTGCGACGCAGGTTCTCCGACAGATTCTTTCTCAGGGTAAATTTGGATTCATGCGATGCCCTTCCAGCGCAATGCCGGAATCACAGGTCGTACAAAGCACTGAAATCCAATGGAGTTCTTATGGCCTGATTGCAGGGAGTGTTCAGAACGGGACTCCCTGGGATTCCAACGCCTTCAATGGGTCAATTGCATCCAGTGGGGGTGTATTCCCCGGGAACGTGGCGACCAGGATTCGCGACCTCACCGATGGCACCTCAAATACCATGATGGTCGGCGAGCAATCTGCATTTTTGAAACAAAACGGAACCATGAATACCACCAACACCACATCGTGCCCTACGAGTGGTCCATGGATGGGGGTTAAGAATCCTCGAATTCCCCGAGGCAGCACCTCGCCCAACTGCTTCTCTTCTAACTGCAGTCATGCGGCCAATCCATCGGACAGGGATGCTCGTTGCTACAACATTACAACGATCCGTGAGTCACCAAATCCGCCATTCGTAACAGGAGCTGCAGGCCGCTATCAACGTCAGCAGGCTTGCAACACACCACTTTCTTCATTCCATACCGGTGGAGTCCAGATTCTGCTTGCGGACGGAAGCGTTCGATTTGTCTCGGACAACATGAATTTGCCAACTCTGTTTGACCTCGCGGACAAGTCAGACGGCCACGTTCTGGGTGAGTTCTGACAGAGCATCCGCTCTTCGGCTCGACAGACACAAATCCCCGCGCTGGATTAGTGAACAAGGATTGCCTGAAAACTCCTTGTCATTCTTCAGGTCCTCCACGAGGTGTGGAAAATGTCTCCCACCTCGTGGAGCTGAATCATTCTCTTATTTTCAATGGTGAACAACAAACTATGATCAACCGATTGCTGCTCGCAGTGCTGCTTGCCACGACTTCAACAGGAATTGCCGGGTGCAGCAGTAGCGATGACCTGGGCACCCGCTACTCAGTGAGCGGAAAGGTGACGTTTTCAGGGTCGCCGGTGAGTGAAGGCGAGATCTCTTTCGTGGACAAATCGACCGGTGGAAGTGACGCAGCAACGCTGGCCTCAGACGGCAGTTTTCAGGTTTCACTACCGGCAGGTTCATTTGCCGTTGTCATTACTCCCCCAACGATCATGGTCGACGAGGAAGAGAACACGGAGCCCTATGAATCCTTCAAGGATGTTCCAAACATTCCTGAGAAATACCGCACATCAAATGAAACGCCCATCGCGATTTCCATCAACGCCGACTCAAGCGATAACTCGTTTGACATGGTGCCCTGAGCAGCAACCGTTTTCACACCACTCACGCTGCAGATCCGCAGGTATAACAGACCCCTAATCTCTGCATTCCAGAATCATCTTCACGGTCAGATCATAACGCCAGTGCTTCATCCAGCCGAGAATGATATTCGCGGGGACTCGATGCCCTTGTCGTGTTGATTCTGACAGTTTCCGCGCCCACGCAGTAAACAGTCGCTCGTCGATGAATTCCCTGTACTTCAGCAACACTCGGAGTTCCTGCCACCATAGAGAATCGGGTTCAGCGAGTTCGATGGAATAACCATGCGCGACAGCCAGAAGTGCAAATTCCCGCGTTTCCGGATTCATACCGTTTCCGCGATCAACAACGACGGGTGAAATGCCAGCCATCAAGGCGTCTCTCATTCGTTCAAGAATCCACTGTCTGGCGGCAGGAAGCAATGCCGCATCAAAATCGTACGATTCAGGGTCTGTTCCGATCTGCGTGTAGAAGTAAGCATCCGTCTCCAGCACTATCCCCGACTCGCCCGCTAATCGCTTCGCGCGATGGCTCTTGCCGCAACCAGGCAGACCACGCATCAAATACACGACTTTGAGATGTTCAGAGTTCTGCATTCGTTCAGTTTAATGCTCTGATACCGGTGTCGACAATCCGTTGCAACCAGTGAATGATGAGTCAATGAAATCTCAGTCCAATGAACAGCAATCTGCCGCAGCGAAGAACTCATTTCCTGATCGAATGATTCTCAACGACACAAGAACCCGCACTGCATGCAATGCGGGTTCCCGAATTCCCTCTCGTGAATGACGACAGCCCGACTGATCGCTGCGATTGATCAGTTCTTTCGCTTGTCGCCGTTTCCGTAGTGCAGGTAATCGTTGCCCTGCTCGCCGAACAGATCATCCTTTTCGTCGTCATCCGTAACGTGCCCGATGTGTTTCAGGGCGGAAGTCAGATCGTCGCTGCTCCATGCGGCCAAAGCCCGATCCAGTGGGGAGAGGTCATCGTCACTCTCTGTCGAGCCACCGACCATCAGGTCATTTCCTCGGTTGCCCCGCAGATTATCCCCTCCCGTGCCGCCAATGAGGATGTCATCGCCGTCGTATCCGACGAGCATGTCATCCCCGCTACAGCCCACCAGGACAACGTTGCCTCTACTTCCGACGATTCGATCGGCACCCGCACCGCCGAAGACAAATTGCGAAGGGAAGTTGTCGTTGGGGCCAGGTAGCCATCCGGCCCCCATTCCATCATAAATATCGTTCCCGTCGCGCAGGTAAGACGAAAGAATTGAACGATGTCTCGACTATTCGTGCCGACGACAAAAAGTGTTCGTGACTCCTTCAACGACAGCAGTGGTCGTCGACGAAGCAGTCCCTCCGTTCCCATCGTCGACAGTGACCGTGATCGTGAAGATGCCGCCACTGAGATATTGGTGACTGCCCGCGAGTGTCTCCGCAAGCTCATCCACAGTCAGCGATTCAACCGTTCCGTCCCCCAGTTGACTGTTGCGGTGCGTGAGTCAGAAGTGTCGATATCACGAAATGATCCGCCGATCGACACCAGGCCGCTTGCCGATGCATCGTCAACGGTGTTGTGATCAGATGTGACACCTGAGATCATCGGAGCGTCATTTTCGCCAGTGATCGTGATGGCAATGAGTTGACTGGCAGTACCGTCGAGCGACACCACGTTGAAGCTGTCAGATGCCGACTCTCCTACCGACAGGGACTGCAGATCGGCAGTTCGCACGCACGACCAGTTGCCTGCAGCATCGATATTGAATGTACCGTAGCTTCCGGCAACGTTAGTCTGAGGCACAAAGGCAGCCTGCCCGTTGTCGACATCGCTGACCGTCAGGGCACCAATGGTGCCAGCGTCGTCCTCGGTCATGCTGCCCGTTGTCTCGCCGGTGATGATTGCCGCATCGTGGAGCCCGTTGATGGTGATGCTCACTGTCTGCGAGGCAGTTCCGTCCAACGACACCGCTGTGAAGCTGTCAGACAGCACGTCGCCGGCATTCATCGCATTCAAGTCGGCAGTTCGCGCGTACGACCAGTTACCTGCAGCATCGATACTGAATGTGCCGTGAACACCAGCAGTGTTGGTCTGCGAATCAACGATCGCATTTTAGAACCAGCGATTGATGACGCTCGTCGAATAGCGCCGTTGACGACTTTCCTGGACAGGAGTACGCACACCGTTCGCCCTTATCGCCCATGCCCTTTACCAGCTCGACGATTCGCTGCCCGCGACCAGAATACATGAACCAACACTGAAGTTTCCTGTCGACTTTGGCAATAACATTCGGGGCGACATTGCCGGACCAGCCAAACCAATGATGACAAATGCCAACATCGCCAGCAGAATCAGTACAAGATGGCTGGAATTTGGAGGCATGAGCGAATTCGCGGCCAGAGTCGGCAGAACATCGAAATACGGTGGACGATAGGTATAAGAGCAACTTAGACTTGTCTCGTTGTCGCAGATGACAACGCCCGCCTTCCCGACAGGAGCTGCGAAACATCCAGCCTGCCGGGGTTTTTCCCACCATCTGGCCTGAGATCCCGCGTCATGGCCTCCAATCAACACCCAAACACCTTCCGCGCAAGTGGTCGACCATTTCTTACTGCCATTGCTTTGGTGACATTCGTCGCCAGAACATTCGCGGATGACGGCTCGACAGTCAGCTTTGTGAACGATGTCGTGCCGGCACTCACAAAGATGGGGTGCAATGCCGGAGTGTGTCATGCCAAGGCTGGCGGAGGTCAAAATGGATTCCAGTTGTCTCTTCTTGGATTCGAAACCCTCGAAGATTACGACTCTGTTGTGAAGGAAGGCCGAGGCCGGCGGATCTTTCCAGCAGCAGCCGAACGCAGCCTGTTACTCATGAAGGCGACAGGTCAGATGCCGCATGGCGGAGGCAAGCGACTGGAAGCAGACTCGCAAACTCACCAGATGATGATCGACTGGATCAGGCAGGGAGCCAAATGGGATGGGGATTCCGCTCCCAGGCTGACCAGCCTTGAAGTAAAGCCGAATCGAAAGACACTCACACCCAGCGCGACGCAACAGCTTTCTGTCGTCGCCCATTATTCAGATAACACGCAGCGTGATGTCACAGAAATGGCGTTGTTTGAATCCAATGACAATGCCATGGCAACAGTGACCTCAACCGGACAAATCAGGATTCAGGACATCCCCGGCAAAGTCGCGATCATGGTTCGCTACCAGGGAGAGATTTCGGTCTGCAATTGTTCCGTGCCGCTGGGAGCACCAGTGGAATCACTTCCGCCCCGCAACAACTTCATTGATGACCTCGTATTCGCCAACCTCAAGGAACTCGGTATCCCACCTTCTGATGTCTGCGACGACGCCACCTTTCTCCGACGTGTCACGCTGGATATAGCCGGACGCCTTCCGACAATTCAGGAGTCTCAGGTATTTCAGGCCAACTCTGAAACAGACAAACGGCAACAAGTCGTTGATCAGCTTCTTCGCAGTCCTGAATATGCAGACTTCTTTGCAAACAAGTGGACCGCTCTTCTGAAAAATCGTCGAGACGAAGCCAGCGACATCACATCCAACTTTGCATTTCATGCCTGGATGCGAGACGGTCTGCTCGCGAATAAACCGTATGATCAAATGGTGCGGGAACTGCTGGCAGCCACAGGCACAATTATCGCCAATCCGCCGGTGGCGTGGTACAAGCGAGTCAAAGAACCCAAAGAACAGATCGAGGACGTCGCGCAGTTGTTTCTTGGGGTTCGTATGCAGTGCGCGCAGTGTCATCACCATCCCTTCGAACGGTGGAGCCAGGATGACTACTACAGCCTTGCCGCATTCTTCAGTCAGGTCGGAAGAAAACCGACCGACACCCGCGGCGAAGACATGATTTTCCACAAACGCGGCATCGCAACGGCAAAAAACATCAAGACAGGAATGGCCCTGAAACCAGCAGCGCTCGGCGATTCGATTCCTCCCATCACAGCAGACGAAGACCCACGTCTGAAGCTCGCTGACTGGATGTCTGATCCGCAGAACCCGTACTTCGCTCGAGCCCTCGTGAATCGCTACTGGAAGCACTTCTTTCGACGAGGTCTGATTGAACCAGAGGATGACATCCGTGATTCAAATCCACCGACAAATCCACAACTGCTGACAGCCCTGGAAAAGCACTTTATCCAGAATGGATTTCATCTGAAAGAGCTGGTGCGCCTGATCACAACTTCCAGTGCCTATCAGCTCAGTTCAACGCCAAATGAATACAATCTTTCGGACCAGCAGAACTACTCGCGTTATTACCCACGGCGTGTTCAGGCAGAGGTGCTGCTGGATTCGATCGATGACCTGACAGAAGCTCGCACAGATTTCCCCAACCTGCCAGCCGGAACGCGCGCCATCGCATTACCGGACAACAGCTACAACAAGGCATCGCCATTCCTGCGTGTCTTTGGTCGTCCGGAAAACGAAAGCGTTTGTGAATGCGAACGCGCTGAATCCCCAAGTCTTGCCCAGAGCCTTCATTTAATGAACGCAAATGATGTGAAGGCAAAACTTGCGACGCCGAACGGTCGAGCAGATCGGCTCTCACAATCGGACGCACCGATCGAAGAACGTATCACGGAAATCTATCAGGCGGCCTTCAGCAGGGCACCAACACCCGAAGAACTCAGGATCGCTGCGGATTATATGGCGGAAGAACGGCAAACCGCAGACGGAAAACCTGTGGATCCCAAAACAGCAGCACGAGAGAACTTCCAGGACCTGATCTGGGCGATGATCAATACGAAAGAGTTCCTGTTCAATCATTAGTCACCCATTTCACCAACTCTTCCACCGACACATCCGGCGGAAAAACGAAACAGCGTCGTGATCCAGATATTCATTTACGAAACGATCACCCTGAAGATCACTTTACTGTAACGAACAGAGCACATGGAGGGCCGACGCCTTGCCGCTCGCCATTGGGACCACGCCATGACTCAATTAAAACTGACCGCCACCTTCATGACCACGGCGCTGGCCCTGCTTTTGGCAATGCCTTCCTCTACCGGCCAGAGCGTCTGCCTTCCACTTCCCCGGCTACTGACGACAAAACCAATGGGCGCTCAGGTCGGCACAACCGTGGAGATTGAGATCACCGGGGACTTCATCGAAGACGCCGGGGACCTGCTTTTCTCTCATCCGGAGATTTCCGCTGTCCCGAAGCTGGCCGAAGACGGTCAAACACAGGCCAACAGGTACCTGGTGACAGTGTCTGAGAATTGCCCGGCGGGACTTTATGAAGCGCGGGTCATGTCAAGACTGGGGCTTTCGGCTGCTCGATTCTTCAGCGTGGGCACACTTCCTGAAGTTGTGCAGTCCTCACCAAATACGTCCCTGAATCAGGCGATGAAAATCTCAGTCGACTGCGTCTGCAACGCCGCAATGAGCAACAAGTCGGTGGACTATTTCAGCTTCAACGCAGTGCAGGGACAGCGTTATATCATCCACTGTGCAGCAAAAGACATTGATTCCAAACTGAACGCAGTGCTGATCGTCGCTGATGAAATGGGACGCGACCTGATTGTCGAGCGACGAGGTGGTGCCATTGATTTCACCGCCCCAAACGACGGTACCTTTGTCATCAAAGTGCACGAACTGACATTTAAGGGAGGTCCCGAGTACTTTTATCGATTGACTCTGCGCAAGTTGCACCCGGACGAGGCGATTCCACAGTTTGCTGCGACAAGGACAGTCAGTTCATTTTCGTGGCCACCGGAGGGATTGCCGGAAAAAGCAGCGATCAGAGAAACAGAACCGAACCCTCCCGCGACTGCTCAGAAGATTGAGCTGCCCTGTGACATCAGCGGCAGTTTTTTCCCGGCGGCGGACGTCGATGCATTTGAATTCACCGCCAGAAAAGATGAGGTGTGGTGGATTGAAGTAGCGTCTGAACGACTTGGCAGGCCAACGGACCCATCTGTTGTTGTCCAGCGAGTAACTGGCGAGGGAGAACAGCAGACAGTATCCGATGTCGCTGAATACTCCGACATCCCGAGCCCGGTCAAAGTGTCGAGCAATGGCTATGCCTACGACGGGCCACCGTATAATGGTGGTTCTGCCGACATCATCGGCAAACTGGAAGTCAAGGAAGACGGGTTGTATCGCCTTCAGATCACCGATTTGTTCGGAGGTACGCGAACGGACGACCGAAATATCTACCGCCTGATCATTCGCAAGGCACAACCGGACTTCGCACTGATCTCATGGGCGATGCATATGGAGCTTCGCAATGGCGACCGCAACGCGCTCAGCAAACCGATTGCCCTTCGAGCCGGGGCAACCATGGCACTCGAAGTTGTGGCTGTCCGCCGCGATGGATTCGATGGGCCAATCGAGCTGAAAATGGAAAACCTGCCGGACGGAGTGACTGCCGAGGGACTGACGATTCCGGCCGGAAAGTCTCGCGGCATCATGCTGATTACAGCCGGTCAAGAGGCCCCTCGCGGGATGGCATTTACTTCGTTTACGGGGAAAGCCATGATCGGTGATAAAGAAGTGACGCACGCCGTAAGCATGGCCGCCATGGCATGGCCCGTGCGAGATGCCTGGCAGGAAATTCCGTCACCCAGACTTGTCACCAGCATCCCGGTTTCGGTCACAGATTCCGAAGTCGCACCGATCTCAATTGCAGCGTCCGAGCAGGATATCTTCGAGGTCAAAGCGGGAGAGAAACTCAACATACCTCTAATGCACACTCGTCGTGACGAATTCTCCGGTTCGACTCTTCAGTTAAGGACGTTCGGTGAAGGGTTTGAAAACGTTCCCCGATTCGACATTAAACTCACCGACGGTGCTTCAAAAGCCGTCATTGATACGGGGGCTCTCAAGACAGCCGCCGGTGATTACACGATCGCATTCTACGGTAGCGCTGTCGCAAAATATCGATTCAATCCGTCCGCCGTCACATCGGCCGAAACGCGGCTGAAACAGGCAGAAGAGCTGCTGGCCGCGCTGGATGCCGAACTGAAAACGCAAACGACACAGACAGCGACTGTTTCATCAGAGTCCGGGCAGCAGGCAGACGAACTTGTCACGGAACTGACCAACAAAATGAAAGCCGCCGAAGCGGTTCGGGATCAGCGAAAAAAAGAACTGGAGGCAGCCACAAAAGCCGCAGCCCCCAAAGACACGGCAGAGATCGTTGTGACCGAACCCATCCATATTCGCGTCCTCCCGGCCGATTGATTCGATTCGTGATCAGAAGAAGATGACTGCATAACCGCTGAACACCAAAACCCGCAACTTCACCAGCAATCAGACATCCACAATTCCAGGACAGGACCGTCATCATGAGCGATCCATTTCATGCTTCGTCAGTTTGTCCGTGCCTCGGGCCACGGGAATTCGGTTCCGCCAGCCGACGCGGATTTCTCCGCCTGGGGCTTGCCGGATTCACAAGTTTGAGTCTTCCCGGACTTCTGCGAATGCAGGCCATCAACGCTGCGCTGTCCTCTTCAAACGGAGTCAAAGAGAAGAAGGCCGTGATTATGGTCTGGAAGCCGGGTGGATGCTCCCACATTGACACGTACGATCCAAAGCCGGACTCCGGCAGCGAATACCGTGGTCCGTTCGGTACCATCGATACAGCGGTGCCGGGACTACAGTTCACAGAACTACTGCCCATGCAGGCGAAAATCGCGGACAAGTTCACAGTGCTGAGATCGATGCGACAAACGGCGGGCGGGCATCCGGCAGGGTCGATGCAGATGCTCTCGGGTGACCCCGATACACGTGACAAGCCAAAGCCGAAGTACCCCGACTGGATGTCGGTTGCAAATTTTCTGCGTGCGCAGGAAGGCCCACGGAATAATCCCCTGCCAGCCTACGTCGGAATCAACCCGCCACTCGAATACAATGGTCCGGCTTATGTCGGAGATGCCTATGCACCCTTCGTCGTCAAAGGCGATCCCAACGCGCCGAACTTTACAGTGCCAAACATCGGGCTTGGCAGCCAGCAGGAAATTCAACGCATCGACCGACGCACCTCCCTGCGTCAGAATCTCGATAAGCTCGAACGCGCTTTCGATCAGCGCCGCGAACTGGAAGCGCTGGATCAGTTTGAAGAACAGGCTCTGACGCTGCTCACCAACCCCGCGACAAAAGACGCATTCGACCTTTCAAAGGAAGACGACAGGACACGCGATCGATATGGCCGAAATACATGGGGACAACAGTTGCTCATGGCAAGGAGGCTGATCGAGGCGGGTGTCGATGTCCTGACTACCAGCCTGAACGGCCCACTTTGCGGGCGGGTCAATAACTGGGACGATCATGCGGTTAACCATCATGTATTTGACGCGATGCGTTTTCGTGCAAATGCTTACGATCAGGCGGTCTCTGCGCTAATCGAAGACATCTACGACCGGGGGCTCGACAAACGCGTGCTGGTCGTCGTCACGGGCGAATTTGGTCGCACTCCGAAAATCAGCTATGCCGCGAGTACGGGAGCGGGCAACGCCAGCGCTCCGGCTGGAACGCAGCAACCGGGTCGCGACCACTGGCCGCGTGCTTTTTCCAATATCTGGGCCGGCGGCGGAATTGAAACCGGTCGATTCATTGGTGCGACGGATAAACGCGGCGAAGATTCCATCGAACGGATCTGCAGCGCTGGTGACTTTCTGGCGACGATCTACCACCACCTTGGTATCGACGCACGAAAGACATTGATCGAAGACTTCAACGGCCGTCCAACACCTATTGTGGACCACGGCGAACCCATCGCCGAACTGATCGGCTGACGGGTTCACAGCAACAGGCCCATCCTCCGATCACCGGTCAGCAGCGAGCACTAACCCAGAATGCTGGACACTTCGTGCATCTCTGCGCGGATGCGTTCACTGAACTCCGCCACGTGGTAAGGCGTAATCTGAAGTTCGTCCAGAATCTCAGGATCAATATCCAGAGATGTGTGGTCCAGACGAAAGCCGTCAGGCATCGCCGCTGCCACAAGGTCAGCAAGGCGAATAACGCACGCAACGTCTCGATGTTCGTCAGGCACCAGGAACGGCTCATGATGCGCGCCGACAAGCGTCGAGATCAATTCAGGAAAGTTCCAGTATTCGCAGACTTCCTGACCGAGTGCAGCATGATCCAGACCAAACCAATGCCTCTCTGCTTCGCGCAGATCTTTCATCGGAACACCAAACTAATCCAGTTCCGTATCACGAACGCTCAGCAATAATTTATTCTGAGCCCAGTAGACTTCGGCCATCAGTCCAATGTCATGTGTGAGTCCTGCAAGGAACAATTCATTGGGATCTCCGATCGTCAGCCGCTCAGAAATAATCCTTGCGGCTGTCGCTGTTGTCGCCGAATGCAGCCACAGTCGGCGCGTATCAAGCCCCCCTGCATCTCCTCGGCTGCCCGAATTAAACAACTTCACCATCGAAGCGGCGACAGCGATATTTCGAACAGCATTACGCCCCAGAACAACGACAGCACGGTCGATGGTGCTGATCTGGCGAGAGAGTCTGTAGAAGACCGAATTCACAACCTTCAGAATGCGAGTGGACATTGCGATGTCCTGACTGATCAACTTCTGAAGATCTGCAGGCGTGGATTCCGGATCCTTTGCCATCGCCAGAATCTTGAAGGTAACTTCGGGCAGAGCAGGGAGGTTGCCGTATTTGGGTCGGGACTTTTCTTCGTCCTGCTGAATTTCCTGCAATGTCGTTGCCATCATATACCTGCTTCCGACTGTCACTCGTTACAGCGATCGCGTGGCGAGTCGCGGGGTTTCCAATATCTTCGTACCAAGCCTAGCACAACTTGTTTGCAAACGCCGGATACACCTCTCAGAGAATGCATGCGGCGGGCAATTCCTACTCACAATCCATCGAATCGGAGAGGAACCTGGTACAGAACCCGATAGGGTTTCCGCGGCGTCATTGGTATTGTTGCCCAGCCTTTGCCCGCAGAATCCAAATTGTGGAATGCGGGAACGTGTCCCCGGCGAATTCTGAGACGTGATGAACAGCGGATACCCACATTGTAACCAAGTATTTACCGAAGCCAGCGTCACCTGAGTTTGCCAAAGTGGCGACTATGGCGATGTCCGATTGCCCGCCGGTAAAACTTCGATGTGGACTTGTATCGATTATCAACTCGACTTTCTGGCATTCACAGCATGCTGCGCAGCCGGATTGTTCGGGCTTCTGCGGATGGGCAAACGCTGTGAAGGTGAGAAAACCGCTTTCCGCGCCTGCCTGCTCACCACCTCGATTCTGCTCTTTTGCGGCCATCGCTACGTCCAGATGGTGGATGCCGATCAACGGTGCAACCTCATCAATCAAATGAGCGCATTTGCAACGACCTACGCCGGAGAAACAGAGAAGCTGGGCCACGCGTCGATCCCCAATGATGTCACAACCGATGATGCGCACTACCAGCGGCTTCTGGAAGCCCAGTTGCGATGGTTGCGTGCCAATACTCTGATCAGCGACATCTACACGATGCGCCGGACCGACGATAACCGGACTCTGTTGTTGATTGATTCAGAAACAGACTATGACCGCGACGGACATATCGACGAAGAACTGGAAGCTCGCACTATCCCAGGCGAAGAATACGATGGGTTCGATTCCGGGACCCCTGCAAAGGCGTTTAACGAAGCACTAAGCGGGCTTCCGGCATTTATTTCCGTGCCGTACAGCGACCAGTGGGGACTCTGGGTGACGGCATTGCACCCAATGCATGACCAGCACGGACGTGTCGAGGCAGTTCTGGGTGTTGATTTCCCCGCGGCGGTCTGGGGCCGTCAGATCTTCAACGCCCGTCTGTCAGTCATTGGCATACTTGCTGTCATTGAATCGATTCTGCTGGCATCGGCGGCATTTGCGACACTCACACGATTCCATCTGAAGCAGCAGCAGTTCGCAGCAAATCGGCTCCAGCAGTTCAAGACCACTCTCGACCAGACTCTGGACAGCGTGTTTATGTTCCGCCCGGGGGATTTCCGATTCATCTATGTGAATGAAGGGGCACGACAGCTGCTGGGCTACAGCGAAGAGCAATACCTGCAGATGACGCCTCTGGATATCGTTCCAGGATTCTCAAACGATGATCTTCAAAAACTCACCAGACCGCTGACTGAAGGGACTCATCAGCTCTTCACGTTTGAAACAACACACCGACACATCAACGGGCACGAGATCCCCGTGGAACTCTCGTTGCAATTCGTCCATCAGTCGACCGATACCCCGCGTTTTGTCGGAATTGTTCGCGACATTTCCGAGCGGAAAAAGATCGAGAAAGAACTGATGATTGCAGCCAGGCTCGACCGCCTGACAGGATTGCCGAACCGCGCTCTGTTTCACGATCGTCTGAAGTTGTACATCGAACGAACTCGTCAGGTGCCCGGATATCAGTTTGCCCTGATGTTCCTCGACTTTGACCGCTTCAAAGTCGTCAACGACAGCCTGGGCCACGATGTTGGAGACGCATTGCTCAGGGAAATTGCAGTTCGACTGCGAGACAACCTCAGTACGACAGATTCCATCAGCACACTCGCAGACGGCACGACCGTGTCGCGGCTGGGAGGAGATGAATTTGTTGTGATCCTGGACGATATCGATGGCCCCGAAGCAGCATGTCAGTCCGCTTCCCACCTGATCAGTGCTCTGGGCGAACAGTATCAACTTGGCGATCACGCAGTTCGTTCGAATGCCAGCATCGGAATTGTGTGCAGCCATGTACGTTACCAGCGTCCGGAGGACATGCTTCGTGATGCCGACACGGCAATGTATGAAGCCAAAGCCCGGGGAAAAGCATGCTACGTCGTTTTTGACGACAGTATGCGTGAAGCCGCCCAGCAGAGACAGCAAACCGAAACAGAACTACGGTCCGCGATTGGCACAGAACAACTCTCTGTCGTCTGGCAGCCCATTGTCTCACTCGAAGACGGAAAGCTGCACGGAGTTGAAGCGATCATCCGCTGGGATCATCCAACTCGCGGCATGATTCCTCCGGAAGAATTCCTGCCCATTGCAGAAGAAACCCGGCTCAGCCTTCCGCTGAGCGACTGGGTCATGCGAACCGCCTGCGCACAATTTGTCGACTGGCATTTGCAGCATGTTGAAGAAGCCCCCCGATATGTGAGCATTAATCTGTCTGAACGACAATTGATGCAGGATCACATGGCCGATCACATTATTCAGATCCTGAATTCCTACGGCATGAAGCCGCAACAGTTGCAAATTGAAGTCACAGAATCAGAAATCATGGCCCATCGGGTCGCAGCGGGTGAAGTCCTGCACGCCCTGTCTCAGGCGGGCATCCGACTGGCAATCGACGATTTTGGTACAGGTTATTCATCCCTCGCCTGCCTTCAGGAATTTCCGTTCACCGTTCTGAAGATGGATCGCACATTTGTCGCCAACCTGAACGACGGACATGATGTCATCGCCGTTGCCCATTCGGTTGTGACGCTTGCAGAAAACATTGGCATCGCCTGCATCGCAGAAGGTATTGAAGATCCCGTGCAACTGGCTGTTCTGCAATCCATGAACTGTGGCTACGGGCAGGGCAACTTTCTGTGCCCACCTGGCACAGCAGAAGAAATCGCCCTCGCACCGTGGAAGCACTGCCATGACCTGGTTGCGGAACTGATCGCGCCGGCAGAACCGGAATGCGAAGTTCCTTCAATGGCCTGGCGCGCCTTTATTGGTCTCGAAGATTAGCCCGGCAGGATGCTCCCAACATCATTTCAAAGCTTTCTTCAACCAGTTGTAGGCTTCCAGCCGCGTTTCCGCAGGAAAGTCGTGCCCACAATTCGGATACACGGCAACCATGCCGCCTGATTTACCGTAGACGTCGTAGATACCATTGACTGCTTCCACAACCTGCTTCACGCCGGGATTATCGAAGTTCGAATCATCAACGGGCGCGCTGATAAACACTGATCGCGGCGCGATCGCAGAAAGCACTCCATCGAAGTCGAACGGCACTCGATCGGGACGATTCTGATACAGATCACGAATGCGGGGCATGTAGCGATCACTGGTCCACCCGGCCAGATTGCCCTCATAATAATTCTGAAATGCGGTGAACCCGCAGCTTGTCACGGCGGCTCGAATTCGAAGATCAAAGGCCGCGGTGAACAACGTGTTGTGACCTCCCAGGGAATGTCCAATACAGCCTATTCGATCCGCATCGACCTCCGGCAGTGACTCCAGCAGATCAATCGCCCGGATATTATTCCAGATCGCTTTCATCGATCCGCTGGCATAGTGACGACCGTTCGTTTTGAAGTCATAGGTGTAGTCACCGAACGAAGGGTAGTCTGGAACCAGACAAACGAAACCCAGATTTGCCAGCTCGTGTGCATAGTGCAGATTTGGCAACCCGCCCAATCCTGCTGGTTCTCCCTTTCCGATGCGCGTTGTCTGATGGAGACACAGCATTGCCGGACCACGCCCGCTTTCAGCCTTTGGAATCAGAAGAAAGGCAGGGACTCGGTCACCGGCTTCCGGAGCGTAACTGATTCGATGTCTGAGATATCCCACGACGTCCTCGGTCGACTCAATCCTGACATCAAGGGGAACGCGCTGATCGGGTTCTGGCAACGGCCCCATCACTTCGGACATCGCCTGAAGAATCCGGGATCGCCGGCGACCTGCGTCGAACGGAGTCTCCAGGACACGCTCTGAGCCGTCCGTTTCGCGCAATGTCGCGATGTTCCTGTTAGCGACCGCGAATGAACTCAGAGGATGCGATTCCTGAGGGATTGCGCCGATGTTTTCAAGAAAAAACAGTCCGTTGCGATCAGCCGTAATGAAGTCGATATCCCCGTCCAGGTCCAGATCCACGGCTTTGGGATCCAGTCCGAATCCAACGCCGGCTGAATCGCCGGAATCAATTGAGTGCCGCCGCCACGTCATCGTACCAGGCTGAAACTCGTACCAATAGCTTACAATCGGGTTGTATTCACCGGGGTCCTTTCCGTCATGCCCCATGAAACGCTTTCCAGCAATCAGGTCTTCCCGACCATCACCATTGACATCCGCCAGCAACAGGCTGTGGGGTTGCGACCAGCTTGTGTCAATGGCATGCCTGACCCAACCACGTCCGGCTTCCGCTTTCACCTGTTGCAGCCAATACAAACCTGTGCGATGGCCACGTCCATAAATCACATCAGCCAATCCATCGCCGTTGACGTCATGTACGACAATCGGGATGCTCGCGTCTCGCTCCAGTTCGAAATCCGCGTGAAAGATCCACCGTTCATTCCGTCGGTCATCCGGGGCCTGAGCCCACCCAAATCGTCCCACGACATCGCCACGACCATCACCGTCAATATCGCCGAATCCTACGCCATGCCCCGCCAGTTCATCCGGAAGCGCATGGCGTTGCCAATGCGGTTCCCTGCCGGCAGCGATACTAAACCATGCAGAAAACTTCACTCCATTGGGAAGCACGTCCGGTAACCCGTCACCATCAACATCCGCGAGCCTTCCTGTTTCCATTGCACCAGGCCGGGCGACTTCATGTTTTTCCCATGCGTCATCCGAATCGGGACCTGGATTCTGAATCCAGTAGATTGATTCGCTGCGGTAGTTCACACTAATGATGTCCTTCAGGCCGTCGGCATTTACGTCGTACGGCAAACAGGAATAATCATCGAAGCGACCCCGAATCTGCTCCACATCCCGCACATGGTGCTTCTTCCACGCACTCAACGCATCCAGAGGCATCTCGTACCATGCCCCGCCTGTGATCACATCGGGACGACCATCGTGATTCACATCCATCGCTGCGCAGGAGTGCATTTCGGAAGCGGAATCAATGACATGTCGACGAAAACCAATCGTTTGTCCGTCCTGCGCCGTCACCTCAGCGGGCACAACAATCAAAAGGCACAGTACACCCACAGAATTCAGGAAGCGTGTCATCGCCGTCTCCAACCAGAGCGTTGTCGAGCAATTACCAACAGCAAATTCGCAGGCGAGTCAGCACAAGTCAATTGAATCGCCGTCAACAGCTGGCGGGCATGAGAATCTGCGGAATGGCTCTCGGGCAGGAGTGACAACAGGAAAATCCATCCACAAACATCACTTTAACAGGGCAGGGCAGGGCGATATCTCTGTCTGACTGGCAACAGGCGGGATCTCTTACACGACAAAAGAAGGCCACTTGCTCATCGTCGTCGTGATTCCCGAATTCAAACTCCTGGGCGCCAAAGAATGGAATCACCAAAGACAATTCAATGGCCGCGTTGTCGTCACTGGCGACCAGTTCATCCTACGTTGGCACAGATTTCTGAATGCCAACGGCGACTCAGGCAATTCCCGAACCAAACATAATCTTCCAAAGACAGTGGCACGATCACCCGACTATGCCTGCTTCTTCCGTGTTGAATTCCTGAATGCAGCCTTCGCGTCCAGGATATAGTCCTGCATTTTGGATTCAATCGTACCGCACGAAACAGATGAAGGACGACTCCTGATGTGGACCGTCAGAGCCTTACCTTCGATCGCATAACACCCACTGATCGTGCCAATGGGTGTGGGAATCGCAAAGTCTCCGGAACCGACCCGGCAACTGCCCCGTGCTCGAACAAGCTCCACTCGCAAAAGCTCAACGATCGCCTCGACATCGGCCCCCACGTAAAGCTGAAATGGAACACAGTCGGCCATTGCCTTTCCTTCACATTCGTTTGGTTCCGAGGTGTAACTGTCAGTCCCATTGAAAACGATTCGAAAGGCAACCCGATGTGACAGCGAGGCGCATTTCCACAAGCGTTCGCGCGACCACAAACCACACATTGTGGGGACGGGCATCCGTCAGGCGTTCGCAGCGGCCTTGCAATCCGAATCTGCAGCTCTCGTCAGTTTGTTGCGCTTATGGAAGTAATACATCGCTGCAATTCCACTCACAAGCAAACCAATACTCATCAGTTGAGAGAAAGTGAGAGTCAGACCCAGACGGCCCGGTTCGTCGTCGCGATAGATTTCGAGCACATAGCGATTGATGGGGTAAATGATCCACGCCATTGCCAAAACGGCACCGTCAAACGGACGACGGCGAAAGAACCACGCCAGCAAGCCCGCCAACAGGAATGCTGAAACAGAACTGTAAATCTGTGTCGGATGCAATGGGATGGTGGAAATGGCGTCCGGTGGAATCGTCCCGCGTTCCACAAGTCGTTGAAACGTGATGCTGTCCGGAGGAAACTGGACAGACCAGGGCAGGGCACACGGTGCTCCGAAACAGCAACCGTACAGGAAACAACCAATACGACCGAACCCTTCGCCAACGAATAGCGATGGAGCAATCACATCGCAAAGTACAAGCGGATCGACATTCCGCCGTCGACAGTAAACCAGTAGCCCGATCACTCCGCCAATGATGCACCCGTAGAAAACAATCCCCCCATCCCACAAGGCGAAGGGCGCAATCAGAAGTGCAAGCCCCGTCTTACCTGCAAAAACCTGCGGTCCATACTGGCTGAGATAAACAGCTCGGGCACCGATCAGGCCGGGGATCAGCAGCCACATCATTAAATCCCAGATGATATCGGGCGGCAAACCGACCGTCTGAATTCGCCGGGCAGCGAGCAGTGTGGCCGTTGAAAAGCCAACAAACATCATAAAGCCGTAACCAAAGACCGGAATGCCGCTGTTGACCAGCGAAAGATTCAGAATCGGGACTGCGAGGATAAACGCGGGTAATACCAGCCAGCTCAGGTTTTCAGAGACGGCTGCTTTCAGATCCCGTTTTATTCGCCAATTCACGAACACCAGCACTACGGTCACGATCAGCATCACGGCCACCAGCCACCCGGCGCCAACAAGAAGTTCGTTGCCAACGGACTGAAAGGTCCAGAACTGGTCGAACACGAATCGTAGAAGCACCTTGCGCATGGCCGAATTGAACCTGATACAAATCACCGGAATCTCAGGACGATGACTCTGACACGAGTCGCCGTTCCTCCGTTTTTCCGAAGCATATCAAACCCAGCCTCGTTGCTCACGATCAGTTTCTCCGCCCAAAACACCTGTCTTGCCAGACTGCGTTCAGAAAACCGGCCACTTTTTGCTGAACAATCAGATCAGCCAGGTCTCTCCGTTAGTATACGGAGCCTTACGAGCCGGTCGCGAGCACAGACACACATCGAAGAACACACTCAACACATGAACTTGAAGGACCCGTCGAACTGTCGGTTCAGACCATGGATCAAACAGGCTGACCCTGATCGATGATCTCGAGGCACAGTTTCGTTCTCTTCGACGCACAAGCAACGATCTGGCGATGATCGACGCTCGGCAGACCTGCACCGATCAGGCGGTTCTAACGGATTCAGGGTAACCGGTCCCCGACCAGATGGTCAGGGACCGGTCATCGATCCAGCAGGACCTGACTATTGCAATACACCGCGTTGAGTGTCTGCAGGCATCGGGGCATATCGACAGAATGCCATCGAAAACACGCCCTGTCCCTGTGTCATACAACGGAGCTCATCGGCGTAGTGAAACATTTCAGCCAGTGGAATGACGGCAGTAATCAGACAAGAGCCATCACGGGTCTCCGAGCCGGTGACGAGTCCTCGCCGACTAGCCAGATGCCCGGTCACTCCTCCCTGAAACCGAGCCGGCACTTCGACCTCAACGGACATGACAGGTTCGAGCAACCGCACATCAGCGTTCGGAAGAATGACGTCTCTCATTGCCGCCTGAGCACAGAGCCGAAACGACAGTTCAGATGAATCGTTTTCATGGTACGCTCCGTCCAGTAAATCGATTCGTACTCCCACAACTTCGAATTCACCGAGCGGTCCGCGGTTGAGTTCATCCAGGAAGCCCTGTTCGACCGCAGGGATGAACTCGCGAGGAATTCGACCACCGCGAACATGATTCACAAACTCAAAGTGCTTTTCACCATCGACACCCAGCGGAATCATTCGGCCTTTGATCTGCGCGAATTGCCCCGGGCCACCCGTCATCTTTCTCAGGACATACTCAAAGTCGACGGCACAGCTCGGGTGCTGACGATAGGCAACCTGTGGTTGACCTGTCGCACATTCACACTGATACAACTGCTTCAGCTTCTGCAGGTAAACGTCCAGATGAAGCTGCCCCATTCCGGCGATCAACGTTTGTCCTGTCCGCGCGTCTGTGAAAACACGAAACGTTGGATCTTCACGCCGAAACGCCTCCAGCGCTTTCGCCAGCTTTCCGAAATCTTCACTACGACAAGCTTCAATTGAGACCCTCATCACTGGTTCCGGCACAAACATACTTTCGAGTGTGCAGTGGATGCCATGGCCCGTGAACGTATCTCCGGATGCGCAATCCAGGCCGACGACTGCCACAATGTCTCCTGCGGAAGCCATTGCGATGTCCTCGCGTTTGTCCGCATGAATACGCAGCAATCGGCTCACCCGCATGCGACGTCCAGTGCGTGCGTTCCGGTAAGTGTCTCCCCGAACAAGTCGCCCCTGGTACAGACGCAGGAACGTTAGCTGTCCGAAAGATTCAACAACGCTCTTGAATGCCATCGCAACCAGCGGAACATCGGCGGCCGCTGAAAGCTCAACGACCGCCTGCTGTTCTGCCATTTCAGAAACGTCCGAGGCAACAGCCTTTTGACTGGTCCGGTGGCCCGGATTCAGATTGATCGCTGTCACGACTCTGTCTGCGGGACTCGGCAAATACCGAGTGATCGCAGTCAGGACCTCCTGCACTCCTTTGTTCCTGTAGGCAGTCCCCATCAGTACTGGTGTCAGCCTGTGGGCAAGCGTCGCCTCACGAATGACTCGATACAGCAGGTGTTCACCAGGATCTTCGCCATTCAGCAGGATCTCCATGAGTGCGTCATCGAACTTCGAAAGCTCCTCCAGCAGTTCGGCCCGAGCTGCTGCGGCAGTTTGCTGCATCTCCAGTGGAACCGCGGATCGCTCAACCTGACGACCATCAGCACCTTCAAAGTAGATCGCCTCCATCGTGATCAGATCAATCACACCTCGAAAGTTCTCTTCGCGCCCGACAGGCAACTGCAGTGCCACAGCGTGACACCGAAGTTTTTCGCGGATCTGCAGAATGACTCGCTGCGGATCTGCCCCCGCACGATCCATCTTGTTGATGAAAGCAATCCGGGGCACGCCGTAACGTTTCATCTGCCTGTCGACGGTCATCGACTGACTCTGGACACCTCCGACAGCGCAGAGGACCAGTACGGCTCCGTCAAGGACTCGAAGGCTCCGTTCAACTTCAATGGTGAAATCCACGTGCCCGGGAGTGTCAATGATATTGATCCGATGTTCATCCCACTGCACCTGCGTAACAGCAGACGAAATGGTAATGCCACGCTGAATTTCAATGGGATCAAAATCCATTGTCGCAGAGCCTTCACGCCCTTTGACATCTCCCATGCGATGTATCCGTCCACAGTAGTACAACATTCGTTCTGTCAATGTCGTCTTGCCAGAATCGATGTGAGCCGAAATGCCGACGTTTCTCAGGTTATGGATGGTGTTCATAGTGAACTCCTTTCAAGGTAAGCCATCACACGCCACAAGCAATGGCGACGCGGAGGCTGTCAGTGCGGATCTAACAACGGAAAGCAGCTCCCGGGAAAACGCATCTCCACATCTCGACACGACATGGAATCATCCCGGAAGCGGACGGGCTCACATTCAGCACGCGGACAACTCTCAAGTGCCCTGAAGCACGAGACTGCCTACGAACACAAACGGCACCATGTACACTCCGGCGAATGCGGGTGCGTCCTGGTGTTGAGCCAACGGAAACCTGATCTGCAGAATCAACGCGAACAAACGCGCGAAGTATGCCGGCCGGAAGGCCTGTCGATTACGCGCAGAATGCCCGCTCTGATGACAATGAAGCTCGATCCTCCGATGAACGGAAGGAGAACTTCAGTATGGTATTGAGACGGATCATAACGTAGTGATCCGGACAGAGTTTCAGGGCGACTGATCTGCTTATCGCCGCTAATGGTTCACATTCGTGAATCCGACACTATGATCGGCGGAAGGTTCACTGGTCCCCGTGAAAATTTCTTCTCGCGAAAATTCAATTGGAGACAGCCCATGAAGGTCGCCACATCCGGAACTTTGCATTCAGGCTGCAGGCTTTTCCTGGCCATGGCCGCGGGAACAATTTGCGTTCTTTCGTTGCAGATCACGGCCTCGGCCGCACCAGCAGACCTGCGCGTGGCGACATTTGACATCGACGTGACTCCACCTCCGGGCTATCGAATGGCGTACGACCCTGTGGTCCGGGTTGACGAACTCACCCTGCGATGCCGTGGGATCGTGCTTCAGGGTGACTCAAAGCCTGTCGTCCTTTGCGCTGTAGACTGGATTGGCATTGCAAACGAATCACACGATGCCTTTCGGGAATCGCTTGCCCGCGCAGCAGGTACAACATTCGACCGAGTTGCCGTACATACGCTGCATCAACATGATGCACCGGTCACGGATTTTACAAACGAGAGCATTCTGCGCGACGCCGGAGCAACCGATACCGGACAATATGACAGCGCTTTCACGCGACAGGTGCTCCAGCGACTGGAAGCTGCTGTCAGCGAAGCTGTGACAAAGGATGTCGCAGTCACGCACGTTGGGTTCGGTGTCGCGGATGTCAAAGAGGTGGCATCGAACCGCCGTATTCTGGGCCCCGACGGAAAAGTTGCGATCACGCGTTACACAGCAACGCGCGACCCCAAAGTGAGAGCTGAACCCGAAGGTACGATTGACCCGCAGGTGTCTGTGATCAGCTTCTGGCAGGACAAGAATCCTGTTGCTGTCCTCAGCTATTACGCCTGCCACCCCCAAAGCTACTATCGGATGGGTATCCCCAGTCCGGACTTCCCCGGCATCGCAAGATTTGTTCGACAACAAGCCGTCCCATCAGCCGTTCATGTTCATTTCAACGGGGCAGGGGGGAACATCGGAGCAGGCAAGTACAACGATGGCAGTCATTCCAACCGCGTCAAACTTGCCATGAAACTGGCCGACGGAATGCAACGCGCGTTCGACAACACACTCAAAATCGACGCGGACAGCGCTCCTCTTTCCTGGCACATCAGGCAGGTGTCACTTCCACCGGCAAAACACCTGGAAGAAACACGACTCCGAACAACAATCTCCGCCAATCCGAACTCAGCGGAAGCACGCGTCGCCGGTGATAAACTGGCGTGGCTATCAAGGTGCAGGAACGGTCACAAGATTGATATTCCAATGCTGTCGCTCGGGGATATCCGCATCCTGCACATGCCCGGAGAACTTTTTGTGGAATATCAGCTGGCCGCTAAAGCAGCCAGACCGGACCTGAATGTAGCGATGGCTGCCTATGGCGACTATGGTCCCGGTTATATCGGTACCGAAATCGCATATTCCCAGGGAGGCTACGAAGCCAGCGAACGCGCATCGGATGTAGCTCCGGATGTCGAAGCAGTCCTGATGACTGCGATTCAGGAACTACTGAAAGAATAACACGGCGCGCCAACGCACGACCTGATCCGGCATTTTCAATGGGTGGTTGGCCACTTTCGCGACTTCGGGCAGAAACGACCCGGCACTGTCAGGAGTGCAACTGACTTTCAATTTCACCAAACAGGCTGTCGATCAGCCTGAGATTGCCGAAACTGACTGTATTCAGAATCGCGCCTGCAGGGGCCTTCAGAACTTTCGCAGCAGGGGCGAACAGCAGCTCCATATTCAGGTAGCAGCTCGAAGATGTCTGCGCGACGAGTGTTCCATTCACGAGCCCTTTTGCTCCCCCACTCCTCCGATCCCATTCGAAGATGCTGCCATCAGGCGTGATGTAAAACCAATAGTTATCCCTGCTTTGGAACCAGCGTTCCTGGCGGAACCCAAAGTCATACCAGTCCTTCGGCACACGCTTGAAACCGTAAGTGAACTGAAGGTCAGTCAACTGTTGCATTGGATCATGGGTTGTGGTGCGTACCCAGTCCACATGAACGGCCTGGCGCACAGTGTATTCGCCTGGCAGAACATTGTTGAAAACGTACCAGCCTCGCTCGCTGGAAGCCTGAATGACCTGATCCGCATTCTTGTCCAGGTCCGTTGAAGTTGCCGTGCCAACCACCCGACCTGCAGCATCAACAAGCTCGACTGCCCATCCATTCAGGTAAGGCTCAACGATGAATGCCGTTTCCAGGATACTCTGGGACGTCAGCTCAAATCCGCCCCACACCTGAGTGACAAATTTCGAACCACTTGATGCCGCCCACTCAAAGATGTTTCCGAACTGGTCGGCATAGTAATAAACGGGACCATTTCCCACCCCGGCAGACTGATACCAGAATACTGCCTTAGCCGGGCCACCAGCAGGAGCGGTCGCCAAAGCATGAACCGTTGGATAATCCTGGCGGCCTGGAAGTCCATCACCATTCTGATCGTGCCAAATCCGTCCGGAAATCTCGATCGCTTCAAAACTCGGCAAGTCAATGGTGTCGATTGTCGTGCCGTCAACCGCCGCAACAACGGGATTGCTGGCAAGATAGATCAATGACGGGTCGCGGAAATAAGAATGATTCAGCTCAACGACCAGAGTTCCTGTCAGGGGTTGCGAGGGCGTAATTGGCTGAGCCTTCCATCGGTACACTTCACCGGTCGGAAGGATGTAATACCAGCCGTTGTCCCCGAGAAACCAACGCTCGCCTTCTCCACCAAAATCTTCAAACAACGATTTGTAAAATCGAAGATTCAGCTGACTGTCCAACTGGTGAACAGTGGTTGCCAATCCGCTGTGGTCACCACTGCTGGCGGTGCGCGTCGTTGGTAATATCTGTCGAACCTGGTAGTCACCAGCAGGGACCTGCTCAAAACGGTACCACCCCGATTCCGTTTCAGGATTGATGAGTCCGTCGTTGTTGACGTCGAAATCTCCTGTCACGGTCGAACGTTGAACAACACCCTGTGAATCCAGCAGTTCAACGGTCACTCCATTCAAATATGCTTCGGGCTGGACTGCGTCCTTCAAAAGCAGGTGCTTGTTCTGTAGTTCCCAGAATCGTCGGGAAATGGTCGATACGGCAGTGCCCGATAATTGGCCGGGAGTCCGGTCCCAGTGGGTCAATGTTCCATCAGGTGTCAGAAAATACCATTCGTTGTTGACCGCCGATCTGTACCAGTATTCCTGGCCCCTGTAGACGTTGAAGAAGTCTTTCTGCTGGTAGAACTGCAGTTGAAGATCGTGAACCACCAGCGGAACGCGCAATCCGTTTCCATCCGAGTCATCCCAGGCTCGTCCCGCAACCAAAGCTGGCAGAATGGGTTCTTCGTAGGTAATTTCCAGAGACGGTCGCAGAGCAGCATTCGACGAATCGTGGCTGTGGAAAGCCTTCACCGAACCGGGAACGGACTCGCTCAAAAGCATCCAGCCGAAGTTCTGAGACGCATCGTCCAGCCACGACTGGACGTCTGAGATCATGCCCAGGTCGTTCCACTGGTACAAACCAGCAGCACCGACACTGGCCGATGCAGATTCTCCAGCAGAAAAATCTCCGCCGGGCGAATTCCACTGTGAGCCATTGTAGAAGCGATATATCCACGTCGCGTCCTGTGCGGCTGCGGCTGCACCATCGAGCTCGTCATCCAGCGCGTCAGACGCACCTTCGCCCCAGGCATTGCTGACTCGATGCAGCGAAATATTCGCTGCCCCTCCTACGCTGTAGGCTGCATTCAGCCGAAGTGTCACATCCAGAATTGTCGCGCCAAACGGAATCGACGAGGTATTCAAATCAAAATGGATCAGACCGCGAATCGCAGTTTCATCGCTGCCTTCTCCGCCGCTCAGGACGTACTCCCCGGCGCCGTTCGAAACGTCACCCTGACCAACATTGAAGATCGATGTATCCTGCGAGGCTCCAACAGCCATCGTGACAGCACTGAGAAGTCGACGTTCCTCAAAACACTCAGTCTGAACCGCCGCGGAATCGGCGCAGTACCCGCGATTTTTACGGCGTCTATTGAATGCCCGATTCAGAAACACGTCGCACCTCTGGCCAACACCCGCGGCACAATGAACACAAACTAATAAACTGCAACACTTTACAGCAAAACAACCCGCGAATTGCGACGCCATGCTCAGGGCTTGCCAGCGCAATTCTCTGCTGTTGAATACGCTCTCCGGCCCATTGCAGACGGATTGAAGTCCCTTTTCAAACAAAATCGCCCGGCATTCAGACACCCGAAGCCGCAAACTGCAACACAGGATCGGCTCTGCTGGATTTGCGTCGCATGGACGTTATCCTGCCGCATTCTCAAAAAACACCTTCAATCCTGCCCGAAGTCATCCCAAAAGCGACAACCATGCAGACTACTCCGTTTCGCCCCGAACAGTTTCGCTCATCCGTTCTTGCTGTCCCACCCCTCGCACGCGGGGCAAACGACGTGATTTGTCCGGATGAAAATACAAAAATTATTCGGCACATCGAAAACGGTGGCGTCTCGATGCTGCTTTATGGCGGAAACGCGAACCTCTACCACGTTCGAATGAGCAAATATGCCAGCCTGCTGGATGTACTTCGCGCGTCTGCTGGCGAAAACACCCTGGTGGTTCCGTCCGTTGGTCCTTCGTATGGCCTGATGATGGATCAGGCCGACGTCATCCGTGACACAGACTTCCCGACAGTGATGGTTCTGCCGACAAAGGCCGTTATGACAGAACCTGGATTGATGAATGGCTTCCGGCGATTCGTCGAAACGATCAATCGCCCAGCTGTCCTGTACATCAAGGAAGAAGGGTACATCAGCCCGGAAGGTGCAGCCGAATTAGTGCGTGACGGACTCGTTTCATTCATCAAGTATGCAATCGTTCGAGAAGACACGTCGGACGATCCTTATCTTGAGCGACTGGTGTCAATGGTCGACCCCAGGATCATCTGCAGCGGAATTGGAGAACAACCCGCTTTGGTCCATCTGACGAAATTCAAACTCAATGGATTTACCTCTGGCTGCGTCTGTATCAATCCGACTCTTTCACAACTGATGCTGAAAGCAATTTGCGACAAGAATTATGACCTTGCTGAGGACATCCGAAAGGTATTCCTGCCCCTGGAAGACCTGAGGAATGAAATTAATCCCATCCGTGTCCTGCATGAGGCTGTTGCACTCGCTGGCATCGGTCAAACGGGTCCACACCTGCCATTGCTTTCCGGTCTGGCTGATTCCGCGGCTGTCCGGGTCAAAGAGGCGGCCATTGAACTGCTGAACGCAGGAATCAGCGTCTGAGAACGGATGATCTCGGGTGGCAAAGTCTTCACAACCAGAACACACGCTCCTACTTAGGCGGATGTTGTGTCGAAGTTGGGCAAGAATCTTTCGTTGTCTTGTAATGCCGGTCGACAGTCACTAACATCCCGCCCGCTCACGATTTCGAGTCATCAAAATCGTGAAACAAAGGCGGTTTGAATGGCGAAAGCCATTCATCTCCAGGGCAGATAGCTCAGTTGGTAGAGCACAGGACTGAAAATCCTGGTGTCGGGGGTTCGATTCCCCCTCTGCCCATTGGAAGAATAGCAGGGTTTCCGAGACATTCGGGAACCCTGTTTTCGTTTACCTCCATCACTTTGAGCGTCTCTGAGTTGCCTGGCCCGTCCCTGAGTTGCCTGAAACCATGATGGCGGTCTACCGGCGGCCAGAATCCGGGCTCTGCCAGTCAGGCATTCCGGGTGCCCTTGTTCGTGTCGCATCTCCCGACAACCGCCTTCTGTTGAATCCACGCGTTCGTGTCGGTTCAAGTCAGAAAGTTCACGCCGCAAAGATTCTAAGTGCGAACGATTTGAGGCGAGTGCACTTTCGATCGCCGGGGCGGTCGATGGTGGCACAGAGCCTCCCCGAATTGCCATTCAGAAATTCATGGTTTGCCCGCTTTCCGAGCAGAATCAGGGGCTCGCAGCCCGGGGCCAGCCGGCGTCTCAGTTCAGGCAGGGAACTCCATAACTTAGCTGTCCATTGAAAAATCGGGACAGGCACGCTGGACGGCTGGAAACCGTCGTGTTCTCAGGTCTCCAGCTCAAGCCAGTCTCGTTTTCCAACAGGCCGTTAGGTTAGTAGGTTAGCCGTCGCTGAACCCATACCGTGATCATGTTCCGGTCTCAGCAGGTTATAAGAGCGGCCATGCTTCGTTGTGAACTCAGGCCAACGCCGTCGCTTCGCTCACTGGACCACCGGGGGCACCGTATCAAGCCGACACGGTGCACCTGCGCCGGTGATTCCAGAGCCCTAACCAATCCCTGGTACAGGGAATGCTTTCGCAAAGTCAGCGATTTCCCGACGGACCGCTGATAGTTCGCCACTGTTGTCAGCGTTCTTCAGTGCCTGCAGAATCCAGCCCCCGACTTTCTTCATTTCGTCAGTCTTCATTCCACGAGTTGTCAGCGCCGCAGTCCCGATGCGAATCCCGCTGGGATCCATCGGCTTGCGTTGGTCGTACGGAATCATATTCTTGTTGACGGTGATGCCTGCTTCATCCAGGGCCTTTTCGGCAACGTTGCCCGACAGGTCGATAGCCGTCACATCGCACATCATCAAATGATTGTCCGTCCCCCCGGAAACGAGTCGCAGACCACCGGCCATCAGTGTTTCAGCCAGGGTCTTTGCATTGTCGACAATCTGCTGAGCGTACGCTTTGAAGGCCGGTTGCAAAGCTTCCGCAAAACAGACAGCTTTGGCCGCGACAATATGCATCAATGGGCCGCCCTGCATCCCCGGAAAGACGCTGCGGTCAAGGTCTTTCGCGTACTGACTCCTGCAAAGAACAAACCCTGAACGCGGACCTCGCAAAGTTTTGTGCGAAGTAGACGTAACAAAGTCAGCGACTGGGACTGGGCTGTTGTGAATGCCGCCGGCAACAAGTCCGGCGTAGTGGGCCATGTCGACCATCAGGACCGCGCCAACTTCTTTGGCAATGTCCGCAAACTTTGCATGATCAATTTCGCGAGGATACGCGCTGGCACCGGCGATGATCATCTTCGGCTTGTGTTCGCGAGCAAGGCTGGCAACCTGATCGAAATCAATGCGATGATCATCCTGCCTGACACCGTAGTGAATTGCATTGTAATGCAGACCGCTGAAGTTCAGTCGCATACCGTGCGTGAGGTGTCCTCCGTGTGCGAGGTCCATGGCGAGCACCGTATCGCCGGGCTTAACGACACTCAGATAAACTGCCATGTTGGCCTGGGATCCGGCGTGAGGCTGCACATTCGCATGTTCTGCCCCGAACAGCTGACATACTCGCTCCCGCGCCAGATTCTCGACAACGTCTACATTTTCACATCCACCGTAGTATCGTTTGCCGGGATAACCTTCTGCGTACTTGTTTGTCAGCACGGTCCCAGCGGCTTCCATAATGGCAGCACTGGTGTAGTTTTCGGAGGCGATAAGTTCCAGACCTTCTGTCTGACGGCTGCGTTCGTGGCAAATGGCTTCCCAGATAGCGGGGTCGGCATTCTGAAGGACTGACATTTGTTGTTCTTTCGGATGTTGTGAGAGCGGTGGTCAGCGGGAATCAGGAACGGCCCGCTTTGGTGGATAACGAAACAATTAACCGACAGACTTTGTGCAGTTTGACGTTCAGAATCATGGCGTGACTGAATTTGTGTGCGAATTTGAACTCTTGCGTCACGAAATGGCCTGAATGCTACCCATCGTAATTTTCCGACGGTATCTTCGCAGCTGACTGATCCGGGGTTGTCAGAAAATCATGGAACAGCCTTCCAGCCTGTCGAATTCTGCTGGAAAAATGACGGGCTGAAAGTCT
Organism: Planctomycetaceae bacterium; assembly: GCA_041398825.1. NCBI lineage: Bacteria > Pseudomonadati > Planctomycetota > Planctomycetia > Planctomycetales > Planctomycetaceae > Planctomycetaceae bacterium. Next base: position 585,216 of record JAWKTX010000001.1, on the reverse strand, counting down.
GTCCCGCCATAAATTCACGGGCTCTCCGGAATTCGACCGTATGTCGGGGCGGAGTTTCAACATTGAGAGAGCATTTGAACTGCAGATCGAGGCGTCTTCAGGCGACCGCATGATGGCTGAGCACGATTCCACAATTCCTGGCCAGACAGGCAGCAAGTCCGGTCAACAGAGTCAGAGCAAGATCAATGAGCCGGGACTCAACCCGACCACCGACAGTTCGCTGCCGCTGGCCGGTGAAACCGTCGCGTTCACTGGGACACTCGCGTCAATGGTGCATCGCGAGGCGGCTTCACTGGTGGAACAATATGGAGGTCGATCGACGCATTCCGTATCCAGTACAACTTCCATGCTTGTTGTCGGCGAAGAGGGCTGGCCTCTTGAAGAAGATGGACATACGTCCCGGAAACTTCAACATGCCATGCAACTGATAGCAGACGGACAAGGGCTGCAGATTGTTGCCGAATCGGACTGGCTGCACCTGCTCGGATTGAATGAACGACGCGATGAAATTCATCGCGCATATACTCCCGCAATGCTGTCACGATTGCTCGATGTCCCGGTCCGTCTGATTCGAAGGTGGGCTCGTCTTGGATTGATACGACCTGTTCGCCGTGTTTGCCGATTGCCCTATTTCGAGTATCGCGAAGTCGCCAGCGCGCGACGGCTGGCCGCACTTCTGGAAGAAGGCATTTCGGCAAAGCGAATTGAACAGAGTCTTGGCGAACTTGGACAGACTCTTGCCGGAACCGACCGCTCCCTTGCTCAGCTGAATTTGCTGGTGCAGGACAAGCACGTGCTGATGCGGGATGCCCATGGAGTCCTGAATCCCCGCACGGGGCAACGGCTACTGGACTTCGAGAATGTCGAACGCCTGAACGTTATCCGCCCTGAGGAAGAGAATCTGGAAACCGTTGAGATCGGCACTCGGGACAGCGTGAATCAGGTTCGGCCAATTGATGGTGGCGTTGCAGGTTCCTCTGACGAATCTCCTGTTTCGTTTTCTATCATGGAAGCCCGGTTGACGCTGGGCGACCGCTCTATGAGCGACTGGACGGCCGATGAATGGTTTCACGAAGGGTGTCGACTGGCAGAAGAGTCTGAGTTTGAATCCGCGGTGAATGCCTTTCGCAACTCCATGAGCCTGCTGGTCTCCGAACAACTGCTGCTTCGAGATGATCTTGTGATGGCAATGCGAGAAAAGGGAGGGGCGTTCCCTGATCCGGCTGATGTCAACTTCCATCTTGCTGATGCGCTTTATCGTTCAGGCCGTCTGGATGCTGCAATCGAACGCTACCACAGTGCGATTGAATTCGCCCCCGATTTCATCGAAGCCTGGACTCAGCTTGGTTGCCTGAACGCAGAACTGAAGCGTCCTGAGGCGGCGGAAGACGCTTTGCTGACGGCCATTTCCATCCATCCGGGGAACCCTGATGCGTTACTGCACTACGCCCAGCTCCTTGATCAGCAGCAACGACCTGAAGAGGCCGCATCGTGGTGGGAGCAGTACCTGCAGCATGACTCCCGAGGTCCATGGGCCGACCATGCTCGACAACGCCTGAGCGACATGGCAGTTCGTATTGATTGACGCCCAAACCAGGGAGCCTGAGGCTTCCACCTGCATTCGTGGTGATCAATGCCTGTCGAATACAAGGGCTGGGTATCTCAACTACCATCCCTCCCTGTGGCAAACAACTGGCGAATTCAATGCTTCGGTGAGTGCTGACCTGTTGATTCGGGTGCATTGGCCAACTGATCCGGATTGCCACGCGTGTCAATGTGGAACGGATTGAAAACAAGCGGTATTGCGATTGTTCACTGCTCGCGGCCTCTGACGCGTTGACATCGCTCACCATTCAGTGGTAGTTTTACCGGTGTGTTCCGTTATTCCAACGTACTTTTCAGGAGTCTGCTATGCGTAAGACGAGGTCACGTGGTTTTACATTGATTGAGTTGCTGGTGGTCATTGCAATCATTGCAATTCTGATTGCTTTGCTCCTTCCCGCTGTACAGCAAGCACGCGAGGCAGCTCGGAGGACGCAGTGCAAGAATAATCTCAAACAGCTTGGACTTGCGTTTCATAACTACCACGACACGTACAACACGTTCCCAATGGGGAATCAACGACAGAACGGTTTTGGAGTCTCGTTCTATCCGGCTCTGCTGCCTTACTTCGAGCAGGCAAACCTGTATTCACAGCTGAATTTCAGTGGCAGTCATCCCGGCTGGACAGGAGCAGGTGGAGGCACGACGGGTAACGCCAATGGTCAGGTTGTCAATGGTATCGTACTGACTTCTCTGGTGTGTCCTTCAAGTCCCCTCGATAATATTATTCAGGACACGAACGGTGGCGCACGCCAAACAGTTCCCTCTTACGTTGGCATCTCAGGTGCTGTTGACGAAGATCGCACTTCAAACGCAACTCCAACAACCAACACCGACAATTTTGTAGAGCTGCGTCAAATAGGGGGTGGTACCTGCTGCGGAACGAATTCGCAAAATGGATACCACTCTGCCGGCGGCATCCTTGTTTGGAACGAATGCATCGGACTAAACAAAGTTACGGACGGCACCTCCAACACGATCATGCTGGGTGAAACATCCGACTGGACCGTTGATGCAAACGGCGTGAAGGTGGATGTACGTGGCGGAGTACCGCACGGCTGGCTGATGGGCACCGACGGAAATGGTCGTACGACAGGCTGGAATGGTCCCACCAACCGAAAATTCAATCTGACCTCGGTACGATATCCACCCGGAACGAAAAACTACGACCTGCCAGGTGTTCATCAGAATCATGGACCAAACAACCCATTGATTTCAGCCCACACCGGCGGTATCCAGGTTGTGTTTGCTGATGGACACGTTTCGTTCCTCAGCAACAATATCAACCTTCCAACATTGAAGTATCTCGCCACCCGGGATGACGGTCAGACCGTTGGTGAATACTAGAATTCCTGGCTGAGCATGGCAGGGAATTGCGGTCAAGCACTCTGCCATGCGTTTGCCGGGCTCTCGGGTATCCAGAATTCAGGTCGAGCCTCACAGAATAAGTTCCAAAGCCTTAGTACTTTCCGAAGTCGAGTTTCGGGATGAGCTTTATGTTTTGTGAGTCACTTACATACTTCGGAGTAGAAAATGCGATTTGCCGGATTAGTACTGTCAATGTCTGTCACCTTGTCTGCTCTGGCAGGTTGCGGTGGAGGTGGTGGCGGTAGTTACAATGGCCCCTGGGCGCAGGTGTCCGGTGTGGTCAACCTAGGCGGTAAGCCTTTGGCTGAGGCTGCCACCGTGACGTTCCTGTCACCAGAGGGATATGCGGCCAGTGGAAAAGTTGATGCATCTGGCAGTTACAAGCTGAAGTACAACGGGGCGAACAATATCCCGGTGGGCACCTACAGCGTTGGAGTGTTGCCATCACTACCGGTGGAACCAACGAATCAGGACCCTGCTTCGTTCTTCAATCCGGATGGCACGACAAAAGAGGTGGAAGTTGTGATCTCGAAGATTCCGGAGAATATGCGTCAGCCGGGGTCCAGTGGTATCCAGATCACGGTTGTTGAAGGCCCTCAGGAGTTGCCGATTGATCTTGATTAAGAACCTCAATAGCCAACGCTTTTGAGGACTGAAACAGACAGAGAAGGCGGTACACTCAGTTGGGTGGACCGCCTTCTTTTCCTGGCTTCAGGCAACAATCGGAATCATACGAAAGCCCCGCCAACAGCCTGTTGAAAAACGGGACTGGCTTGAGTGGAAGACCTTAAAACACGATGGTTTTCAGTCGTCCTGCGTGTCTGTCCCGGCTTTTCAACAGAAAGCTACGGGTTTGAATACAGTTTTTTGCGACCCTGAATGGCAACATAGCGACGATCAGCCGGAATTCCCCGGAACACGTCCTCCGTTCCCCCGGGCCAGCGAATCCTTAGCTCATCAATACTGGTGGCGGTTCCCACGCCGACTGTGATTCCACGATCATTGGATGTCATATATCCATCGCCGGCAGTGAGCTGGATCGATTGGCGGTGACCCGCGGAAACGACTTCCAAAACGGCTCCGATGGCATCTCTCGCTTCACGAACGGATCGCAGGTCCAGGCGAATGGAGTGTCCTGGGATGCTGTCCGTCGCCAGATTTTCCAGCAGAGCAACCGGTGAATAAAGATGAAGCACGGCTAAATCATCACGCAGATCCTGATTGAAATCGATGCGACAGACGGAGCGGCCCAGGTACTTACCATTAAAGTACTCACCAACCTCGCCGGAATCGCAAAGCTGAAGCTGACCATTCTGCTGGTTCATATAAAGTTGCGGCGACATCTCATCCGGATCACCAGTTGCATAAGTCCTGTCAACGTGACCATTAGTGACGAACAAATCAGGAAACCCATCCAGATTGCCATCGATAAACTCTGTACCAAAGCCCAGAGTTTCGATACTGGATTCATACAGATTGGCTGAACGAGTCATATCGATAAACGAGTGTCTCGCTGGTTGAAGATAGAAGGTGTTCGCATCCTTGTAGAAATTAGTCAGGAACAGATCGGGAAGACCATTCCCGTCAATATCGGCGAACGCCGTGCCCATTGTCGCCTGACTCCTGCCTGTTCCGTCAACCGCCAGTCCACTGGTAATCGCCTGGTCTTCATACGCCAGGACATGGCCACTCTGCAAAGTATCAACGAAATAGAAATTGGGAGTCGTGTCGTTTCCGACGAAGATTTCCAGTCCTCCCGCCTGATCGAAGTCGGCGACCAGAATCGCCAGCCCTTTTCCGTCGGGACGCACGATGCCGCATTGCTGCGTCTGATCTGCAAAACTTCCGTCCCCGAGGTTGATGAATAGCCGGTCCTGTTCCGCCGGAAACATCGTTGGAGCACACGTGAGCGGTTCACCATTCTTCTTACAAAGGCGATCGAACACACTTTCCTTCTTCAAATAGTTGACGACATACAAATCTGGCAGTGAGTCTGAATTGAGATCAGCAATCGCAGCACTCAGAGACCAGACGTCGCCCGCCGTCGAAGTTTGAAGGGTGATTTCTGAAAACGTCCCATCGCCATTGTTCAGGTAAAAGGCATTTGATCCCAGGTTACAAAGATAGATATCCGGAAATCCATCATTGTTGATGTCACCTGTCGTCGCCCCCTGACTGAACAACCTGTCGCCAAGACCACTGGCAATCGTCACATCACGAAACTGACCATTGCGATTTGCAAAGAGCTTGTCTTCCGGAGTTTCCTGATCCACCGGACGTGACGAGTCATCCTGCCAGAGTGGTGCCCCCTGGGTGAGATAGAGGTCAGGTTGAGAATCCTGATCCACATCTACAGCAACAATCCCACCGCCAGTGGTTTCGAAGATGTGTTCCATTCCCCGAATCGTTCTGGAACCATTGAAGTAAGCAAAATCCAGGCCTGAAGCAACCGCTGTATTTTCGAATCTTGCCGCCGGAATTAAGGGGATCGGTTTTGAGTTGACTGCTGGTGCGACATGTCGACTCCGCCCTGACAAGTCTGTCGGGTAAGTGGAGACGATGGCCCGGAATTCATCGCTGGCAGACCTCGGAAACAGGCCGTTCGGCTGTTTCATGAGTGCTCTGGCATTTCTCCTGATTGCTTCGACAGCCCACTCCGGTTGGCCGGATGCCATATTGATTGCGAATTGCGCGATGGCCGCTGCTTCAAGATGACGAGACAGCGATTCAAACTGATGTGACAGTGTCTTTGACTGTTCGATGGTGGGATCATCATGAAATTCAGGCATTGCCAACTCAATCTCGGCCAGTATCCTCGCTCGCTCTCCAAAATGCTGAGCAAACTCTTTATGTCCATCCCGGCTGAGAAACTGAGAAAGTGCGTAGTTGGCCTCCACATGATTAGGGGCAATTTGCACAGCCTGAATCAAACAACCGATGGCTGCCTTCAGATCTCCTGTTGCTTCGGCACAGAGTCCTCGATTCATCCAGATGCCCGGGTGTTCATCGGCGCTATCCGGAAGTTCTTCATCCAGCTGAAGGAATTCACTCTGCCGGTTTTCATCGATCAGCAATCGACCAAAATCAACGTAAGGCTGCACGAATGACGGTCGCCGCTGAATAATGCCAACCAGCAATTCCTCGGCTCTGCGGGGATTATTAGTCAGCATCGCCAGCCTTGCTTCGGGAAGCATTCCGTTCACATCTTCCGGATACTGAGCCCTGGCGAGATTAATAAGCTGGCTGTCGTTGATAAACCTGTTTTCCGGTGATCCGACGATGTGAAACTCAGAGGGCCCGAAAATACCCTGTCGAATGCGTCGCAGCATGGGAGCAACAGATTCCCAGCAGCGTCCCTGAACCTGCATCAGATAGGCGAACTCGCGATTTACCATCGGGTGCGATGGCCAGTGCCTGATGACATAGGAAAAATGATTCTCAGCCTCCTTCAGGTTGCCGAGCTTTACCCATCGCTGCCCGGTAATAAACGAAGCCATAACACTTTCGTAAGATCCACTTCCATCATTGGCCAACCTCGCGAGGTAGTCGATTGACTGTTCATGCTGGTAATTTCCGGCCGCAGCATATCCTCCAAACAAAGCCGCCTGCTGATCGTCCGGCGAATCACTCAACACCAAATCTGCAATTCGCCGGGTTTCACGGAAGTCGCGCTGATTGAGGGCTATGGCAGCATCTCGAAGATGCTGAGCCCTCGTGGTGCGAAGCAGCCAAGGCGACACCACAATGGCAACAGAAAAAACAACGGACCAGAGAGCAATCCGGCGCATGCGACTGTCAAATCGATCGGCAGCATCAGTGGATTCGCCCATTTCCTGTTTTCCTGCACAATGAATGACCAAGGGTCCATTGCCGTGACAGCATTGTGTCCACCAAATTGTGTTCAGCACGTTGTGTTCAGCAATTCATCTTCCGGCATTCCGCAAAACGGCCAGTCACTTATCAGGCTTTGTACTGCTGGAAGTAGACGGCTGTCGCTGATCAGACACGATGCCCCATATCAAGAACCCGATGCCAAGCACCGCCAGAACCATGCTGACGGGATAAAGGAATTCCGTCGCGAATACGTTGTTGGGAAACGGCACCAGCAAGGCATGAGCAAACGCCTGCTCGGCTGCCAGAATTAAGAGCGCCCCGGTGATCATTCTCATCGAATTCAGACTATCGAAGTGTTTTGGGCAGAGACATTGCCAGACGGCGTCGATGGTCATCAGGCCGAATTGTTTGGCGCGACCTGTTGACGTAAGGTATCGACACGATCTTAATCATGTACTTCCCGGTCAGCCAGCATTTCTGCGCAAAAGGCGACTGAGTTCGACGGCCCCGCGCTAAGGCGTAGGCAGTTCTTCTGGCAGGGCAGGGCTACCGGCAGAATTCTGCCACCTTCAGGACCGAGTCTATTCGGTGACCTGCATTCGAAGTTTGTCAAACGCAGCTATGAACGATTCTTCGTCCTTTGGCACCCAGAACTCCCCCAGTCGTTCCAGGGACAATTCATTGCGAAGTGACTCGCGGCTTTTAAGCGGCATCAACTTCGCTTCGGAGATAACCAATTGATGAATCAGAGACGAGTTCCTGTCTCCGGTCTGCTCTGCAAAGACAGCAAGCTGAATCAGCCGCGCCACGCTCCGCGCTGACGGAATCTTCTTTGAGCTCACACGTTCCTGAATTCGAGCAACAGAATCAGCCAGTATTTTCGACTGCTGCTCGGAAAGGTCTTCCGGCTCCAGTGAAGTGATCACCTTCAGGGGAAACTTGCCACCGATATCTCCAATGCGGCTGACCGCGCCGCTCCATGCCGGATGATCCGGGTCCTGAGCGACCTGACAGAGCTTCAGGATCGTTTGCGGGTGCCCATGATAAGAGTAGGCGACCAGTGCGGCCTCCCGCACTGCGGCCTCTTCTTCCGGAGAATCGATTACGGTAACGAAATCCTGAAGTCGATCCATCTCTGTTACGCTCGGAAGAAAATAGGAGTGCGCGAGAATAGCCGCAATTCTCACATTTGTGTCGGCATGGCGAATCAGCTTTCGCAGCGATTGTCTGAGATCGCTGTTGTGTCGTCCGCTGACCGGGACACCATTGATTTCGCGGATGAGCTGATGTCTGTAGAGCTCACCCGTCACAGCGGTCTTACGATGCCCAAAGTCGACGACAGGATCGGTACTGTTCAAGTGGGCGAAGACATTGGCTGGCTGCAGAGGGGGCAGATACTTCGATGAATCCTGTCTTGCAAGTTTGTCGGACTTGAATTGTTTGTAGTACGCATCAATAGCCCCGCTCCACACATCGATGTTTTCTTTGTGCCTCGCGAGCCAGTCTTCTGCAAGCCCCGGCTTTGCTGTGAGCAGTGATTGGGCAGCCTGCTCTCCATGCCCAAGGTAGGGGGCTGTGTTGCAATGCCAGGCGGACACTCGAATCCATTGCGGAGCGTCAAGTTCGTACAGAGCCGCGCCGGCGCCGTATGACTTAAACGCATCCGGAATGTAAATCGCCATCCATTCAAGCAATTGAAATTCTTTCTCTTGCTTCAGGTATTCGACCCAGATTCCGGCGGTTGAAGAATCCTGCGCGACCTGATTCGCGATCAATGCCCAGCGTCCTTCCATGTCCCTCGCATTCCATTCTGACCGACTCACGGGTTCCCTGGCCGTTTCCACGGACGTCAGAACCGTTTTCCCTGCAGCCGTGTCGTCCATCGGTAATTCGCTATGTGGGTGCCGCAAGGTCTTTTGTTGTACAAGAAGACCGTGTCCACCAAGACTCTGCACTTCCAGGTTGCGAATCTGACCATCGACGATGTTGTAGAGACACCGTAAGCGAGGGCGACCATTCAGCATCACAATGGTCCGCCGAAATCCTGTGGATTGAGTCTGCGGGTCAATCGTAATTTCCAGTGGAAACATTTCTGTTGTTGTTGCCAGAAAATCGATCCTGTTATCGGACCCCAGTTTCCGCTCCGGAATTCTGCCCCAGCGTCCTTCCAGAACTCGCCCCGTGACAACGGTGCCATTATCGAATTCCGTGACAACTCGGACAATATGTTGACCACTGAGGATCAGTCCCAGTTCCTCAGCGGTGTAGCGGTTGCTTCCCTGAATTCCCCGGTAACCGCCAATTGGTTCGACGTTCGCGCCGGTCGCAGAGATCCTTATCTTCAGGTTTTGAGACTGTTCTTTGTCAATACGGAACCCCAGATCAGCAAGCGATCGCCGATCGTCGTCGTCGATGTAGGCATACCCCATACCATCTGCGGGTCGCTCATCTGACGCCGAATTGTCAGGTGCCTGAGCGTTCGATGACGGGACAATGTTTCCAAGCAAGCAACCAGCAAGCATCAGTGACAGGTAACGCATCTTCTTTTCCCCCAGTGTCAACTCTTCGGAACGACTGCACGATAGAGTTCTCGTACGCAGCCTCAAAGATCAGGAGGAAATGAAACGGACTGCTTTACAATTGTTTTACAACGTCCGGCTTTACAGGGTCCGATATTGCGGGGTCCCTTATCGCGGGGTCCGGCTCTACAGGGTCGCGAACCATGCAGGCATGCAACAGGGGTAATCTGGGTGTCTGTCCGTGCCGAGGGCCCGGATACTTTAATAGTTAAACAGATCGCTGCGTTTTCGATGCTGCCCGGAAGCAGAATTGAATGCCTGAATCACTTTGTTCATTGTGTTGCGAGTCAGCCATCGCCCCTTCATCGCTCGCGAAACCATCTTGTGCGTGATCTGTTCGGTTGAAGCTGCCACCAGATCGTGAGGTTTAATGCCGAGTTCTTTCATCAGATCAGCAATTGGCTGTGGGCCGAGGTCTCTTTCCCGGACCATTCGGGACGGTTCCGCCGATGCATCATCCTCCGGGGGCACCTGATGCGGTTCGTTGCCTGAAACTCCCGTGGTGAGACCATTCAATTCTTTTGGCGCAGCGTCGCCCGATTCGTCACAGGGACGAAACTGGTGGGTGCTTGCAGTTACTTCTTCGGTCACTGGCTTACAATCGTCTGTGGCCACAAAGTCGTCCCGGCTGGATGTCATGAACAAATTGGATGGCACGCCTGGTGTCCCGTGAGGTTTGCACCAGAGCATTCGAAGTGACGCGATGATTATTATTTGCAGAAAATCACTTCGGTTGAAACCATAGCCCCACGATTGTCAGTCGCTGAAAGCAATGCAACGGTGGCAGAATCCGGGAGCTTCGCTGTCACCTCATTCCTGTCAGCCTGAAATTGCGCGTCGACCGATTGCCACTTTCGACCTGACAGCAACCCATCGTCCGTCGTGTAGTGAAGTTGCACTCGATCGATTGGTACGACGCTCGACAGTTGAACAATGACTTCGCTTCCCTTCTGGACAGGTTTCCCGAATGTCGGCAAGGCTTCTGTTCCCAGCAGATGATGGTCGATAAAAACACCGATTTCCTTTGGTTCCCATCCCGGTGGATGACCGTGACGCATATCGACTTCAATTCGAATCTGCTTTGAGCCTGGCACCAGATCGAAACTGCGAGAATAGCTGTTCAAGGGATAATGAACGTCGTTTGTTCCGTTCACGAACAAAATGGGAACCCGGCACTGTGGCAACCAGGCTGATGGGTCATAGTTGTTGATCCAGTCCTCTCTCTGGGATTGACTCAGAGAATCAATTTGTTTTTTCTGTACAGATTCACCTTCGTAAAGAAACCCGCATCCGTAAACAGGCACTGCTGCCTGAAATCGATCGTCGAGAGACGCAACAAGGCACGTCATATAGCCGCCCCAGCTGATGCCGGTTACGGCAGTCTTATTACGATCAATTTCCGGCCAGTTACGAAGCAACGAATGAGCCCGCATCACGGCAGCGACAGAATGAAACTGCCAGTCATCGCTGAGATCGCCGCCAACATTCTGAAATTTTTCAGTGTGGCCGTGTTCGGGTCCGCCATTTGGCAGCCGAGTACGAATAATCTTTCGATGGTCACGTACGACGATCAATTCTTGTGTGTCCGGATCAAATTCAGGAGCCGCCGGTTGCCTTCCGGAAAGATCCATCGCAATGGCAGCGTAGCCTCGTTTTGCCCAAAGCTGAACCCACTCTGCGAAGGCGGTGCCCCCACCGCCATGAATCAACACGACCGCCGGGAGGTTACGATCCAGTTGCGGGTTGCCAGCGAGACTCCCCGGTGTAGCGTAGAAGGCAAAAACCTCTGTTGGCTTCCCGTTAAAAGATTCATTTGTGTAGAGAAGTGAGCGAATCGGTGCCGTGTCATTGACCCATCGGTACGAAGGAACGTTCTTCCATGCTTCCAGAGGCCAGGGGCGTTTGTCCGTTGTGGAATCACGACCTTCTGCACGCACTCTGCAACTGAATATCAGGAAACAAACAAGCAACAGAAGGCAAACCGATTCGAATCGTTTCAGGACTCTGGACATAGTGAATCCAAATGAATTCAGGGTTTCGGATGATGTCGATTTTGCCCCTCGGCGTTTCCGGGTGGGAAGAGCAGGGGGCCGTCAGTGTAGCGAACCGCCCCCGGGGTTCATCAAATGAAGCGAAATGTTTGTGGATTTGCACGAGGTCACTGGCCCCGACGATCCGTCGCAGAACAGCCTTTCTTCTGTCACGGTGGTAATCGAGCGATTTCCGTCGCTCACCACCGCAAGCAGCCATTTGCAACATTTCGGGGAAATCCGGCAATTTCTCCGCAAAGGGCCCATCGGTGAGCTTGTTCTCTGCGGCAGGATTCTGCGAATTCGACGCTCGACCGATGCCTACTGCCTTCCGTAACATACGCGGCAGTTTTGCCCGGTCATTTTCGACAGAAATCGCCGAAACAACCCTTTCAACGTTGTCGCACGAATTATGGACCCGAAGTTCATTCGCAATTTCAGCATCATTGCTCACATCGACCATGGCAAGAGCACACTGGCCGATCAGTTGTTGCTGAAGAGCGGGACAATTACCGAACGTGAATTTCGGCAACAGATCCTGGACGATCTGGATATCGAACGCGAACGTGGCATCACCGTGAAAGCGCGATCGGTGACCATCAACTACAAATTCGAAGGGGATACCTACGAACTGAATCTGATCGACACGCCCGGCCACGTCGACTTCCATTATGAAGTCAATCGAAGTCTGGCCGCCTGTGAGGGCGCGCTACTGATTGTTGACGCGTTTCAGGGAGTTCAGGCGCAGACGGTTGCCAACGCATACGCAGCCATCAACGTGAATCTGGAAATTGTCCCCGTTGTGAACAAGATCGACCTGCCAGTGGTTCGTATTGACGAAGTTCTGGAAGAAGTGGAAAGCGTTCTGGGGCTGGATGCCACCGACGCGCTACGGGTCAGTGCAAAGACCGGTCAAAACATTGAAACCGTATTCGAAGCGATCATAAAACGTATTCCACCGCCTACCGGTACAACGGATGTGCCGCTGAAGGGGTTGATTTTCGATTCCAAGTACGACAATTACAAAGGTGTGATCACCTATGTCCGTCTGCTGGAAGGCGAAGTGAAAGTTGGTGACAAGGTTCGATTCATGCGTGCTGGTATGTCGGCGGACGTACTGGAGCTTGGACAGTTTCGCCCCGACATGAAATCCTGCGGCCATCTCGGGCCGGGGCAGGTCGGCTATATCCTGACAGGAATCAAGGATCTAAGCCTGGTCACTGTCGGTGACACCGTCACACTTGCACAGGGGGGGACAGCATCGCCGTTGCCGGGTTATCAAAAGCCAAAACAGATGGTTTTCTGCGGCATGTACCCGATCGACGCGACGGGCTTTGAAACGCTGAGGGAAGAGCTTCAGAAACTGTCCATGAATGACAGTAGTTTTTCATTCCTTCCTGAAACGTCCGATGCGCTGGGATTTGGTTTTCGCTGTGGTTTTCTGGGCATGCTGCACATGGAGATTGTGCAGCAGCGTCTGGAAAGCGAACAGGACATGGACCTGATTCAGACGGCCCCCAACGTTACGTACGAAATTGTGACAAAGGATGGTCAGACACTGATCATCGACAACCCGCAGGATGTCCCGGACGCCGGACAAATTGAAGAGTTTCGTGAACCCATCGCCCACGTCAGCTTTATCGTTCCTTCCGAAAACGTGGGTACGATCATGCAGCTTTGTCAGGATCGTCGCGGCATTTTTCGCAACACGGAATTTCTGGGACCGCAGCGAGCCCAGATTCACTACGAATTACCCCTCAGTGAAATCGTGTACGACATGTACGATAAGCTGAAGAGCGTGACCCGCGGTTATGGAACGATGGACTACGAAATCATCGGCTTCCAGGCCGCGGATCTCGTCAAGATGGACATCCTTGTCAAAGGCAACAAGGTGGATGCTCTTTCCACGATTGTTCACCGATCAACGGCGGATCGTCGGGGACGAGCTCTGGTGAAACGCCTGAAGCAGGAGATTTCCAAGCACCAGTTTGAAATCGCCATTCAGGCGGCCATCGGCATGCGAGTCATCGCCCGCGAAACGATTTCGGCACTGCGCAAGAATGTCACCGCTAAGTGCTATGGTGGCGATATCACCCGAAAGCGGAAACTTCTGCAGAAGCAGAAAGAAGGCAAGAAACGAATGCGCCAATTCGGGGAAGTAGAGATTCCTCAGAAGGCGTTTCTGTCGGTTCTGGAAGCGAACCGTGACGAATAGATGGATCTGCCCGGCTGGATCGACCGAAATGCCTCTCGCTGGACTTTGAGAAGTTGCATTCCGAAATCCCGCTCGCTCAAATTCAGGATGAATTCTGTTTGTCCTGTTCCCTGCAGATCAATGCGAACGTTTTACGATGCTTGCGCAGCTGATTCCAACCACCGGCGGAAAGCCTGTCACGCTGACCAAAGACATTACTGTCGTTGGTCGCAGCGCGAAGTTGTGCGACCTCGTCGTTGAACACACCAGCATCTCGAAAATGCACTGCATCCTGGTGAAGACGGATGGGTTGCTGTACATGCGGGATCTTGGCAGCACAAATGGAACTCGAGTGAACGGGCAGAGAGTACTGCGAGGCGCGCTTTTGCCCGGGGATCAGTTGTCATTCGCCGGAATGAGTTACAAAGTCTATCTTGGACCAGATCGCCCAACCTCAGGTGTCTCCACAGACAGTCGCACCGAAATGATGCCGGTGATCACCGATGAATCCTCTGCCGAGGGATTCCTTCCCGGAAAGAAAACCATCCGAAAGGGAGGCAGCAGAAAGGCGCGCAGCCTTGGCGATTCTGATCTGCTTCCGCCCGACTGACCGCACATCGCAAACTTGTCAACGTACTTGCCATCGTACTTCTCAAGACTGTCATCGTGTTGGTCTGACGAAGCAAGCCTGCTCCGGCAAGAATTGGCACATGAATCCGTTCGGCTGATCAATCAGAACCAGCCCGCAGTCCTGCACGTGTGCTCCTGATATTCGTTCGAAGAGCAGGAACAAAGTCTGATGCACAAAGAAAGTTCAGACCATTATCGGGATGCCAGATCCAGAGAAGATCCTGCAGCCCGGGATCGGATGGTTCGACATCAAGGTTGCGTTCAAACGTCGACCGGAGTGTCTGAGTATCGACAGCAGGCTTCCACGAACATCCCAGTGGTACGGCAATGTTGTCCTCCATCCAGAAACGGTCTCCCGAAAGAGGAGGCAGCGGATCACCAGTAATTGCAACTCGAAATTCAGTGGTCGAATCAACCTGTTTCAGGATGCCGAATCGACAGCACTTCAGCCGTAACTCAGGTGCATCGACGGCCCATAGTTCGAACGCTTCCCAGCTCGTTGTTAACAGGGACGCGGGTCGTTCTGTTTCGCTTCGAACGAGTGTTAACTGAATCCGCGGAATGCTGAAGTGCATCATTCGGGATACTGGCAGTGAGACCGCAAGAACCTCTGAAGGCTTTTGCCAGTTCAGTTCCGGCAAACGCTCTGCAGGAACATGCTTCCCGACCGGAGTCAACCGATTCTGATCATCACAAAGCAACAACGGACCCTCTGCAATGGGTGCAAGCAACCGCCAGCCTTCGTCTTCGTCGCCATCAAAGCGAAGCCACAGCAGATCTTCACGAATGCATGAGAGAATATTTTCGTTCGTCCGCAATGTTGCGGCTCGAAATGACTGCGAGAGAGGCATCCGTGCAATCATCGTTTTCTTTGGTTCAGGTGCAGTCATGCGCTAAGTTCTTCCAGCATGCTGCGGACACGATCGCGCAGAAACAGGCGAGATTCGTCATTCTGCACCCATTCAATTCGCGACAGAAGTAATCCCAGTCGATCGCGAATCCACGACTTTTGATTCGAATCCTCCAGAGCGGATTCCAGGTGCCGGGCAATCTGATCAAGATCACGCGACAGGTGTTCCGGACAGGGAGCTTCGATGGCGGCCGATCGTGGATGGACATTCCTTTCGGCACCAAAAGATGGCTCAGCATCCGCCTCCGCAGGTTCCGTCGCATTCCGGATCGTATCGTTCACAATCTTTGCCAGCACTTCGATCTGTTCCATCGTGTCCCAGATATAACGCAGAACCCAAAGATCTGAAATGGCCACTTTTGTCCGTCCGCACAGCATTGCACTGGCCGCTGCCAGACGCTGAAGCCTCACAGCTCTGCGATCGGAAATCTCTATTCCGGCATGCCGAAGGCGATGCACTAGTTCGACGTATGTATTTCGGACCTCGCTGACATCCATCGCTGAGATGCAATTCTGCATGAATCGCAGGTCATCCATTGATATCCGATCAGCGGGTGCGATTGCTTCTGAACGCTGAAGATTCCAGCCAGCTTCCAGAACGCTGGTCAGCATTTCCGGGGCAACATTGTCAGAACGTACTCGAAGAAGAAACCGATCAAAAAGGGCACTGAGCGCTTCGTCTTCCGGGAGTCGATTGCTGGCTCCGACGGTGAGTACGAAGCCCAGTTTTCGTGTTTCTTTTCCTCGCCGAAACACACGTTCATTCAGCGCCATCAGCAGGCTGTTCAGAATCGCACTATTGGCGTTCAGCAACTCATCCAGAAAAACAACATCCGCTTCCGGAAGCATGCCTTCCGTATTCGTCAACAAGTCTCCTTCACGCAGTTTGCGAATATCGAATGGTCCGAACAGTTCAGACGGTTCCGTGAACCGCGTCAACAGGTAGTCGAAGACACGCCCATCCAGTCGTCGGGCCAATGATCTGACAATCGCACTCTTTGCCGTTCCCGGTGGTCCAAGCAGAAACAGGTTCTCGCCGGCGACCAGGCAAATGCCGAGCAGATCAATGACTTCGTCCTTGCCGACGTATTCGCACTTAAGCGGGTCAATCAGCTGGTGCTGAACGCGTCCGGCGGTTGCGATGGCGTCCTGTAGTGTTGTCATTTCGGGTTGTCCATGAATGGCTTTGGCAGGATTTCGAACGGCCCACCGGCTGCAGCAACGGCCTCACGCACCAGCTCGCACTCTGTCCGGGAACGATCCTGCTGTGTGATGATTCGATCGACATACATTCTCCACAGCGATGGATGCCGCAAAGCAGGAGGCGTCGTATTGACACGCAGCTGGCGGATACCAACACTTGACAGAGGCCAGGGCTTCATCAGTTCGAGGATGAATTCGACAAGCGGGTCATTTAAGGAGAGGCGCTGTGCTCGCTCAAGCAGTTGCGGCAGGAATCGAAAAAGCATGTCGACACTGTAGTGATAAGCAGGTTCACCATGCATCGTGTATTTTGCGAGGAATCCAGCCTGCTGCACGATATGCGTAATGTCCGTCATTTCGGTTTCGCGATAGACAATACCCTGACAAATGGCAAGTACCACTCTCGCCGCATCTGCTGCGACTTCAGCCAGAAATGATGGTGGTTCGCCAGGCAGCTGAAGACGCCAGGTGGCTTCTGCAGAATGGAGTCGTTCCAGGGTACGCTGGAAGTTGGGCATCTGCTTCTGCGTCCCGTGCTGCAATTCTTCAGGCACCAACCGTGGCACGGTCAATTCGCCGGTTTCGAAAAGAGTTTCCAGAAAGTTCAACATGTGATGTCAAATGTTGCGAATTGCCGTGTGTATTACAATGCGGCTCGATTCAAACAGAAATAAAAGGCCTTTATGAAATCTCCGGACACTCGCCCCAGTTTACTCCTGCGCGTTCGCAATGCGAATGATGCGGCGGCATGGGACGAATTTGTTCAGATTTATCAGCCACTGATTCACCGATTGGCTCGCATCAAAGGATTACAGACGGCCGACGCTGATGATCTTGTGCAGCAGGTCCTGCTCGCCGTTTCCCGTGCAGTCGAACGATGGGAAGTTGATGCCACGCGCGGAAAATTCAGAACCTGGCTGCGGACAGTCGCCAACAACGCAATACTCAACGCACTGACGCGCAGATCGCCTGATCGAGCCTCGGGAACTGACGAAGTTGAGCAATTGCTCCGGCAGTGTCAGGTGCACGATGAAACCCATTCGGACCTTCTGGACACCGAGTACCGTCGCCAGCTCTTCCAGCAGGCCGCAGCCGCAATTCGCAGCGAATTCTCTGACGACACCTGGAACAGTTTTTGGTTCACCGCTGTTGAAGGATTAGAAATCGATGACGTTGTGACCCGGCTCGGGCGCAGCCGCGGCAGCGTCTACGCATCAAGAAGCCGAGTGATGAAGCGACTGAAACAAGAGATTGAGAAGTTACAGGAGGAATGAGTCTGGTATGAAAATGACCTCCTGTGACCCGGCCCTGATTGCAGCCTTTCTGGCTGATGAGCTTGATGAACAACAGCAGGCCGATTTCGAATTGCATCTGGACACATGTGTGACCTGCTGCCGCGCTTTGCAACGGCAAACAGCTCATGCCTCCTTATGGAGCGACGCTCGCAGTTTTCTGAGCTCATCGGAAAATCCCGTACGCACACCCGATGATCCCGTCCCATGTGATGCAACAATCGCCAGCCTGAAGTCACCCGCACCAGTAAATCTGGACTTTCTTTCTCCAACTGATGATCCACATATGCTGGGACGTTTTGCGGGCTACGAAATCTCCGGTGTCGTCGGCCGGGGTGGAATGGGTATTGTACTGAAAGGTTTCGACGCTTCATTAAATCGCTATGCCGCCATCAAGGTGCTGGCACCTCACTATGCCAGCAGTGGAGCCGCCCGACAACGTTTCGGGCGGGAAGCCCAGGCGGCAGCGGCTGTTGTTCATGACAACGTGATCGCCATTCACGGTGTCAGCGAATTCAATAATCTGCCGTATCTGATTATGCCTTACATCAAAGGCCAATCGCTGCAGAAACGCATCGACCGCCACGGCCCGCTATCCATTCCGGAAATCCTGCGAATTGCCATGCAAACCGCTCGCGGACTCGCGGCAGCCCATGATCAGGGACTTGTTCATCGAGACATCAAACCCGGAAACGTTCTGCTGCCGGAGAACGTGGAACGAGTACTCATCACCGACTTCGGACTGGCTCGAGCCGCCGACGATGCCAGCCTGACGCGGAGCGGAGTCATTGCCGGCACACCGCAATACATGAGCCCTGAACAGGCCAAAGGGGAAGGCATCGATGCTCGCAGCGACCTGTTCAGTCTGGGCAGCATGATGTACGCCATGGCCACTGGTCACCCGCCGTTCCGAGCCGAAACGCCCTACGGCATTCTTCGAAGAATCACCGACCATCCACACCGCCCGGTGCAGGAACTTCGCACAGATCTGCCGTCATGGTTATGTTCTGTCATTGATCGACTGCTGGCCAAGGACGCGGCCGCCAGATTCACATCAGCTGAAGTTGTCGCACAATTGCTGGAAGACTGTCTGGCTCACGTACAGCAGCCGTCGCAGGTACCACTACCCAAAGTACTGCAGTTGCGAATCACTCCTGAACATCCTGGTCGCAGAAGGCTGCTCGGGTTCATGGGGCTGATGTCTGCGATCGTAATCGCGACGGCAGCGCTATGGATGTCAAAGTCACAATTCAGATCTTCCCCTGAGAGTACACAGGCTTCCAATGAATTTGAATCCGCTGAACCTGGCGATTCAGAAGAAGCACTCACACCAACCAAATCCAGCGTTTCGGATGTTCCCGAATTCGATCTCGAATGGGACAACTCCAGCAAACTCGATCAACTAGAAGCGACCCTGAGCAATCTCAGGGAGACACTGCGAGACTAACCCAGTCGCGGAGCGACGACAGCCCCTTGCCTTGCCGGAGACGAGAGTCATCGGACACCAGCCAAAAACAAGCCAAACCCCCGGAGGGGCGACAGCAGAAAGGGAATGCGACCATGATTCACCGAATTCTTCTGATGATATGCCTGTTTGCATGGCATGCTGAAATTGCCTTGTGTCAGCAACAGACTCCTGAGGCAGCTCAGCAATCAGCGACGGAAACTTTATTGCCGAATGCCGGTTCGACATCTCAGGCTTCTGCTACGAATGTTGAAGAATTCCTTCGCATGGAGATCGTCAAGGCAGAACTAGATCTTGAGAAAGAGAAATCGCAGTATGGCCCGACGCATCCCAATGTGGTCCGCCTGGAACAACAGCTTGAACGCCTGAACGCAAAGCTGCTCGAAGTGCAGAATGAGCACACCGCTCGACTGGGCAGATTGGCGGGAACGCACACGCAGAATACATCCCCACTCGCTGCAGGTATTGAATCGCAACCCGCCGATCGAACGGCTATGGAGGCTGCTCGGGAGGCCGCCGAAACTCAATACCAATCTGCCGAGGCCGCATCGCGTCAGGCTGCAATGGAATACCGAAAAGCAGCAGCTCAGCAATCGCCGGATGCAAAGGCAGTTGCGGCCCTGAAACAGAAACTGGAGAGTGCCGTTCACACGGCGTTTGAGGCGCAGATGAAGCTTCAGCAGATACGACTGCAACTTGCGGAACTGAACCTGATCGAAGTCAAAGAGAGATACGAGCGGCGAGAATCCCTGGCGGCAAAGATCGTCGAACGCCACGTAGCGGATCTTATGCAGGGCGAAGGCCTGAACAGGTTGTCGTCACCGGAATCCACACTTTCCAACTCCGTGAACATGGATGCAGCTCTGGACGGAAACTGGACACTCAGAAAGATCACGGGGACAGGGATCTGGAGTCATGAATCCAACCTGCAACTTCGCACGTCACCGACGGAATGGACAATGATTCGAGGGACTCACGAGAGCAAGTTCAATCGGCGACTGAACTATGATGTCGAACCATATCAGATCGATGTCTTCCGAGTGAACATGCCGGACGCCCCGCCGCTGTACACTGGCATCTACAAAGTCGAAGACAACACGCTGACGATCGCGTGGGCACCGAGCGACGGTTCTGCTCCACGCCCTGTCGACTTCAGCGGCAGTGTGGGCACGGTTCAGACGTGGAAACGTGTGAAGACACTGCCAACGTTTGCCACGCCGCAGGAACTTGTGGATTACGTCAGCGAAATCAACGGCGAAGATTCGGAGGCCCCATCGAAGACTATGGAACAGCTTTTCGAGATTACGACGGACGACGAGATCGACCGCTTTGCCGGCCTGATGCTGCGAACCACAAGTATGATGCAGATGGCCGCTGGCCTGGGAGCTGCGTTTGGCAATGCGGAGGGAGCAGAGGGAGCCACAGAGCAGCAACAGGTGGCCGCTTTTCTTCAGGCAGTTGGCCGAATGAACCTGATCGTTGATAAATACCGTCACGGCAAACCGTCGCCGGAAGCTTTGGCGGCTTATCAGGAAATGGCGGGTGGGTTGAATATGTCGATGCTGTTTCAGGGAGCCCGGCCATCGCCCACACAAAGTGTCGAGGAGTATTCCAGGAAACTGCGTCTGGCCGCGGGTGTACTCAGTGATCCAAAGTCATTCGCAACGGAACTGACCATGGAACTTCAGAACCTGCAGACAATTCAGACGACCGACGAAACAAAAGTGACCAATGCAGAACAGAAATCGAAGCCTTCCTGGCAGGTCACCGTTAACGGCGATACAGCCATTGCAACCAATCGTTCAGTCGATCGGGACTCATCGAACGGTGTGACAGTCACATCAGCTCCCACACAGATGGAACTGATCAAAGTCGGCGACACCTGGAAAATTTCCAGTCTGATTCCGGATAACGTGATCATCGAAATGCAGCAGGGCCCTACCGTCACCAGTTCGTCCGAAAGCAGCGAAACATCTTCGCCGTCGATGGCTCCGGCAGCATCCTACAGTGGTACCAACGCCGCCGTTGCGAGCACCAACCTGGTTCCGTTCACGCAACTCAACAGTTCCAACACCACGATAACACCAGTCTATACCGAAGAGCAAACGTCGGTCGCCATGGGAACGAGCGCCACGAATGGAAAGTACATCAACCGTCGCCTGAAGCAGGGTGAACAGATTACTGCCGACATGCTGATTGAAAAACCGTCCCCGGAACAGATCCGGGAATTCTGGCTGAACGAAGCGATCGCGGGGCGTGACGTTGTCGAATCAATGCGGCCACTTCAATCCAGCTATCATCCCACGTTTTTGTACGCCATGGAGTTTCCTTTCAGCGCGTCATACGCCAGGAGATTCAACGCGAAACTTCCCGACTGGATCGACGACTATCTGCAGGCTGCTACAAATTGGTTGCAACAACGTGCGCCAGTGGATTGGTCTCAGGAAGAGCTGAACATCCTGCAATCAATGGGAGAACTGATCCACTACCAAACCGTCAACGAAGGACACGACCTTTCGACGATAAAAGAACTATTGACGACATTTGTTTCATCCGACTTCAGTGCAATCTCCGGCGACTTGACCAACAGCCGCGAGAACAGCAAAGCCGCGCATTCGTCGTGGCTGCTGGGTGAGCTTGCACGGCTGGATGGAAAACTACCAGACAAGGTTCTGGCGTCTGAGCCACTTGACGAAACGGCGGTCAGGAAACTACAGCTTCTGAAAACAATGGCAGAAAATTCTGCTGACGACACATGGATCAGCCAGGAACGACGGCGTCTGTTTGGGTTGGCCGAAGAAGCCCCGGTTCAGGCGTTGAAGCTGGTGCTCACATCAAAGCCCATCTCCCATCAGGGACTGCTGGAAAGCTGGATCTTTGCGATTTCGTCGGAAGAAACATACGGCGCGTGGCGAAGCGCCGGAGACGAACATTTTACACCGCCACTGGATCCGGTCGTTGCCATTGCAGTTGCTGAATTGCTGGCAGGAAAAGACGAGGTGACGGACAACAACCTGGCACTCCTGTTTCAGCAGCAGCATCCCGGTTATATGTTTGCCAGACATGTGGATGACCTGCTCAGCAGCGAACTGGCCTATCGAGATTCCGTACTACAGCTGCTGGTTGGAATTTACACAAAAACGAAGAGTCCACTACTGAAGACAAGTATCGGAAAAATGGCCCCATCCGTTCCCGTACGAGCGGGCGAGGGATCAGCGACGTCCGCGACCAGCACTTCAGCACCGGACGCGGACATGCAGGCCGAATTCCTGTTATATTTTCATGCGGCATATTGCGCACCCTGTCAGCAGATGACACCTTTGATTCAGCGGCTCGCCGATTCAAAGACAATTGCCGTTCACATGCTGGACGTATCGAAGAATCCAAAGCCCGCCAGACAATTGAACGTCGATAGAATTCCAACCTTCGTCGTTATGCGCAAGGGACAGGTCATCGGACGGAAATCCGGAGTTATGTCTGAAGACGAGCTGAACACTTTTGTAAAGTCTCCTGCCATCCAGTCCGACACGGAACAAACGAACCAGAACACGATACAAATCAAACCGGTGGACAATGAAACGGCCAGTCTGAACATGCTCGGTGCAGAGCAAAGTAAAAACTCGCTCGAAACCTGGCTGAAGGACATTCGCTCTATTGGTTCAGACACCGCGGCAAAACGTGGTGCGGCGCTGGCGGAAGTTGAAGCGGCATTGCTTGCCGACGATGTTGCTCAGAACATCACAGCTGCTCAGGCCCTGGCTCAGACCGGTGACGTGAAGTTCGAAAAGGCAAAGTATCGCGAACGACTTCTGGAATTGTGTCAGTCATCGAACCCGGATCTGGTAACGTTGGCGCTGTACGCTTTGTACAACACGGATCGCAGGCCCGAAGATCTGGCTCTGGCTCAGGATGTCCTTTCAAAGCCGGAAGCTGCCCGCCCTGGACACTCGATTTCTCATCTACTGATGATGTTTGGCGATGGAACAATCAGTGGCAAATCCGAAGACATTGTGCTGGATCTGTTGAAGTCTTCAGATCGCAGCATTCGACGGGAAGCTCTGCGAGGACTCTGGGGAGCAAAGACCAGTGATCAACTGATGACTCAGGTGATCGAACTGGTGGACACTCCGGAATCTCATCATGACGCCATCTACTTTGCTCTGGCGACGAGCCCGGACAAAAACGAACCTGTCGTCGACAAGCTCATCGAAGTACTCAGCGATCCCGACTGGAACAACTGGGATCGAGCACTCTGGGGACTGGGTTACGGAGTTCGTGAAGCTCAACAGCAGAAGGTGGCCGAGGCCATGCTGCAGATGTACGAAAACCGCAGCGACCCGAAGACTCGCGAAAAGTGTGCGCGGCTTATTGAACAGTACGGCACAGAAGAACAAAAGAACGAATTGCAGGCGGTCACGAAGTAGCCTCAGTCCCCGGACAAACTTCCGGCAATGCGAGTCTCCATAAGTCATGGTTCTCGATTGAGGGACGGGGCCTCTGCAAGATCGTTCCGACATCAACGTGCCGTCAATTTGTGGCCGGGCCAGTGGCTTGATTCTGAAACCTTTGCGGCAAATTCAAACTCTGGTTCCATCGCATCAACCTGGATATCGCATTGCGTTAATGCCAGCGCGACAAGTTCTTCCGTTGTGATTGTTCTGTCCAGATTCAGTATGGCGGTATCTGATGTTGAATCATTGTCTCGTTTCACAAGAGACAACATCTTCACGGGCTCGAACAAACAAGCCAGCAAACATACGTTGGAATTCGATGATGTTGATTGCAGTTTGATCGCGATCGCCTCGTTGTTCATCCGCAACATTCGGATGGCGGAACAAACATCCCAGATGCGCATGGTGTCGACGGTCGTACCAATCAGTTGAAATCGACGTTTGATCTGAATCTGCTTGCGATCGTCACCTTTCCACTGATTTGGGCCGTACCCCCGCGTCCAGACGAAGGCGACGGCATGATCTGGTGTGACCTGCTGAATCAAAGCATCGATGGAATTCCCGGTGTTTCCAGCCGTTTTCGCATCGGCCTGAAAATAACTCTGCCAATCGTTCCAAAGCTTCGTATCACCGGGGATGACAGTAATGGATTGACACGTTTCCAGCTTCGTCGTCGGATTCTGCAGAACGTCGATGGCGATGGGGACGAGTGGCTGTGATTCCGTTTCGTATCGCGTGACAGTTACCTTGCCCGGCGGAACCGCTTTAAGGGGCAAGCCGGATTTGTCGACAGCATATTTGTGTTCATGCGAGTCTGGCCACGACTGCAAGCATTGGAGGGCGATCTCGTGGATGCGTTTATTTGCTGTTTCCGGCTGAAACTGGTTCACGGAGCGATCAGAGATTTCTCCCCCGGGACTCTGAGCCGTCGGAACGAATATCTCGTCAATTCGCGTGTTCTTTTGATTTGAGGGAAGCGAACTAAATACCTTCAGTTGCGGAGGTTCGAAGAAGTTCACGGCCAGCGTATCAATCATGTCATCGTTATGGCGCAGAAAGCGGTTCATCCAGCGAAATGCATGAATATGAAGTTCCTGTGTATCTTTGTGAGGGCCTTCGGTGATCTGCAGACCAAAATGATCTGGTTTCTGATACAGGTCATAAATGTGACGAACCTGACGATGGATTTCGATGACGCCTTCGAGCGGAAAGATCGAATCCTTATCGGTGTTGGACAGCAGCAGTGGCCGCGGTGCAACCAGCGCTGCGACGGTGGCATAGTCCCAGCGATGGGTGTTGACCATGTACATGCAGTCGCAATGACCTTCGACACATCCGTTGACAACATGATCTCTTAACGTCGTTGTGCCCGCAACAGGGACAGAACACTGAATACGTTCGTCCAGAGCCGAGATCCACCAGCTATACGCTCCTCCGCCGGATCTGCCCGTGACACCAATTCGGCTTCCATCGACTTCGGAGCGACTCTGGAGGTAATCCAGTGACCGAATACAGTTCCACGCTTCCACGCCTGCAGGCGTGTAACCTCGGGAATTCCACCACCAGCGGTTGTAGCGGTACGTGCCGTGGTGAATACCCTCGATTTCTCCCAGCTGCAGTGTATCGATAATCAGGCAGACATATCCATTGCGAGCAAACCAGCTGCCGTGTCTCTGATACGAAGTCTTGCTGCCGTAGCTGACATCCTTCACTTTGTTATTTCCGTGACCACAAACGTAAAGAATCGCGGGTAAGGGGCCGTCGGCATGCCTGGGAAGATACAGATTGCCGGTCACATAAAGTCCGGGCATCGATTGAAAATGCACGCGTTCAACTCGAAATTCATCAGAATCACTGACACCTGTCGTCACCGCATTCAGTTCAGTTCGTTTGGGAAGCGGTGAAAGCCCCAGCATTTCAAACAGCTGCTGCCGAAGCTTTGGTTTTGCAGCTGTCCACTCATCCAGAGTTTCATAATTGAACAGGGATTTGGTCTCTTCAATTTCTTTAACCTGGTTCTCGAACCAGCGTGCGAGCTGTGGATTTTCTGTCAGCAACCGATCTGCTCCATCCGCAGGGCAGGAAACGAAGGTTGCAAGCACTGCCGTCGTACTGATCAGAACAAGCAGAAACTGAATTGTCTGGATCGTTCGTTTCATCGTTCAAAGTCCTTCGATGCTGATGGAGGGAACGTTAGCTTAGCTGTCCGTTGAAAAACCGGGACGGGCACGCAGGACGACGGGAAACCATCGTGTTTTCAGGTCGCCTGCTCGAGCCAGTCCCGTTCTTGAACAGGCTGTCAGGTTAGCGGTGTGTTGAGAGTAGACCTGGCAGGAAATCAGGCGCATCAGCAAGAGACAGGTTGACCGAAGTTTTCCGAGCATCATTCTCTCACTGGGAAATGCAGTTTCTTTTTTCACAGGTTGTCAGGGCAGGGGAGGTCAGACGTCGAAACACCGTTCCCGGGCATTCCCCAGGAATCCTTTAAACGGCGAGCTGACACTGCCATTCTGATGTTCATTGCCATTCAATACCGCCGGATGTTGTTGTATTCGCTGACATGGTGTGCGCACAACAGGCCGAACATGATGATCAGGAACTTGGGATCGGGCTGAATGGCGTCGACGTTAATCCCCGGCACCATCCATGACGGCAGGGGAATCACATTTGCCGGCAGCCCCTGTGAATTCTGCTGAAAACAATACGTCCCCCACAATGCCACGAAACCCGATGAGGCAATGCAAACCTGACGAACGACGGTTTCCGGTGAGCGAATTCGATAGTGGTAAAGAAGCGCTGCCATGATGTTTCCTCCATCCAGTGGAAGACACGGCACAAGATTCATGATGTTCCAGACGAGGTTCGCGAAGAGCATGATGTACATGGCGAACTCAAATCCGGGACTCTGGAAAAACAAGTCTGGTGAAAAGTATGTGATGGCCCACGTCACAGCAAAGAGTACCAACCCAGCCCCGGGGCCGGCCGCCGACACCTTCACGCGGCGCCAGGTCGAGAAGTGGGTTGAAGTGGCATAGCCACCAAGAAAATAGAGTACGATTTCGGATGGATAGCCGAAGCGTCGTGCCATCAGTGCGTGGCCGAGTTCATGCACCAGGACCGAAATCAGCACACAAAGCACACCAATAAAGATGAGCTCGGGCCTGCGATTTGCCGGCCCCCACACCAGCCAGGCCGATGACAGCCAGAAAACAGGGTGTATTCGTACGGGGATTCCGAAGATCTGGAAGCGGACATCGAATTCCGTTTCCCCAGCCATTCCAAACATTGATCTGATCCTGAAAACGATTCAGCCGTTGTGGTCGAGTGTCTGCAAAGGATACAGTCCACTCAGGTCAACTTGAAGAAAGTGTGGCCCATCGTTCTGCCATACTCAGTATTCTATTTCAGACTCTGCTGTTTTCAGGGTGTCTCTGTCGTTGGTCACACCCGTTAGAAAAGGGATCGTTCGTTCGTGGGCAGCTTGTTTCGAGCCTTGATGAACCTGCCACTGTTTCAATCCATGCTGCGCCCGGTGACACGGGTTGTAGTCGGATTGATTGCAATCCCGTTTTTTCGGTTCGTCATGCGCCGGGTTTTTCGCCTTCAGGATCTGAACGATGAACTCGAAAAAGATCTCGAACAATGGTTCCGCGGCGCGCTGCTTCTTCTGGCGGCAACGGCAAACATGGAGCATCTGCTGTTCGGCTGGATGAGCAACGTCGACTGGCTGGATAAAGCCGACTGGTTAACGATGGGTCTGCGGCTGATGCTGGCCATCGGCGTGATTGAGGCGATGCCGGATCAGGAGATCTTCGCCGTCATTCATCCCGGGCCCCCGAAGCTGAAGCCCGGCCGCAACGTTTTCAAAGAAATCTGGGAAAAGAAGCGGGCCATCGTGAAGGGCGTCATTTGCCGCCATATGAACCGTTCCTCACCCGTTCTTGCGATGATGTGCGCGATTGTTGGTTCGAATCTGCCTGCGTCCATGGATTCGAATCAGGCCATGATTGATCGTTCACAGTTGATCTCCTGGTCGATTGCCCATCAGGCCACAGGATCTGTCCCCGCAGACTCTATCATGGCAATCGATACAATTTCACACATCATGCCTGACGCGCGAAAAGCATCCAATGAATTCGAACGACACTGGGAACGGTGGCTGGTCGGCTGGACCTGCTACCTGCTGGCCATTACGCAGTATCTGATTATTGGACTCGTCACATCCAAAGACAGAGCCATGGATGTACTGTCCGAGTTCGATCGGGCAGTCGCTCAACGGCGTGAAGAACTGATCGAAGAATTTCAACTACAGGACAAACTCACCAGTCCAACCGAACAGGTTACTGGTGCCTCGCCCAAACCCGACGACGACATCGAAGATGCGGGCGCAACTGCCGGCGGCAATGCACCGACCGACGCAAAGGAGGAACGACCGGAGAAGGGTGACGAAGCCGCCAACATTTGAAAACCGCTCATCCTGAATTTCGCAGCCCGGTCCACAATGACCACGGCTGAATTCAGGATGCCATCGCTATCAGGCGTGCCTGTAGTTCTTCGATGACGTCCGGCACAGACTTGCCTGTGCAGGAGGATGGCAGGGGCATCGCAGCTTCAGATGAAATCAATTCAGCAATTCGGCGTTCGGCCGCCACGACAGTACTGTGGTCGCGACCGCCAAAGTAAAGTCCGATTTCCCGATACGCAGACTTCGTCATACGGCGGGAAATAAACATGGCGATCGACCTTGGGAGACTGATGGCTTTTCGTCGAGTCGATGATCGCAGATCTGAAGTGGAAACCCCAAAGGCTTCGCAGACGACACGTTCGACATCACTGATGCGAACAAGCCGGTGACATTCCTGAGTCAGTTCGCCCAGAACTTCCCGGGCGGTCGCCAGTGTAATGCGACGACCATTGAGACTGTACTGGCCATCCAGACTGTTCAATGCCCCCTGAATTTCGCGGATATTTTTTCGGCAGCGTCGAGCAACGTATTGCAGGACATCGTC
The DNA here is from genome assembly GCA_041398825.1 of Planctomycetaceae bacterium. Classification (NCBI taxonomy): domain Bacteria; kingdom Pseudomonadati; phylum Planctomycetota; class Planctomycetia; order Planctomycetales; family Planctomycetaceae; species Planctomycetaceae bacterium. The sequence continues at coordinate 556,649 of JAWKTX010000001.1, read as the reverse complement.
AGAGAACTGCGCCGTCAGGTTCATCGCAGTCGAACGTGCAATTGACAGACATGTCTCTTCATCCGGATTTTCGATGCGACAAACCAATCCTCCCATAAAACGAGTGGTCAGTTCTTCGCGGTGTTTCGTCAGCATGCGTGGATGCCGGTCCGAAGACACCACGACCTGGCCACCGTGTTCGGTCACCTGCACGATTGTGTGAAGAAACTCTTCCTGCGTTGCCCGTTTATTGTCGAGAAACTCGACGTTATCGATCAGGAGCACATCGACGTTTCGAAATCGCTGCCGGAATGACGGAACCGTGCGGCTGGAAAGCGCCGATGTAAAGTAGTTCGTGAAGGATTCCGTGGTGAGGTACATGACCTGAGCATGAGGGCGACTGCGGCGAACTTCAGAATAGATTCCCTCCAGCAAATGTGTCTTGCCCGTGCCCGTGCCACCGTAAATGTATAACGGATTAAATCGTTCACCCGGAGCTGATGCGACCTGACGCGCGGCCAGTGCCGCAAGGTTATTGCTGTCTCCATTGATGAACGTTGCAAACGTACGAAATTTCCTGCGAAGAGCAGAGCCGGCCGGCGATACAGCCTGACCTTTGCGTGCCTGAGCAAATGGGTTGACGGCAGAACCGCTGCTGTCTGACCCGGATGTCGACGGAATCTGGTTTTCTGATGAAGCGCGATCAGCGACGGATGGCACTGAACCGGCCGACGCCCCGGATTCATCGGCCTTTAACAGCGATGCGTCAACCTCCAGCAAAAACGAGGCGGATGGCCCCAGAACGGTCTGAGCGGCGGCGCTGAGCTGAGAACGAAATCGCTTCAACAGCCAATTCAGAATGAAGGGGTTCGGAACGTGAATCAGCAACTGATCGGAGGAGACTCTGATTCGGGTACGCCGCTGAAACCAATGGGCGAAATCCTGATCACCAACGATGTGACGGATTGCATCAGCCGCCGTCTCCGATGAAGGGACGCCGATACCGGCCGACCTTGCAGAATGAGTCGAAGCGGGTTTCAACAATGGGACCGAATTGTCGCCTTGCCCCGGCTCCGGTGAGCTATGCTGAAGCGTGCGAACGAGTCCTGAAGAAGACGGATGAAGAATGACCGTGTGCGGGTCCGTCGTATCGCGAGCAGGCCGACGGCGGGACGCATTGACGGCAAGCCGAGTACGAATGTTTCGCCGTGCTGCGGACGCAGCCGCGCGGACTTCCGCTGTACCCGATGGAGTATTGCCTGACGGAACGTTGACCGTTGGAACGATGGCAGAAGCGTTTAATTTTGATGGCGTTGCATGGACGTCATGAGGCTGATGAATCGATTTTAAAAGTGCAGGCGCAGGTTCAGCGCGTGCAGAGTCGTCGTGACCAACGGGCTGCGTCATGCCACCCCTCCGTTCCGGCAGCGCGCAATAAACCACTTCCAGGAGACGCGGCTGTGCAGAGCAATCGCGTAGCCTGAATCAACGGTCAGGGAAGATGCGGCGCTGGGAAATTTGACAGGAAAAACTCGCGACGAGTGCAGAAGTCGTCACGAGTTGCTTACTCACTCAACGGCGGCGATGGTAACGCGATGAGAGCGAGTGTCAAACGTGTCGAACCCGTTTCCCGCCTCAACTTTCGGCCCTCTGAACCTAAGTGTCGAATTACAAAGAGTCTTCGATTTTCGAACGCGAAATGTCACCAAATTTCGCACTCTTCCGGCCACAGACGTTGACATTTTTGCGACGCGCGCAGGCCTCGGTTTTTCACGTGAAATTCACAAAGCTCGAAGCCCCAAAGGGAATCACAGAGCGTGCCGAAAATGAAAGCCGCCTTATCCAATCGATTCAAAGCTGGTATCCTCTCAACTGGATTTTCACTTTCCCTACCATGAAGAATTTTCCGAATTGGTCAGTGTCATGTTTCGTATTCCATTGCATCGACCTCTGCTTCGTCCGGAAGCACATCCGGGAACCGGAGTGGTGCGAGTCCTCCTGCTGATGGTCATTGCAGGGGCTGCAACAACTTCGACGGTGATTCGGGCCGACGATCGTTTTGAAGATCAGCGGAATCGAATGGTCGATATCGCCATCGAGGCCGAGGGAATCTCGAATCCATCCGTACTGAAGGCCATGCGGACGGTGCCACGTCACGAATTTGTGCTCAGCGCGCAGAAGCGACAAGCCTACAACGACACCGCATTACCAATCGGTCATCAGCAGACGATATCGCCGCCCTATGTCGTAGCCTACATGACTGAAACGCTGGACCCCCAGCCCAATGACAGGGTTCTGGAAATCGGAACCGGCAGCGGCTACCAGGCAGCAGTACTGGCAGAGATCGTCAAAGAGGTCTATTCGATTGAGATTGTCTCTCCGCTGGCAAAGTCAGCATCCCGCCGACTTCAGGATCTGGGCTACGAGAATGTCCATGTTCTGGACGGAGATGGTTACAAAGGATGGCCCGAACACGCCCCCTTCGATCGAATCATTGTGACCTGTTCTCCCGAAAAGGTGCCTCAGCCGCTTGTGGAGCAACTGAAGGAGGGAGGTCGAATGATCATTCCTGTCGGGGAACGCTACCAGCAGGCGTTCTATCTCCTGAAGAAGGAGAATGGTGAGCTTCAACAGGAACGGCTGATCTCTACATTGTTCGTACCAATGACTGGCGAATCCGAAAGCCAGCGACGCGTTCAGCCCGAACCAACCCGGCCAGAGATTATTAACGGAACGTTCGAACAGGATGAAAACGATGACGGCCGCGTCGATGGCTGGCACTACCAGCGACATACGGAAATCTGCATGGACGAACCGATGGAGGGATCCCGATGCCTTCGATTCAGAAACACAGAACCCGGCGAACTGGCGCAGGCTCTGCAGGGCACCGCAATTGATGGTCGAACAATCGGAAGCATTCAACTGCAGTACTGGGTTCGTTTTGAAGGGCTTCTCAACGGTGCAGCTCCGTACGAACGGGCTTCGATCAACGTGCACTTTTACGATCACATTCGGAAAGAAGTTGGCTCCGCCACTGTCGGAAAATGGAGGGGCAGTCTGAACTGGCAACTTGCCCGTTCGAATTTCGCCGTTCCAAAAAACGCGAGAGAAATGATCATTCGCATCGGCCTGAATGGTGCAACCGGAACCCTTGATTTCGACGACATGAAACTCATCCCGATCCGCCGCTGAAACTTCTCCCGCGTCGATTTCCGCCTGTTTCTGATTCGCAATCGCTGCGGATTCGCGGTCGTTGCTGGAGGCCGTGTCATCACCGAACGCCTCATCGCTACAGCTGCTATCGTTTGTCATCCGCATCGATAAGCTTCAGAGCTTCACGAATCAGGATTGGTCCGGTTCGTTCCCCCAGGCTGGTCCGCGAAACATAGCTGTACCGATCGAAGCTTTCAAAATCGACATCTGTCAGGATGTAGCCGAATGCATCATTTGTAAGCCCGAACAGCATTGCATTTTTGGATGTCATTTTCCGTTTCAGGTAGAAGCCAATATTTGGCAACGCTTCCCCTGGCACTGTCAGAATTCTCGCATCGCCTAACCTGGCAAGACTGATGCGAGTTGTGATGGACCGGTCGGCAGGGTCATGGGGATACTGAAGCGGTGATCCCGCAATAATCGCCCACATCTGGGCTGAATCTACCGGGAACTTCACGCGAGCGGTTCGGCACGAGATTGACGGCGATTTCTGTGTCGGAGCATTCTGAATGATTCGAAGTGCCTCCTCCGCCATCAGCTGACCAATTCGTTCACATTCTTCCCATGTGCGGTGATCGCTCCAGACAGCCTTCACCGGGTCTTTCAGTTGGCCCAGATCTCTATTGTCGGCTGTCACCATGCCGCCCTGAGCACCGTTCATGAAAACGACATTTCCCCCCGTCGATTTCTCAATGCGGTCGTACATGGGACCAATGCAATCGGGGCTCAGAATTCCGGCGTCACTTCCCAGAACTTCCGGATGGATGGCATAGTTGACCAGCGTCGCAATGACGCTGTTGTCCGCGCGAATGGCCTGAATGACTCCCATTCTTCGATCGTACAGCGCGGGAGCATAGTAGTTGTAAGCGATTCGTTCGGCAGCAACGTCCGTATTCACTCGAAGGCTTGCCGGCTCAAGCGTCCGGTAAGCTTCGTTCAGGGCGTCCGCGGTTTGCTGACAAACGAAGTCCATGAAATCAAGGTCGCCAGTATGACCACCTGAAGGCAACGGAAATGCATAACAATCGGGTGCACTGTGTGTATGGCTTGCACCAATCAGGATGTTATCACCCTCTATTTGCGGAACTTTGGCTCGTACACGATCGCCCAGTACGGACGGGAACCCAAGCAAATCAAGTCCGGCGATTCCGATGGTCGTTTGACCGTCAGAAAATACGATGGCCCGGGCCGTGATTTCTCCCTTTTTGATCTCTGCCGGATTGGGGGCACCAACACCACCGGAAATCGGCAACAATGGGTCGGGTGTGATAACTCGCCGCGCCGTGCCAACTCTGAACCCCTGAGCGTTCAAGGATTCGACGGAATACAAAACCAGAATGGCCAGCAAAAATCCATAGATCTTTATCTTGTTCTTACTCATTCGCTTTTGATCTCGCTCGCGAAAAGGTTGGGGAACTGAACGACACCGGTTTGACCAGGAATGGATCGAGACACTTCTCACCGCATCAATTTACGAAGCGTTTTCACGATTCATGGAAAATACCAATGGAGAATTTCGTATCTTACTCTCGGTCCGGCAACAATGGGGAGTTTCCGGAGCTTCATGCTGCGATCATGGACGATGCCTTCTTCGCATTCTTCTTTACTATGAACGAACACGTACTATGAACGAACACGATGGACAAAGCGACAGAATCGATCACTGACATGCCCTTGCTAAAGCCATCGCAGCACCATGACCGCAGATTGAGAGGAGACTGGCAATCAGCGGGATGATTCTGCGGCACACATTATTACGACTGGTATGGCTGGATTTCTGCGGATGCGCTGTCGCTTTCTGTAACCACAGGCAACAATCAAACGGTCTTTGATGTGGCATTTGCTGGCGTCACGCTGACAGCCTTTTTTATCGGGCAAGCGACAGGAACCTATGAAACCCAAAGAACTTGCGAAGCAATCTCTGATCTGGACCCTGATCTTTGAGGCCATCACGTGCCTGCTGCGATTTGGTGCAAAGCTCGAATCAACCCGGGATACAGCTTCGACTATCGGTCGAGTCACAATGGGCGTTCGCATTCATCACAGCTACATAGGCCTTGCCATGATTCCCCTGGCGATGTGGATTGAGAATCGCTGGCCAAATGCAAGTCGAACGGTGTTATGCATGGCAATTGGCCTGGTGCTCAGCGATTTGATCCATCACTTCATTGTGCTGTGGTGGATCACTGGCAGTCCCCAGTTCGACCTGTTCTATTAACCTTCGTCGACCAGATCCCAGAATTCTGCTTCCGCAGGGTCGACCGGCCTGGCCTTGCGAGGCCTGGGCTGAGGAACCACCTTCCCCGGCTTTGAAGTCGACTGAGCTGGTTTGCTTCTGGAAGGTGATGGGCGGCCTTCCTGAACCGAAGGTGATGGGCGGCCTTCCTGAACCGAAGGTGATGGGCGGCCTTCCTGAACCGAAGTCCCGGGCCTGCGTCGGGCTCTTTTCTTCGCCCCCAGAACAGTATCGCCTTCTGCAGCTGGATTTGACGTCTTTTTGACGCTGGCCCGAGCTGGTGGACAACGATGGCATTTGCCTGAACGATCCAGTGGCTCTCCACAATCGTTGCAGAGCAGCACGGGCTGAGAGGAATCGGCCTGCGTCCCGGTTCCGCCCATCAGATCGGAAAGTTCTAACAGGGCAGAGTGCGGCGAAATGGCTTCCAGATCGAGCGACTCGTCATCGTTTTCTCCGTGGTCGGTATCCTGCGTTTGCAGCGTCGTTGCAATTTCCGCCACGCTTGCCAGAGCATCCTGGTCATCGCCATGACGATTCTGAGCGGATGCAGATGGCCTCTTTTTTGTCTGTCTGTTGGCATCTGCAGAAGTCGCTGCCCGCGCAAGCGCTTCGTCACCTTGCTCCGTGCCGACTGTTTCAAGCTGCGCCTGCATGTTCTCCTGTCGAATAATGTCCACTTCGGCCTGAATACCACTCTTAAGTTCCCGGGCAGACACGTGAACCCGAGCCTGATGATCGTAGCTGATGGTCACTTCAATTTCCGTGCCCTCGGGAAGATGCAAAGGCAGGTCAGTGATCCGACAGGCGCCGAGTATGGTGTATGGCTGATCAAGACTTGTCCCGCTCTCAACGATCTGCACGTTGACGCGGGTTTGATTCTGAACGACCGTGCCGAAAACGTGTTTGACCGATGCAGGTAATGGTGTGTTCGCAGCCATCAGATAATGGGGAATCCGCAATCCGGTCTCGACATCACGAATCAGGATTCCAAGGTGCCTGGCGCAAACGCTCTGCTGTTTGACTCGCGCCAGACGCTGAGACGTTTCGGTGTTAAAAACAGTTCTGGCATACTGTGAATTTGCCAGCAGCATTCCGGCATACAGAGCCGCACCATGCGCGATGGACTGATCGGGGGACAGGGTGCTGTTCAGGGTTCGGCCGCTCAACTTCTTCAGGCTGTTTCGAATCATTGGCATTCGAGACGAACCGCCGGTGGTCAGAACAACATCGATGTGAGCCCATCCCATTTTGTTGTTTTTCAGAATGCGGCGTGTGACAAGTTCAGACCGTTCCAGGAGTTTCTGACAGCCGTATTCGAATTCCGTAAGCTCAATTTGATAGGTTCTTCGATTTCGCCCATGCTGGACAGTGACAGCTGCACGCGGGCGTACCGAAAGACTTCGCTTTGCCTGTTCGGCCTCAAGAGATAGAAACTGCAGGCTTTCCTTATCGGTGCGAGGGTCGTCGGCAAAGTCCGCGATGAATTTTTCCGCAGCCATGTCCACCAGCACCTGTGTCCAGTCGAGTCCTCCAAGCTGCAGGTCGCCGTCCGCAGCAACGACGCGTACTGAATCCGTCGTGTATTTAACAACGGCAAGGTCGAGCGTGCCGCCTCCCAGGTCATACACCAGCAGTTGCTGATCGACAGCAAGTTCCGCGAAATGCAATCCTTCATGTCCCAGCACATGGCACAACGCTGCCGCAACAGGCTCGTTGATCATCTCCACCTTTTCCAGGCCTGCCGCGTAACCCGCCTGAACGGTCGCATGGCGTTGTGCATCACTAAACTGGGCCGGGACTGTGATGACGGCTTCCTGAATCTCTCCGATTTGTTCCTGAGCGGCCGAGATAAGCTTCCGCAGAATCATTCCCGAAATGTGCGCGGGAGTATATCGGGCATTTCCAATCTTCCAGTACTTGCTGGAATCCCCCATGAATCGCTTTGCATGCTGGACCACTCGGTCCGGATGCGCGATTGAATTCCGCAACGCTTCGGTGCCAACGACAGGATGATCCTGGTCGAAAAAAACGACAGAAGGCGTCGCCAGTTCACCCTCCTGATTCGGAATCGTCACCGGTTGTCCGTGTTCGCTGAGATACGCGATGCACGAATAGGTTGTGCCCAGGTCGATTCCGACAGCCTGCGTTTTCTTCATCGTTCTGTTTCCGGTCCGTTGAAAGTTGCGGGCCAGCCTATCTGCCACTCGTCATTACGGAATTTGACCGGGCGTCTCCGCAATGTTCCAGTTATTCGCGGCCGGAATTCGACTTAAGCTTGTGAACCGTGCGCACGATGTGCTCTTCGACCCGATCGGACCAGACGGTAGGCAGTCCGTAGTAGATCATGGAAGTGGCACCTTCGTAGCCACCCTCCATCAAGACACGCGCCGACGGAATGTACGCCATCACATCATTGCTGTAGCCCGCGACCCATGTTGTGGGACCCGGCAATTCATCCTTCAAACGAAGACTGTACTCTACTGTCACTTCACCGCCCAGTATCACCATATCCAGACCATTTCCAATACTCCAGAGCTGTACCGGATACGGATACGTGGAAGCCAGCTTGCCGTCCGCTTCGAATGTCTTCATCAGCCGTCGGGCGCGCCGAGTGATGTACACATTGGCGTCATCCAGATCTTTTTGCACCTGTGACTTTGTTGGAAGCGGTCCAAGTGCAAGATCGATCTCGGTGTACGTCGACTTTATCGAGCCCGTCACGTTCGTCATAGGAGACGCAAGAACATCTTCAACACTGGCTGCTATCTGTCGGCCGTACTGTTGAGCGAGTTCTACGGTACGACGCGGCAGGGGGTTCTGGTCCGCACCACAGCCGGCCCAGAACAAAGCAACCGCATTGGGGTGATTCTTTTCCAGCTCGATCTGGGCAAACCCGGGCCAGTCGCCGCTCCAGTCCATCAAACTCAACACCGTGGCATGGCAGGCATATCCAAAAACGATGGCTCGCAACGCACCGTCCGGATGGCGAACCGCCAGAACAGGGGCCGAATGATCAACAGGCCCAACCAACTGGCCATTTTCTCGGAGCTTAGGGACGTCCGCCTCTCGATTATTCCTGCGGTTGACCGCCAGCGAACAGTGCCCCTCGCCATACTGGATCACGGCAGGTTCGAGCGATGCGATCGCCTTACCCACCAGATGTGTGACATCGCCGATGAGCTTGTTCGTATAGTCGGTAATCAACTGATGCTGGTCGTCTCCAAATTCATACATCGTGATCAGATTCTGTCCGACCACCGGTCCGGAATGGGTATGCGACGTAGAGATCGCAATCTGACTCCGATCCAGATCGTGCTGTTCCTTCAACGCCCGACAAATGCTGGTCGAGGTTCCTCGATCAATTCCAACCAGGTCCAGCGTCACCAGCACGATTCGGTTGCCCGATGGATCATCAATGACGATCGCTTTTGCCCACAAGTCGTGGATCTTTCCTTCTGCCGGCGTCTTTCGCGACGCATAGCCGGACATCCACATTGATTTTTCCGGTGTAATTACGGTCGCTGCAACGCCCGCCTTCCACCCGGAAACCGGACCTGCTGGCTGGCTCTCAACCTCCTGCGCCAACGTCCATGTCGGTGCGACAAATGACAGCACTGCGAACACCAGACAGGCCAAACCGGGATACGTCTTCATGGATCACCGAAATTCTCAGATTGTCTTGTGGCAAAAAAGCGGTCTCCGGATTCTGGCGAAACAGAAGAGCATTAGCAACAGGTGTTGCCCAAACCGGGCTGTCGCCCGGAAGAATACAGCAACGGACTCACGAGTTGTGACAACGCAGACCTTGAGCCTGGGCCCGTGCGCAGTCAGACGGCAGTGATCCACATGCCACCCCGAACACTCATGATCTGAAACCTGGTGTGATAAACAGTACGTGATCTCCGAGGCCTTAAAGTAATTCGGCAGGCCAATGATTCATTGCCAGGTTTCAAAAGGGACTGTGATCTCGGATCAACGTCTACTTAGCGGAGATCGCCCAATGGCTTGGACTCATGCAGAATGACATTCCTTCCATTGTCGATTTTGTGAACTAGAGATTAGGCTCTGGTAATGGTTGTACCCGAACCTCCACAACTACCGCCCATCGGCAGACGCCGCTGCGTATTGTGGTATGGATCAGCCATGATCGAAATGGCGGCAGTTTACCTGTTCGGCCATTTCTCTCATCGCTGCTGTGCTGTGTTTCTGCCGGTGTGGTGATGTGATGTGTTCAACAGTACGCAGTTCAGACAGGAGGAGTCTACTGCCGTGCGACCCGGCAACGGAATGCGAGACTGCGGATCGGTTGATGGCGCTTTGGCAGCCAAAGAAATCTACAAACCGTTTGAGTGGAACCTGCAGTCTATCCCAATGAGTCCGCCAACTATCCTAAGTAGGATCGCCGATTCTGCAAACACTTGTGAAGCGAGTGTTGACATGCAAACCTCCCGGACCTAATGCTTGGTTGCGAACAATACTCTCCTGTCCTCCCGTTCTTTACACAGGGTTGCACATGACTGCCGAGGGTGACAGTGAATGACCCTTGAATGCAGCGATCCAGGGCGCTGAAGACGAATCATGAACGCCATCGCAGCTTGCAAAAGCCGCACTGCCGAAGCCGCATTTCACGCGGTTGAACTACTGGCGGTCGTTGCGATCTGCTTTTATGCCAGCCGGTCAATGGGAACGCGTTGGAGCTCGGTCGGTATGACTCGCTGTGCTGCCTTGGACGAGCAGCAGCCACTTTGTCAGTGCCAATCAATCGGCAGCGTATATCTCTCCAATTCTTCAATAACCGATCCTGCACAGCCGTTCGGCGAAGAGTCTCCAGTGGGCATTTTCGCCCGGAGTTAACCGCTTCACAGCTCTGGACTACATAAGACGGACTCACATGCTGTCACTTATGTCTCCGGAATTCGTTCTGTAGGCAACCGGGAGTATATCGGTGCATAATGCCAGTTATATCAAGTTTGTCATTGCAGGAGTCGCCGTCAGTGGCGCCAGCATTTTGTTCTGCGATTGGGACAAGTATTTCGGACGTAGGCTAGCCCAGCAAGAGGTTTCAATTGATTCGGCTTCCAAAGAGTTGCCGCTCGTGAAGGTGTTGGAGGAAGCTCCGCTTTTGAAACCGGAACCGGACTCACAGTACTTCAGTGCTTCAGTGCAGATACTGAATCAAGGCCTGACTTCGGCCAAGATAAACTCGATCCATCCGGTGCGGTTGCACGTCAGCGACCGCGGACGCAATGGTGATACCAGCCGGCGGTTCAGTCGATCTAAGCGTTCGCGTTGACCCGAACAGGCTTCCGGGAAATGCCCTTCAAACCGATTACAGCAAGGGGGTTGTCAATTACCGAACTTGGATTCGAATTTCTGGAGAATTCCTCACGGATAGTGGCACAAATTCCCTCTTATTGACGCCGACGGGGAGTGTAAACATTCCTGTGTGGAGCCCTGATCGCAGTTTACAATTAGGCGAATTCTCGGCTGGTGGCGAGCCGGAAACAGTCACTTGTGAGGTCAGTGCTGCTGAGTCCGTCTGTGAGCTGAAGGTGCTCAGTCGGTTGTCTGGCGTCTTCCCGGTTGTCGTACGTGATGGACTTAATGCCCCGGGCCCGGGGAGCTGGAAAATAAGCTGCCGCATTCAACCTGCAGAGTTGCAAGCAGAGGAGCTCGACAGTCTCGATCGGATGAAGTTTCTCTTCTCATCAAAGACCGTCGCGGGCGTCGTCGAGGATGTTGAGATCCCCGTGGCGATCACCCTGAAACCGCTTCTCGGGCCTGGATCCTCCTACAGGATGCTCCAGCCGTTGAGCCCAGTGTTGCGAAACCCTTTCACGTTGCGGCTAGTTGGATACCGAAAAGCTCAGCGGCAGGTTACTGCAGGTTGCGATTCAGCCCAACAATGACGGAATTGAATTACTAAGCCACGAAATGATAAAGCCCGGAATATACAGGCTGCAATTTCAGATAACGTCCACAAAACCGCGGACAGAGTTACTACAAGTCCCTGTCGACGTAATGGTCTTCAGGAGAAACTCGCCTCACCACATTGAAGCTTGCGGTCGTTTGCAGGCTTTCGAGATCATCTCCCACTGGGAGCCTTCCGAATGACTCCTAAGGTTGAGGACTGCGTTCTTCGCTGTCGTGGTGCTCACGCATTTGATGCATCGCCTCTGCGGCCATATGCAGGTTCTGAGAACAAATGCGTCGCGCAACAACTGGTCTGTTTCGCTGTACACTGCGAACAGTTGAATCTAACCGTACAGTAGAGGCAAATGACTGAAAGTCGAAGGATCTCGAAGAAGCCGAAGAACTCATTTCAGAGGCGACATCCGATTACGCGATTGACTTAGCCGCGGACGGTTCGGCATGAATTTCGCGTCGATTATAACCAACACAACCGCAGCCTCACTAAGTGACGATGTTCGACGGTGAGCGTGCCAATTTCTGCAACTCCACGCAGTTAAACTTCCAACAAAGTCATTGACCTTTCCGAACTTACGCATGGACCTGCAGATTGAAACGATTCGCGAGAAGACGCTTTTCTGGATGCTCGATGTTTTCCACGGCCTGATTTTGTAAGTGACAGAGAGACACCAATTGCGGTCCCGAATGGAAGTGGGAGACTTCAACAGGTCCGATACTTAAGAGAGGGACAAAGACTTCTGACCCGTTCTATTTGATCCCGATTACGGCCTCAATGTCAGCCAGATGAGTCAGCCTTTCTCACCGAAGAAATGGGACGGCCCATCCGCACCATGGTGACGAAATACGATGTCATATTCGCAACCGCAAATGAATGGCTACCTCAATCGGAGCCTGATTCACCATAAACAGACACAGAAGTCGGTTGAAGTGATTGACTGGGAAAGCGTTACCTCGTTTCCGGAGGATCTATTCCAGCCGCCGAAGGATTTCCTCCAACCCGGCATGGCAGTAGGCAAACCGGGAGAAAGCATCAAAGTCGTCGCATCCAATGGTGCATTGATTACTCCCAGAAATCACCACCAGACTGAATCAGGTTCGTGGTCAGTGGGTGCCCGGGTAATATTGGTGGCGGGAGCATTCGCTGCGCTGCTCTACTGGCAACGTCGTCGCCATCCAGCGTGACTGGGCGGATACCGATCAGCTCATGCAAAAGGATTGGTACTCTCTACTGTCGATTGCGGGTGTACTTTTGGTTTCGGGGTCCGCAATGCGACAGAATTTCCACAATAAGCGCCGTCAGTGAATCCAGGCGCAGGAGCCGTTCGTTGACGACTGAACACGCGACAGGTTCAGGAAATACGGAGTAGAAAGGCCGAGGATGTCCGAGTGGCGAAGTACTCTAATCGATAGATTCTCGTATTCGTCGCTGATGTTTGCATGCCTGTCCGTGTATGCGCTGTTTGCAACATGTGCAAATTCACCGACGATAGACAGCCTGGTCATTTGGTTGGCGGATTGTCGATCTGGAAATATGGTCGATTTGACGTCTACAAAGTCAATCCGCACCGCTGATGAGGATGCTTGCCAACGTTCAGCTCTTGTAATTGCCCGGACCTGCGACGGACTATTCAGGACTTCCATGCAGATATCGACCGGAATTTGCTTGGGCGGCAGTCTGATTCATTCAAATTCCGACCAGTGCGATTGGAACCTTGCGGTTTCGTTTTACTGGTCTTTCCGTTGTTGCTGATTAGCATCTGCATGAAGTAAACCGAGAACTTCACCACAGTAAAGCGCCGTGCTACTTACCGGAATCGCGGCAGCTTTGTCGCCAATGCTGCTCGGGCACGGAAGTCTGGTAACGCCGGATGCCGCCGCGTGCGGCAGCTGGCGTTTGCCCTCTATACCTTCCGCAAGTGGCTTCTACATTCACTATAGACAATGCTGCTTTGTGTGGAGCTGCCGGGCTCGCTTTGCTCTCGAAGTTCACATGGATACCCGTCTTCCCTGTAACGGCGATTCTAGTCCTGCCTGTCTGGCGACGTTCCGGGGGTGGGGCCTTGAAGTGGCTTTGGCGCGACGCACAACACCTGACAGCGGCCGCTGTCATCGCAGTCACCATCATCAATATCACATTCGGATTCGAAAGATCATTTACTCCACTCGGCCATTCATGGCTCATAGTCAGTTCGTCGTCCATATTGGCTCGAATGACAAGATCGCACGGTTTCAAATCGATTCTCCCAGATCCTTGAGGCTTTCCTGTTCCATTGCCCATTGAATACGTTCTGGATTGTTAACAGATGCAGATTGATTCTGTGGCGAACTCCGAAAGTTACTTGATGGGAGAATGGAAGGACGGCGGGTGGTGGTATTATTACGTCATCGCGTTGCTGGTCAAAGAACCTGTCTCAACACTATTGTTGGGGATTTGTGCATTTGCACTGATCGTCTGTCAGGCCGCTAATCCACTTCTCGCGAAACGGGAATCTCCAGGATCGTCCGGTGGAACGAAGTTGCCGGAATTGCGTGAGACCGTTTTGCTGTTGACCCCTGCAAATTCAGATTTCCCTTGTCAGCTCGGAAACGCTTTTAATCGGCACTACGATACGTACTGCCATGCTATCCGTTTTTGTACATTCTTATTGCGCGAATCGCTCACCTAGCAAACCGATTTGCCTGGGTGCCGTCGGTGATGACTTTAATGATGGGATGTCAATGCGTATCTGTGATTGCGCACGGAAGCAGCTACATTTCATACTTCAACGAGTTCGCGGGTGGCTCTAAGAATGGGCACAAGTGGCTTATGGGCAGCAACATCGACTGGAGGCAGGACTACTTTCGTTTGTTGGCGTGGCAGAAAAGTCATCCGGAACGCGACGCATTGTTTCTGATTGGGCCGTGTGCGATAACCCGGCAGATTTGGGATTAAGAACACGGAGGCTCCGCCATTCCTTCCCGGGCGTCCTCAGCACAGAAATGCGGATGGGGTCCGGGGGCCTGCTCCCGGTTGGTATGCGGTCAGCTTGAGCTCCTATTACGGGCGAAATACGATGCGGGAGTTTGACTACCTGCGGCGGATGGCAATTGACGATCGAATTGGGGATTCCCTCTTGATGGTTCATGTTTCAGAACAAGAGGCGGCTTTACTCGGCGGAGCTTCAAGCGGAAGAAAGAATTGACTTTCCGACCTGTGGCCTCGGACTCCAGTGCCCTGTGAAACCTATCGGTCGGGTCCCGGATTTGGCGGTGAAGTGGAGACTTTCCAATCGATATTCGCCAGATTGCCAGAATCCGTTCCGGATTCATTTTCATCCAGACACTGGGTATTGACTCTGGCAGCATGTGCCCGGAATATTCAATTGCTTCCGCCGGAAGAACCTTAGTCGTCTCTAATATGTTATTGTTCAAATTGGCCTTGATTCCTCACCATCATGCTTCCAATCGTCGACTGTTGGAAAAGGTGGTGCAACAAGCTGTTCTGGCAGTGACTCATCAACTACAACGAGAGCAGTCTCGACGCCTGAATAATTGCGCAGACCGCACAGATCAATGAGCTCTGAAATGCCGCACCGGTTCCCTTGTCTGCCAGGTGCCGCGTACGCCGAGGTTTTTACAATCTAGCGCTGCTGGTCGTTGTAACGGTCATCGGAATCCTATTCGTTGATAATCCTGCCGTGCAAATGGTCGGAATCACCATAAAGCATTGCCGGAACAACCTCGCCAGGTTGCAATTGCCTCATTGAATTTTGTCGAAGACATCAGCAATTCCCCGGCAATGGATGGGGTTTTGGCTGGCTGGCGAAATGGTGTGCCGCAGGAGATCACAGCCGGGCGGATGGATTTATCAACTTTACCGACCTTGATCAAACAAGCATGGCCGTTGGGGGTGACAGTGATCCTGGCTTCGCCGTGAGTTGAAGACGCTATGTGAAACACCGTTGCTGCTGATGAAATGTCCTCCCGACCTCTCAAAAGGGACCGCCGTCCAGACGTTGGGCTTATCGAAACGCCAACGCACCTTCTTAAGTTGTTCGAACAGATTACGCGATCAATGAAGGAGACTTTCACCCGACTTCGATCGGCCCAGCGACTCTTGCAGAGGGTGACGACCCAGCCTATCTGGACTGATGTTACAAAGGCAGCGTAAGTTGGCTCAGGCCGGAGCCGACAGAGGACATTACCGACAGGACATCGAATACAATTCTCTGGTGAAAAGTATGTAAGCCACAGGCTACTCGGCTGCATTCGATCGAGGTATGACCAGTCACTGTACTCTGGTGTGGATCTTGATTTGGCTCGTTGGTGATAGAAACTCCGGCAATGGATTCTGATTTCGTTGCGGAACGCAGCAGAAGTGCTCATGCGCCGGGGATGTTTTCTCGCGTTTTGCGACGGATCTGCGGGCTGTGAGCTATGAAATCGATTCAGTCGTGTTTCGCTGGCTGGGAAATCGAAAAGACGGCAACGTCGCAACATTGTTGCGAGAGTGCTCTGGAATAGGGTCGACCGACGAGAACGATAAATGGATTCGTGAGCTGCCTTCGCCTGGCATTTCCTGGCCACGTGAGCATCGTTTTGGAGGTCGACACAGGAAACACTGCGGCTCAAACGATTTACGTGGTCAGTTTCGGAATCACGCTCAAATCTCAAATCGTTCTGGCCAATGGGAGTGCAATGGAAGGCCAGCGGAAAGGACAAGGTTCATAGTCGATCATCATTGCAGATGATCAGGTCGAACCGCGAAACTGACGCCATCTGAAGCAACATTGCTGGTACTTTAGCAGTTCGGGACGAGGCGACGCAGCTTTTTCAAAGGCATGATCCCTTCGAACGCAGCCAATGAAGGTTGGGGTGATCAGTGTCGAAGGTTTGTTACGGTATCTTTTCAGCGGATGGCTTTCTTCGAGATTCGTGAATCGATGAAGAATCACACTTCAATATTCAGATTCCCTGTCTGAATGAGGAGAAATCCTTGCCAGAACGCTGAAGCGTGGCTCTGCAGGCATGACCGACCCATTGCAGTTGTTAGTTATTGATGATGGCAGCTCTGATGGAACGGCAAAGGTAGCTAAAGCTTGAATCGAGTTGTTTCACACACTCGCAATCGAGGGCTTGCGGCGGCGGTTCACTACCGGGCTGGATGAATGCCTGCGGATGGGGGCGGACTCATCGGAACACCGATGGTGACGGGCAGTATCCGGCGTCGGAGATTCCTCGTCTGCTGAACCGATCCTGCTGGTCGAGCGGACATGGTGATCGGGGATCGGCGACCGAGCGAGGACGTTCGCAGTTCGTGGCTGACGCAACTACCGACTGCAGCCGCACGGTCAGTTGGCTGGCGGGGCGAAAGTACGGTCAGCGGGTTTCGGTATGACTCGCGGAAGCGGCTATCAAGATACGTAACCGGGTTCAACTACACCATCGAAACGGTGCCGCACAGCCTGTTCGAAAGGGCTGGCCATTGAATTCGTGCCATCCCAACCAACACGGTGACAGACCTTCGCGGCTGTTCCGCAGTATCCCTCAATTTTGTCTTTCGCAGCGGACTGACGATGCTGCGTGTCATATGTGTTCGTCCGCTGGCCTGCTGATGACGATCAGTGCGGTGCTGGCAGTGATCGGTACCATTCCGGTTCTGCGTTTTCTGATCTTCTGGATGTCGGGGACGGCGATGTGGTCATATTCAGTCGCTGGTTTTAGGAGGCGTCTTTCGGTCCTGGCCGGTATCACATCGGTAGCGTTGTTGGCGGATCTGATGGCTGCCAATCGACGACTGCTGGAAATGACCTGGAAAGGTGAAGCGATGGAATGGAGGCGTCACGTGAAGGGTTGAATCACTTAGGAGTCATCATGACCGCTCGGAATCTGGCCTTCACTGTAGCACGGACCCTTGATGAGATTCACTTCAACAAACCGAAGAGTCAATAATCTCCGTCATTAAACCGAAATCATCAGTATTCTTGTAAACTCTCTGCAAAGTGGATGTCATCTCACGAGCTTCTTGCAGGGGGGGAACACCCACTACTGGTTCTCGTACAGGAATCAACACTGAACGCAAGTTCCAAGGGCGTTAGGGTTGTCGTCTTCGGCCTAAACGAAGAACAGTCGATGAAGTGTCAGCCGCTGAAAGCTTGAAGAAGTCTGCACGATTTAGGCCTGCGTGTCCGGCACAATCGATACCAACTGCAGTTTTCGGCACAGCCGTGCAAACGCCTCGGCTGAAGAGTTGGTGTGACTGTTCGCAACGTGATTGTTTTACCGATGACTCATACGGCGGGCAGGGATGCGGGCAGTGTGCTGAATGGAGTTTTTGAGTAATGCGGGGTCGAATCAAGTTCGCGAGTCTGCCGGGCATGCGAGTGCCTGGGTCGCTTCTGGCAATTACATGTGTCGTTGGGTGTCAGGGAACGCAAAACCTGGTGAATTCTGATGTTCCTGTAGGTTTCGAACTGCCCGAAACTCTGAGCAACATCGATCAGGACATTGCAGCCAGTCGGCCTGTTGGTGACTCGCCCTCTGGTGACGCCGTACCGGGTGGTCGCCTGCGTTTGTTGCATCTGGTGCATTGGCGGTCCAGTGGCTGGAAGCGGGACAAAGCGGTTGACGCAATTCGCGATGCCGGTCACGATTCACACGCGTTTGCATCCAACAGCCTCCAGACGATTCCGCCTTCAGGTGACCTTTCGGCCTCCCACCACAAGACACGTTCGACATCTGCGGGTTCCGAAGATGCTGGTGGACTGCCACCCCGGATCGTCGTGATCTCGCCTGATGATGGTTCAGGTTCGAGGTCGTAGAATGAAGTGGAATCGATGGAACACCTGAACCTCGCTCTCGGATTCATGGGTTTTCTGTCTGTCGGCACCTTCTTCCTTACGCGCCGCATTGTGGAAAAGCTGCCGGTCCGATGGCTTGATGGGATGGCCATTTTCATTCTGATTCTGATTGGCCTGTACTTCCGTTACATCTGGTGTCAGCTCTGGATTGTCCGGTGGATCCCATTACCGTCGGTAATCGTCCTGTCGAACTGGTTTCCGGTGCTGCTTGCCATGCTGGCGGCTGTGTTGTGGAAGCGGCAGGCAGGAGCATCATTTCTGCGAAGGGTGCCCATACAGGCAGCCCTGATTGGCGTGACCATCTGGACGGTAGTTTACGTCATTCCACGCGAACCGCCCGAGTGCGGAAACGAATGGATTCCGGCAGAGCCGCCGGTACCGTTTCGAATCTGCAGACAGACGACTCCATTCACATGCTCTGCCGCATCGGTGGCGACCATCCTGGAATCTCTGGGTGAAGAAGCGACTGAATCTGAAATGGCTCGACTATGTTTGACGAGCCGCGGGACAACATGGCTCGGAATGTATCATGGCTTGTCGATCAAGTTGTGGGGCACCGGCTATCGCGCTGAATTCTTTGAAGGATCTGTTGACGATCTGATTGAGATCGCCGGGTCACGACCAATCCTCCTGTGCTGCCAGCTAAGTGCGGCCATGGCTGAGGAAAAGCCTGATTACCGGGAGCAGGATGGGTGGATCATTGGTGTCCAGCATTCAGTGGTGTGCTTCGGAGCCATGGGCGACGACTTTCTCATCGGAGATCCATCGCAGCAAAGAATGGAACGGTGGAATCGCGAAGAGATGCAGGACCTGTGGACAGGCACCGGGCTGATGGTCACGGGGAACCAGATCACGCAAGCCCCGGAAGTGGCCTCAACGCCTCGCCGATGATTCCCTCTGATGGATCACGATTTTAAAAGGTTGATTGTCAACGCCATTGAACCTTCGTACCTTTGCCGTTGTCGTAACGGCAGGGCGAAATTCGGAGCAGGCGTTGGGGGTCCATGTGAAAACGGTACGGCGATACTTCGTGACGGATCTGTCGTCGTACTTTTGGTGGTCCGCCCCGGGTGGCGAGCTGTGCTGGAGCGATGGCACGTCCATTTCGTTCCATCAGGAAATCTCCTGCCTTCTGAATCGAATGCTGCAAACCGATCGCTTCGCGGATATTTCCTCCATCGCATTAGCGCTGGCAGCCAGCAGAAAATCCTGGCCCGAAATTGTTGCTCGGCTCAGTGTAGTCGTGACAGCGATTCGAAAGGCCACAGAGTCACCCTCAGGCATCTCCCGACGAGACGAACTCACCGCGACATGGCTATCGACCACCACACAGCTTGGATTGCTTTCAAAAGCAGCAGAGCAGGGTCATTTGACGCTGGATGAGCGCATCGAACTTCTGTCTCACGTGCTGAGCTGTCGTGACACCTCCTATAATGAGGCAACCCGACGGGACCTGGTGCAGGCCTTCGACGCACGCCTGCCAGAAGACTGGCTGGACGTCTCAAATCACGACGAACTCACACCATTTCAGCTACCCAATGATCCCAACGCATTTGATTTCCGGAAACTGCCAAAGGCTGACCAGACACAACTGAGTTTACGAGTGCTGCGATTGCTGCGAATTGCACACAACCTGGCACAAAGCATTCCCGGTGACACACCCGAAGCTTTGATCAGCCTGGTTCGAACGGGCCTGAGTCATCCGGCAGGCATACAGCCAACAGACGCGCTCCTCGACAGCCTGCCTCCGGCAGTCCGCATGCAAAAGCTGCTCGTCGATCTGACGAACGACTCAGAACTGGGTGGACTCGCACGCGTGGCGAAGCAGTTAGTGGCAGCCATATCCCTTCCGCGGCACATCTCAGATCCGGATGACCGACCAATGGGAGGTGTCTCGGACATTGCAAACCGTGGAAGCCTGGACAAGCTCCTGTTAAGCGAACTGGCTCAGGATGATCTTGCGCTTTCTGTTCGACTTGCGATGAATGAAGCGCTTTACCTTCGCCGAGAATCGCCCCCTTCGCCACAGCCATCGACGCGGTTTGTTTTGATTGACGGAAGTCTGCCCATGTGGGGCATTCCCAGGTTGTATGCAACCGCAGCCGCTATGGCACTATACGTCACCAGCGATCAGTCCACTGAGGTACGTTGTTTCCGAACCGAGGGCCGGCGATTCGGCGACGACTGGAATATCGTTTCGTTGCAGCCTGACGACACCGCTGTTGAATCTACACTCATCTCGACAGACGGAATCGCTCTTCACCTGAGCGGACTCGCACCGAATGCGTTTCCCACAAAATCCCTGGACGAATTCTTCGAGACAGTCAGGATGGCCCCTGTCGTTTCTGAGCCGGTTGTGATCACAACACCCGACGTCGTCGAATCGCAGGAATTTCGACAACGACTGGAATCTCAGTGGAACGATGAGGCATGGCTGATCGTTGTGCAGAGAGACGGCCAGCTGGAAATACTTCGATGGACTCGCCAGGGAACCTCGCTCCATCGTCGTCTGAGTTTGCCGTTGCAGCAAATCATTGTGACAAGTGATGCCTCACACCTGCGTGCGACGGAAGCGTCCCTGGATTTGCCCGCAATCTGTCACCTCAGATCCTTTCCACTTCGGTTATCGCATCACATCCGGACGGACAGAATCTGGAGCTGGGGCAAAAGTGTTGTCAGTATCACGGATGATGGACGACTGATGATCTGGGATTCTCCTTCTCATGGTGCTCAGCAAATCGCCGAAGAACTTCCGGTTTCGACGGGGGACCGATGCTTTCTGCTGAACCGCTGGGGAGGCATCTTTTCCCTCCTGGCATGTCCGCAAAACAAAACAGCGACATTGATTCAGATTGAAGGTCAGCAACTGAAGGTAACTCTGCAACTGGTGGAACATACGCTTCCCGAGGTGACGGAGGTTTGTCGTTCTCCCGATGGAGTCCTGATGTTTGGCCAGGATACTGCCGGAAAAACGATGTGTGTCTGCTTCGATTATCCGGCGGGTACGGTGGGCAAAGCGCTACGACTTCCGGACAATGTGACTCGCAGATGCGGGCGTTGTGTTCGAACCACGGATCGCGGGTACGGATTGCTGTCCGCGACCAGCTCACCAGGACAGTCATTGTGGTCTTTCCAGCGGCTTCCGGAAGCAATACAGCACTGGGACATGGCAGAACTGAGCGCAGGTCGGTATCTGGCATTGAACGACAAGTACCAACTGGTCGACCCCGATGATCCGAATGCCTACAGTGCTCTACGAGCTCTGATGAAGCAGCGTACGATGCAGGCCGAACGGATTGTGATCGTCTCACCAGACGGAGATCTGGCTCTCCTGCGACTGCGGAATTCAAGCAACGTCATCGTCGTCGACCTGAAGAACGAAACGATCGCAGTAGAGCCTCGTACAACGGAGAATCCGCCGCAGATGTTGCTGGACGGTGTTGAGCGACGACGAGCGGAACAAGCCATTCGTATTCGTCCGCTCCATTATCGGTACCGTCGAATTGGCTCGGACGGACGGCGTCTGTGGCTGCAGTCCATGAAAGCCGGTTACTTTCTCATTGAAAATCTGGCGGTGAACGCAGTGGGGCAGATTCAGCTTCGTCCGGCAACAACTTCTGAGGCCAATGTCGCGAAAAGCGTTCCGATGATGTCATTCGATGATCAGGAAGGCACAATTGCCATGCGAATCAAACTTCAGCGGGCCACATGGCCGGGGAAGAGCCAGGCGTGGCTTGATACTCGCGGGCTGCTCCATCTGAAGTCCGCCATCATGTCTGTGCCCGAAGTATGCCTGGTTCTGCGAGACCATGCGATTTCCGGATGGATCTCAAACGGACACGTTTTCGGAGATCCTTATTACATCGACGGAGGACTCGCAATGCCGGACCTCAAACGAATCGACGCATCAGAAGCGTGGCTGGCGTACATTGTTCCACTGCTGGAGTCGATGTCATGAAGATCGCCCTGAAGTTGGTCCCCGCCGTTGATGGTTTGTCAGCCACGAACAAAAGGACAACGGATGCCGGAATCGACAGTCTGGCATCGAAGGCGGGCGTATTTCTGTACGGAGAGGATGCGACATCCTGGATCGAAACGGTCTGTTCCTGGGGCATCGCATCAGGAGATGTCAGATTTCTCCCCTTAACATCGCTGTCTATCCGGCAGGCTCCGCCCCTGACTCCGTCGCAGCGCATCATCGGTGTACTTGTCGTCAGCGATGCAATTTCTGAAAGGGCCGCCGCCATCAGACAATCCTGGGAAGAAGCCGCAGTTGGCCGATCAGCAGGTTGTGGTAATCTCACCACTTTCCCACCTCAGTTTTATCGACAAGTGGCCGAGCGAATGTATGCGCCGGTCGATGCGGCGTTGAGTCCACAGGTACTGGAAGCCGAACTGCTGGACTTACTCCCTGCGGACGCGCAAAGCATGCTCGTCTGGCATCCATCCGCAGGATTGATGCAATTCGAATCGCATCAGATACTTTCGTTGTCTGACTTTCTGGCATCGCCGCCGATTACCCCATGTGAACGCAACCTGGCCAGGTACGGCGAAGTTCTGAACGATTTTATTCGGGGTCTGCATGCAGAAACTTCGTCTGAAAACCTGTCGGACATTCTGGGAGGCGGTCAGGATGATATTGGTACGCAGGCTGACCAGTTATCCGATGCACCTCGTGCACCCGATGAAGTGGGCCTGACGGGCCTCCGAGATGCCATGTCGTCGATACAGCGGATGACGGCTCGAATTGTCCTTGGAGTTACAAATAACATTCCAGCTCGGGAAGGGGGAAGCAGAACGCTGACTCGCCTGCATGAATGGGCGGCCGGTCTGCTGAACAGCGGGATGTCGCCAATGCGTGAAGGACGCTCAGGAAACACCGGACGGAATCCTCCCACTCCGCATCTGACTTCGCAGCGAGAGAACGAACTCAAAAGACTGCTGAACCTGTTACAGAATGACCCCGATGCAGGATTGCGTTATGCACTGCCATTGTACGGCAGCGGATCGCGCGGACTTGCTCCACCATCAGGTCGGCTGGGGCAGAGAAACACGCAGTTCAGCCTGAATCAACTGGGAGGTGGGGGCCGAGCAGATGTCTGGGACATTCCCTGGCAGTATCAGCTTCAACTGCGTCAGCGGTACCAGGAGCTGGCCCAGAGAGAAATGCGTCTGGGCAATTATCGTCGCGCGGCCTACATCTACGGGACACTCCTGCACGACTTAAACAGTGCCGCCTCAGCACTGGAGACCGGCCGCTGCTTTCAGGAGGCAGCGACCATTTACAAGTCTCATCTGAAGTTGCCCCTGAAAGCCGCCGAATGCCTCCGGGCGGGTGGGTTCTGGGACGAATCCGTCGCTATTTTCTGCGAACACAATCGATGGATGGATGCCGGTGAGCTTTATCTGCAAATGGGAGAACCTGATCTGGCAAAGACGATGTTCAGCCATGAAGTCACCCGCCGTGTATCATCTGGTCACTATCGATCGGCCGCAGAACTGGCCGAATCGCATCTCAACGATCCCGAACGAGCTATTGAGATTCTGGAGCAGGGTTGGCAGTACGATACGGCACGACAGGATTGCCTGAGAGACTTGATGAGCCTGATGGGGAGTCGCGGATGGCACCGGCGAGCCATGGATTCGCTGGCTCGAATTCAACAGGACTGCGATCAGACGGTATCGCACCGTGCTGATGCGGTGCTGGTTTGCGGCGAGTGTGCAACGACATATCCGGATGCATCGACGCGCGACTATGCCAGAAAGGCCACCTGGTTACTGGCCAGTCAAATACTTTCGAGTCCCTTCAGCCATCAGAACTACGCCGCCCTGAATGCAGTGCGAAGACTTGCCAGCGAAGACGAGCTGTTGCATCGAGACGCAAGTCGCTTCTCCATGATCCTGCGCAAACGGGATTCTGATCGAACTGAGCACGTTCATAAATCCGTTCGAAGATCAACGCGTGCTTCGTATGTCGCAGAAATTCGTCCCGCGGGTGGTGTTCTTATGCCGGTCGAACATGGAGGCAAACGCACGACGTGGCTGCAGATGGCGCAACTGGAACAGCACATTTTCTGTCTTGGACGGTCTGTTCACAATCATGTGATGGTTTCTCGCTCGCCTTATCCCGTCGACAATAAATTCATGGTTTTCAAAGGCCCTGAATGGACGTTGAATGACCCAGCAGTCGCACCCCAGGCGTGCCAACTGGTGCTCGATCCGTCGGACTCCCAACGTATTTACCTTCAGCAATTCCCCGGGCGAACGCCCTGGAACTTTGCCGTACGTAAGCAGACAGACAATCGTGACAGCATTGTGAAAGTCCTTCCGCCTCAGATTGGGACAATCCTGTCAATGACCTTTGACAAGAGTGGTTGTGGCTGGATCCTGATCGCCACTGAAGACGGTGCTTTGCACCTGGAATCGACAGGGGACAACGGTCGCGTGAGGCGGACATTCATCGTGCATGGCATTGAGGCGCCATCAATCAGGGACGTTGATGAGACACTGTCCAGAGAGCAGGGGGAATCGTTTTGCTGCAGCATCTGCCCATTCGATGGACTCCTTGCCATTGTCTACGGTGATGTGCTTTACACCATTGAGCCTCCTGCGTTTGAATCAATGGATGCCGGAGGAACGGGTTCGCTGGAAGCACGCAGGATCCTCCGCATCGAGCCGGTTGGGTGCGTTGCTGTTTCCCCACGTGAAACAACGCCTCGACTGGCCATGTCTCAGCAAACAGGCGCCGTAGTCGCCTGGCCTGTGACGGGAGATTCGTGCCGTATTGCTCAGGATCTTTGCGAACCACTGCTGGCATGCACCACGAATGGAATCTTCATTGCGGTTTGCCCGGAAACGGGACGAATTGAAGCGTATCGCTGCAATAAAGGGCGTGCAGAATTAGTCGCAGAACGTGAGGAGGGGCTACAGCTTGGCAGCCTTGCAGCGGTGTGCTCCGGGCGCCAACCTGGCGACTTTCTGCTGCTCAAAGACAACGGCAAGTTACATCGCTTCAGGATACCTGCCAGATGAATCGGGCGAAGCCTCCTTTCCAGATGCGTGAACTATCAACAGAACTGACCTCTGCGTTCACCTGCAACAGGTCGCTTAGTCCTTTCCTCGCAGCAGCACGTAACCAACACAAATACACAGTGCCAGCAGCATACTGTATTCGCGCGGATCCATGTGCTCGGTGCTCCGCCATACGATCGTACGGACCTGAACTAGCCAGGACAGAAATGAGCTGAATGCAGAGAGGAACATACGTCACCAGGTCCCGTAACGTCGCTGTGAATCCGGACAGGCATGGTTCTGAAAATGCCGATATTTGTCGGTAATGCAAACGCAACCAAGTCTGCGTCGCTAATGAGAGACATGCATGGCAAATCTTCAACATGTTGCGACTTCAGCGGGGAGAGGGAAACCGAC
The DNA here is from genome assembly GCA_041398825.1 of Planctomycetaceae bacterium. Taxonomy (NCBI): domain Bacteria; kingdom Pseudomonadati; phylum Planctomycetota; class Planctomycetia; order Planctomycetales; family Planctomycetaceae; species Planctomycetaceae bacterium. Next base: position 531,020 of record JAWKTX010000001.1, on the reverse strand, counting down.
CGTTCAGAATATAGGGGTTCTGCGGGCTACTTGCCGGTCAGGGCCAGATTGTCACGGTGAACAACCTCTCCAAACGGCACATGCCCAAGGTTGGCAGCAATCCGTTCCGAGCGACATCCAAGGATCTGAGAAAGCTCCTCGGACGAATAGTTGACCAGACCCCGGGCAAATTCGACACCCCGCGGCGAAATCAGACCAACGACTTCGCCCGGCTCAAAATCCCCGCGCACTTCCACAACACCGACGGCCAGCAACGAGCGACCATTGTCCCGAACAGCTCGGCACGCACCGTCATCCACGACAATACAGGCAGCTGGTGTCGCGGTAAATCCAATCCATCGTTTCCATGCAGGCATGGCATTGCCGGACGCCAGAAACAGCGTCCCGGTTGCAGTACCTTCTCTGACAGCGTCCAGGACATGGGGCTGCTTTCCACTGGCGAGCACGACAGATTCTCCCATGCTGGTAGCAGAAAGAATCGCCTTCAGCTTGGAACCCATTCCGCCACGGCCGCGAGAACTCTGTTCCGCCGCAACCATCGACAGTAACGATTCGTCTGGCCTGGAAACCAGTGGAACGACCTGGCTATCCGGATGCGACGGAGGGCCGTCGTACAATCCATCAATGCCCGACAGGATGATCAGCAGTGGGTTCGGCAGCAAAGTTGCCAGCATGGACGCAAGCTGATCATTGTCACCCACCGCAATTTCACGAATGCTGACCGTATCGTTTTCGTTCACAATGGGAATCACATCAAATTCAAACAGCGTTCGAATTGTGTTGCGGACGTTCAGGTAACGCTGACGATTGCGAAAATCATTGACGGTCAACAGTACCTGGGCAGTTCGATGCCCCGTCTCCGCAAGTGCGTCGTCCCAGGTCCGCATCAGGTGTGGCTGACCAATCGCAGCTGCGGCCTGCAATTCCGGCAATGAATCCGGGCGTCGATTGAGGCCAAGGATTCCGATCCCCGCCCCCACGGCACCGCTGGATACCAGAACGACCTTACGTCCTGTCTTGATAATTCGATCGATCTGTGCCGCGATACTGCAGATTCGATCGCGATCCAGGCGGTCGTCATCTGTTGTCAGTACATTCGTCCCAATCTTGATGATGACAGAACGACAGGATTGAAACACTTCATTTCGAACGACATCGTGCATTGAACGAGCTCAACATGGTCAAATCATCGATGCCGAACACATGCCAGCCTCCGAGCGATGATGAATCGACGGCTTGTATCAGGCTCGGCGATACTCAACAAGAATGATTGCTACTGAGCGGCTTGAGATGCATTTTGTTCTGCAAGTCTTCGAAGCTGATCCAGCTCCTTCATTTGTTCAACTTGCTTTTCTGATGCAAAGAATCGATCCAGAGACGAACTCATAGCACCGCAGAGTCTGTCCACGTTGCGCACCGCACTTCGATTACGAAGCTCGTTCGCTCGATCCACTGCCGGTCGGTGAATTGCGTTCAACTTGAATTCGAACTCTTTCTTTCCCGGAAGTGCCTCCAACTGCTGTATGAGCTCTTCGAGACGGGCCTTATCTCCGGATTTAGCCGCCTGCCGCGCCGAACCTCGCAGGACAGCCTGCTGGGCGACGATATCCACCAGTTCGTCCCTGAAGAGATACAGTTCTCCTTCGACACCCAGGCGAATTGAATCATCGGGCAGCATGACAACATCGTGATCCAGCAGTCCGGGAGCGTAGGGGACGCGAGCCAGCAAAAGACTGCCGCTGTAAACATAAAGCCAGAAAGTTGGATGTTCCGGATCGACCGGAATACGAATTCGCCCCTCTCGATCGCTGACCAACCGTACGGATGGCAGGTCAGACTCATCGCGATACCGAAGCTTTGCAACTTTGTCCACACGATGGCAAATCAACGGCCTGTCCTCTCGCATCCGCAGAACAAGCTGCACTTCACTTGAATCGGCCATCGGTCGCTGCCGCAAAGCAATTTGCTGTATCCCGCGGCCTCGGCCGCCGAAGGGCGCGAATCCGTGCGAAATCAAGACTCCCTTAATTCGACCGTGGTCCACAAAATGGGGGTTTGGATCAGGTGTCACGCCTTCAATCGAAACGTCCTGGTCATCCGCAGACAAACCGGTTGCAGTCAACTCACGATTCACCTCTGTGACGCGCACATACGTCAAATCAAGCTTCTGCAAATAACGCAGTTGCTTTGGATTTCTGCGTTCCATATGACGCAGGAAAGGGCGAAGGACATCGCCAACGACCACCTGTGCCGCCGAGGAATCGGGGGGAATCAATTGCCCGGCCTGCAGGAAGAACTCCAGCTCGTCAGATCCTCTCACTGGCGCGGACAGGAAACTTACTGGACGAAAGGAATCACGAATCAATCGAGCGGACTGATCTGCAACGGCCCTCCAGTCCTGGGTAAATGTCGTGCGGGTTGGCGTGAGTTCCTGCACACGCACATCGTATTCTCTGCAGCCAATCTGGAAACCACCTCTGGATGGCTCCACAATCACCAGCATTACTTTTTCGAGTTCTGTTGAACCGTAGCGTTCGTGCATTGCTTCGTTTGTAAGTTCGCGCAACTGAACTTCCTGCCCTGGTTGCAGCCAGTCAGAAACGACAACGTCACGAACCCACATCGAACCGTACATCCGTACGACGGCCTCATCCACAGCGTCCCGGAGCCGAAGTGAATCAGCCTGAGAGAGCGTTCCGAAGAGCGGAGAACCAATTTCAACGCGCACAACATAAGGTTGTAAGGGTATCGGCGGTGGAGGAGGCGGTTCCGTCTTTTCGACTTCTTCCCCCCCGGCTGCTGCTTCAGATGGCACATTCGCTTCTGTGACATCTTTTTCCTGAGCCATCGAAACGGCACCAGCAGAGAACATCAGCAGCAACACGAACTGCAGCGGCATGAAACGACAGACAGAATTTAACATCATGGTCGCACCGTCCAGTGCTCAGCATTCTGATACGTAGACACGGGATTCTCTGAAAAGCCCGAGACGGATTTCTGAAACACCATGTATTCATCAATTTCCCAGAGCGGAATGATGAATGCCTGAGCGGCAATGTGACGGTGAATCGTGAACAGCCGATTCTGTGCTTCCAGAAAGCTGCTTGCATAATCAAGGTTAATGACTTCCTGCCGCATCCAGTCCGGGAACGGATCAAGGCGGCGAATGTCGAAGCTTGTGTCATTGGTTATGAGTGGCCAGAGATCCAGTAACGGTTCTTCCATTCGAGCGCGGCGGTACATCAGATCCCATTCCGTGTCCGGCAATGGATCTCCATGTTCGTTCCCGACAATCAGCTTCACGTCCAGACCGATTTTTTTCCAGTAGACCAGGATTCGTTCCGCCGCAGCAACAGCACCATCATTGGGTTCGACCACCATACGCAGCGGCGGCAGTCGAATGTAATCCACCTTCACCTCACTGCGGAATTGTTTGGAATCGAACTCCTGACCAGCTTCCTTCGCCCGGGCTCTTGCTGCATTCTCCAGGACCTCAATTTCTGCAAGTTTAAGCTGGCTTTCTGATGCAAAGCGAAGCGCAAAGGCCAGTCGAAGGTCATAGCGCGGTACATCTTCAGACGGATTTGTCGCGTAACTATTTTTTCGCCAGGCAGAACTACTTGTTCGTCCATGCCGCATTTCCGGATCCTTAAGAACCACATTCCTGAGGATGGACGTTCGATCGATTGCCAGCGACAAGGCTCGACGAAGCTGCGCGTTCGGGATGTTCTCGGACATCGGGTTCAATGTGATCACATGCGAAACCGGAATAGACTTCCGAACAGTTACCAGAGACGGAGCCGCGCGAAAGGCATCAATTTCCCAAGGCAGTACCGACGGCAGAAAATCAATCTCACCGCGAAGTAATGCCTGAACCATCTGATGCCGATCAGCAAATCGGCGTTCGATGATTTCTGCTATGTGATACTGCGAATTATCCAGCCCGTCCGGCTCCTGAACCGAGCGACGATAGACTCGCGTGTTCTCATCTCCGGACACCTGAACAAATCGGGTTGAAAGCAGTTGCGAGCCATCATCCAGAGTCGGAGAAGAGACGCCGGTGTCTTCGGTGCTCCTGCTGACGGTGACTGGAAACCTGAGAAGTGATTCCACGTTCAGTGGTACTCGACTAAACTTTAAACGCAGTTCGGTTGGCGAACGAACCGAGAATTCGCTCACGAACGAAGCGAGTCGCTTGTCGTAGAGTGGACCATTCGGATTCAAACGTTCTCCCAGAGCATCCGCAATCTGATTTGCCGTCAGGATCGGCTGCGATTGCCAGTGAGGCCGCGTACTGCGAAGTGTCATGACCACCTCCCGACCAAGATCGGAGGGATCCCACTTTTCAAAGAAGCTTGACCGGAAATACGTAATCTCGTCAGCAGCCGTCGGTTCGAACAAAGGGACGGCGGTCAGCTCACGATGGCGTGCATCCGCTTCCAGAGGTCCGGGGAAATTGAACGACTGATTTCCGAACGAATCAACCGCAACTCTTAACGTTTGGTGTCTCGCAATCAACCGACTGTAGGTGGCGCGGGCATTGCCCGTGGTTGGAGATATGGCTTCCGCTTCGCGGGCCAGCGCAGAAGCCTCGGCGTTCTTTCCCTGATCAGCAAGTGCGACAGCTTCCTGAAGCTTCGCAAGTGACAGATCCAGAATCTTCTTTCGCCAGCTTCTGGCTTCCGCATGTTCGGGGAAATGTCGCTCAATGCGGCCAATAAGGAACCGGGCCTTATTGAAGTTGGATTCATCCACCGCCTGTTTGATCATTGGACTGACGATTTCCCCGAATCGTGGCTGCAGTTCAGGGTGTTGAAGATTTCTGGCGGCCAGTTCATCCAGCAATGCTAGAGCCGCGTAGATATCTCCATCCTTTGCCTTGAGTGCCGATTCGGTCAGAAGCAGTTGCTCGAAACGAGGCTTTGTCTCTGACCAGTTGGGCATCTCCTGATCAACTGCCAGCAGCATGTCGTAGGCTTTTCGAATCCGGCCTTCTTCGAGCAGCTTGTCGACTCGACGCAACATCAACTCTTCAAACAGGATGACTTGTCCAACCTGAATGAGAGGAATCTGGTATTCCGCCACTGGGTCGTCGGGAAGAGTCACAATCAGGTATTTCAATTCATCCAGCCGCTTACTCCGTTGTTCCCTTTCGGCCGCATTCTGAGGGCGCTGCGCCTCCAGCTGTTTCCGTTCTTCAACGCGCCGCTGAAGCGTATCGGGGCGTGGAAACACAGGATTAGCGACGACAACAGTGCCATCACGGCTGAGAACGATCCAGTCGAATTCCTTGTTCTTTAGATCTGCCTGAATCAACTCATCCGCGGAAGGCAGCTGCATGTCTTCCAGCTTTGGCAGCGTGGTTCGATCCGGCTGACCTTCCTGCGCAGCAGCGACGGGCAGGAACAGCAGAAGCAGAAGAACGGCCGTTCCGTATCGGACCAGACTCTTGAACGGTTCGAAGATTGTTTGTTTGCCGGGCAACATCACTTTGTCATTTCTGCTGGAAGCTGGTAGAAACTTCCATCAATGGCAACTGCAAAATACCGTCCATTCAGCAGGACAGGTCCACGCTTCAGCCGCTGACCAAGTCGAACAGCCTCTCCGGAAGGCAAACCGTCTGCTGTCAATCGAACCAGCGTCCCGTCTGTTCGAGCCAGTAACAGCTCTCCCGACGAGAGGCGGTTTGGCGTACCCGCCAGACCACTGCCTTCCAAGTCTGTCGAGCCACATTGCTGCAGCCCGTTGTCAATCGCAAATGTTCGCAGCTCGCGGTTGGCCAGATTGATGAAGACGCGATCACCACTCACGAAGGCAGACTGAGCAGGGACAGCGCCAAGGTCAACTTCCGCGAGCACTTCCAGTGATGAAGCCTGCATCATCACCAGCTTGCCTTCCGCTGATGCGACAAACAGCAATCCATTGCCAACGGCCGGAGCCACATCAATCGAATGCACGGTTTTAGTCACACTGATTTCAGCCAAATGCGGTCGAGGATTGTCACGATACTCCACGCGGATCAATTGATTCTGCGCATCGACTGCCAGCACCTGGGTGTCTGACACTGCCGTCAGGCTTTTCCAGCCGGATTGTTCTCCGCCATTCTGAGCAGATCGATAATCTTCTGAAGCCCCGGAGGAATTTGCCGTGAGGTGAATTCGCCCCGGCAATCCAAGCACCAGTCCCGCGCTGATCGTAACTCCATTCGTTTCCGGCGCTGCCGCGAGCGGCCATTTCCTTTCGAATTGCCCTGTAGGACTGAATGTCCAGACCGCCGGTTCATCGTCACCAGCCCAGGCTGCCAATCGTCCGTCCTGCAGGCGAAGACCATCGATGGCCGAGGCAAGCTTGTCCGGAAGCCGAAATTCACTGACCGTTTCCGTGGCAAAGCCACCCTGAGCAACACTGTCCGGAGTCATCCGATACATGTGACCATAATCCGTCAATGCCAGAAGTGATTCACCTGTCGCGGATTCACCAACGGCAATGACATTGGAACCGGTCACTGTTCTCCAGATCCCGACCATGCTCTCCGGGTCCGCGCGCGTGAACTCCACAGATGAAAGGGTCTCGCGGCGACTATTTAAAAATACGCCTTCATCCAGAAACTGAATTGGCTGCAGATGGATGCCTTCGGCCGTGGTTCCGGAATCCAGCAGCAATGCATTTGTTCGTGTCTGAAACTTTCGCAGGTCACGACCGGCAAGCCAAAGTTGGCCGCCCGACCCTGCGAGAAGAAACATCCGGGTCTGAGTACCGCCCTCAAGCTGGTTCGCACCGATACGAGACAGAGGAGTCTGTTCAGGATCATCCGTGATGCGAAAGGCCGTCACACGTTGTGGTGATGATGGAACAAACAAGTCGCGGCCGCGAAGCAGGCAGGGATCACGCACGACACCATCAACAACTTCACTGTGTCGAACACTGAGCCGCCCTGTGGATTCCTCGAGACTGAGCACACGAATTCGACACTTGTCTGCAGTGTTATTGTCGCACAAAACGTAGACGTCACCTGCCGGAACAATGGGAACCTGCACCGCCCCGGGAGAGTAATTAATGTAGGAAACTGCAGTGCATTTGAGCGGGTTCAAACCCAGGGTGTACACCATCATCTGGTTCCCTGGAATCAGCAGGGAACGCCCATCGCGGGTCAGGGCGGGGGGACCGACAACGGGTTGAGTAAACGTCAATCGCACAGAGGCTCGACCATCCGAAACGGGGAACTGCCAAAGCTCACCTCGGTCGGTTGTCAGATAAATCTGCTGCTCATGGATAAGAGGCTGTCCTACCGGGCGTCCTTCGATCGATTGCCGCCACAGCAGACTACCGTCGGCTTGCCGCAACATCGCGATCTCATTTGTCCGCGGACTGTGAAGAAGCAGACCATCTTCACTGCCTTTCACCGGAACAGGTGAAAACGCCGGATTCTCTCCGATCACGCGTTTCCAGTTTGGCCGACCGGTTTCAGAGTCCAGAGCAAAGACGCTGTCGATGCCCAGTCCGAACACGCTGCGTTTCTGTGACACACTATCCGTTTCAGAGGTCAGAGTCAGCGAAAGGGAACGGGCGACCGGGCCGTCATCTGAAGTTGAGGCTGGCGTCCCGACACTCGTCTGCACGACCAGGTCCTGCTCACGCGTCAGAATCTCTGTCAGCAACTTCGCGACATCGGCATCATCACTCAACACCGGATACTGACGGATCAGCGCTTCGCGGGAAGCCAGAGCGTCCACCGTCCGGCCAGCCTCAAGGAATTCCTTGATCTGTGCAACGGCGGTGTCGTAACTGCCGCGTTTTGCAATTGCGGCTTCGGCGATTCGCTGACGGCGAATCAATTCCTCTTCACGATCCTTGGGGACTCCCTGTTCACCGTAAAACTGCTGAAGCTTCTGAAGCGACTTAATACTGATGTCCAGAGGTTCCTGCTTCTGCAGGATTTCACCAACGCGAGCGCCAGCAAATGCCAGGCGATCGGCATATCGCTTCAGGTTATCGCGTTCTTCATCAAAACCGGTCAGGTCCTTCCCGATCCGAATCAGGTTTTCGAATTCTTCGAACCCTTTCGGAACGTCCGGTGTGGTCGTCATGATGTACTTTTCGACCCGGGACTTATGCAGTGTCAATCGCACTTTGTCGGACGAAGGGCTCTCCGGATAGACCTTCATGAAATTCAACAGAAGCTGTTCTGCTTCGGCATACTTCTGCTGATCGTAAGCCGTCATTGCCTCTTTGAGCGTTCTCGCTTCGTCTTCGCGACCGATGATGTAGTAAAAAATCCCAGCGAGCAACCCGAGACCAAGGACGCCCCCGGTTAATATCAGGACGAACGGAGACCGGGTTACTTCCTGCTCACCAGGTCGCGCAGCGCCGCCCGCGATGCGGTCGCCAAGCTGAGCCATCCGACCGCGTGCCAGGTGCTTGCGACCTTTCTCGCGCTGCTCCCGGACTTCCTGCTCTTCTACTGCTTCGACGTCGTCATCATAGAGTTCGTCGTCGTCGTATTCTTCCGCTGCCACTTGCTGCTTCCATCCGGTTCCACGAAAGCTGCACGAGTCTGAAACCCGGAGCTTCGCTGCTCAAAAACTCACGTTCGTAAAATTCAACTCAGCCCTACAAAGGCTGCATCTTGTTGTTGATTCTCTGAAATCCGGCCTGAGTCGCGGCATCAATTACAATAATCCGCATTTCATGAATGGATTCCGGGTCGAGAACCAGTTCGAGGTCGGTCACGCCGGCCGCATTCCCTTTTTCCTGCTCAAGCAGAGCCAGCACTTCTTCGTAGTTGGTCGCCTTCTTGCCTTCCACATACATCACATTGTCAGGATACACCTCCACCTTGACCGCTCCTGTTGTCGGCGGCTCAATCGTTGGGTTTACGGACGCACCTTCCTGATTCTTGGCGGGGGGAACATCAAAACATTTCTGCATGCTGAAAGATGCTGTAATCATGAAGAAAATCAGCAACAGGAACGTCACATCCACCATGGGAGTGAGATCCATTTCTTCAAACTCTGTGGTCGCCTTTCGCGGCTGGTATTCGTCTTCCTCATCGTCCCACGACGGCAATCGGCGAACAGGGTTCTCTTCAGCGACCACCTCCACAGCTTCAACAATCGGAGTTGCTGAGATCGCTTTCGTCGCGGCTGACGAACCCTTGCCCCTGATTTCAAAGGTATCGGCAGCCCGGGCAACCGGAGCACCAGAACGAGCCTTTTCTTCATCCGCCAGACGATCCAGTTCATCCAACCGAGGCAGTTTAACCAGATCCAGCGAACGTCCCTGTTTGTGAGCTGTAATCAACTTCTTTAAATCTTCCAGCACTTCACCCGCTGACTGATATCGCAGTGAGCGTCTCTTGGCCATCATCCGATGCACCATGCGGCAAAGAATGTCCGGCAGTGAGGCCACCTTCTCCTTCAGCGGAGGAGGGGCCGTGTTCAGATGCTGAACGGCAATCTCCATAGGAGTCTTGCCTGAAAACGGGGTCTGGCCTGACAGCAACTCATAAAAAGTCACTCCCAGCGAATAAACGTCAGACCGCGGATCCAGCTCCTTACCGCCAACTTGTTCGGGACTCATGTACAGCGGCGTCCCCATCGTGGTGCCCTCACGAACGGGCTTACCTTCCTCGTCCGGATCGTGCAGTTGCGCAAGACCGAAGTCAGCAACTTTCACTTCTCCCTTTTTGGTCACCAGAATATTTTCCGGCTTGATATCGCGATGAACGATGCCTGCCTGCCCCGCTGCTTTCAAAGCGGATGTCACCTGGCGCATGACATGAAAAGCAGAGGACAGATCCGGACGACCCTTGGACTGAAGTATGGCAGCCAGAGTCTTTCCCTGCACAAGTTCCTGAGCGATGTAATGCAGATCCTCTTCCTGCCCAATGGTGTAGACCTGCACGATGTTGGGATGATTCAACCCGGCCGCCATCATCGCTTCCTGCTTGAAGCGATCGACCATCTTTTCCCCCGACAAAGCCATCATCTTCGGCTTCATCACCTTGACGGCAACGTAGCGTTGCAGGGATGTCTGTTCTGCCAGATAAACGTCAGCCATCCCGCCGCTGCCCAGATGACGCAGCAGATGAAACTCTCCCAGAGTTTTATCCGTTAGATCGCTCACGAATACGCCTACTTTCTGTCCTGCACGGCAAAGTGATACGTGACGTTCTCAATCTCAGCCAGCGCAGATTCGACATCACCAATCATACCATTCGGAACTTCTCGTTCTGCCATCACCATGATCTCCGCTTCTTTCACGGATGCCTCCTGGGCGATCGCCACTTTCAGCTCTTCGATATTCATTTTCCGGCCTTCCAGCATAATTTCGGGCTCACCACCGGCCGTCAACGGCGGGCTGATGACAAGCTCCAGCATGGCAGAAGGATTCTCTGACAACCCGGAAAGTGCAGGGGGGATGTCACGATCGGGCGTGGCCTGCATCGTTGAGGTGACCATGAAGAAAATCAGAAGCAGAAACGTCACGTCGATCATCGGGGTGATGTCGAGCTCGCCTTCGGCAACCTTCTTTTTCTTCTTGAACCCGCTGTCGTCATCAAACACAACAACACCTCAACCTGAAAGCCACAAGACCCGAAAACAACGACACGAAAGGTTGTCGGAATACAAATCACCGACGCGCCTGAGCCGCCTCGAGATCGTCAAGGAACACACCCAGACTTTCCTGAACCGTGTCCTGCAGCTTTGTCATACGGACGGATGCAGCGGCTCCCAGGACCACCAGAGGAATAGCAATCGCCAGGCCTGCAGCCGTGGTGAAAAGGGCGAAGCTGATGTCTCCCGCCAATGCACTTGGCTCGATCCCCGAATCCTTCGCTCCCGCAATCTTGCCGAACGCGTTGATCATCCCGACGACGGTACCAAGCAGCCCAAGCATCGGAGCAGTCTTGACAACCGTCGCCACCCAGAATGCCATCTGCTCCATACTTGCCAGAACATCACGTTCAAACCGCTCTCCCATCAACTGGCGGACCTTCTTGATCGGCAGGTCACGATTCAACACCGCGATCTGGATCAATTGAGGAACTGCGCGCGCCCAGAGTTCCGGTGTGTCACAAATCTGCTGCACTCCTTCGAAATTACCCTGTTCCAGCTGATCTCCCACATCTTCCAGAAACGCCTGCTCTGCAGCAGCACTCGGGAAACGCTTCTGACCGACGCGCCGCATCAGCAGTATCACGCAGTAAAGGCCAAAACCAGCTGAACCGGCCATACCCACCCAAATGAAGTTCTCCAGGAACGTAAGGATGGGCCCGATATCCATCTTGGCCAGCGGAACAATCCGATCAAACGACAGTAAGCTGGTCTGCATAAGAACTTCAGATCCTGATTCTTTTGACTCAAAAACAATCCGAGGGCAGATACTAACGTAATTTCTGATCTACGACACGGAAGACAAACCCATTTCCGTGAGGACAAACTTCAAAGACCGTACTTCGAATCTCGTCCGGAGTCCGGCCCGCAAAACTCAATTCTAATTCGGCTAACTGCGACTCCAGTTCCGGCGGATAGAAATGAACGATTGTGTCACCGATCACATCCAGACCGAACTTCTCAAACAGGTCCAGATCGGCCTGCCGTCGATCATCCCCTGACCACGAAAAACACAGTCGATTCGCTTCCCCTGAATCAGGCGTGCGGCGAACTTTCGGATTCACGCTGCTCAGGTGCGAAATGAAAACGGGATCACCGGATTTCGTCTTTGCCCCCAGCTCAATACCGAAATCGTCCAGAAGCTGAACGTAGACATCCATATCAGTGAGATCCGGGAATCGAACCGACCATCTCTGAGCAGCTGCCGAATCCCTCGATCGCGCAAAGCCAATCGCAGAACCCAGGCCTCCCTGAACGCCATCGACACCACCAGCAGGCTTTTCCGTCACACCAGCCGAAACAAACACTTCGTCAACCAAAAGCCACTCACTGGACGGTGCGGCGAACACAGATTCAATGGCAACCACAGAATCATCAAACGATATCGGCCCGTCCGGAGACAGGATCTCGAACCCTTCGATGGATGCCGTAGCACCGTCTGATTCGGATTCGAACAGTACCTGGCCGACCGGATTTGACGGTCGATCATTCGAATTGCCTTCTGCAGGGCCTGATGCAGCCCAAACAGCAATCATGGCACACAAAGACGCTATCAACAACAGGGCAATGGCCATCAGTCCGGCAACAGCATGATCATGACGCTGGAGCGGAGCAATCCGCCGCGTAGACAGGGATGCCTGAACCCGAAGTGCGGGAATGGGCAGTGAATCTGTAAGCATTGATTCTCCCAACTCAGGATGCCTGACAAGCGATCCTGCCTCAGACACGGACTACTTCAATTTCTGATCAGTCACTTTGAACGCATAACCGCTTCCGGATCGCTGAACTTCAAAGTAGGTCCGACGAATCTGTTCTGCCGGGCGTCCGGCAAACGACAACTCCAGTTGAGCCAGCTGCTGCTCAAGTTCAGTGGGATAAAAGTGAAGGATGGCAGCCTGTGTTGCATCGATTCCTGCCTTCTGAAAGAGCTCTTCATCGGCTTTCTTTCGCTCACCACCTTCCCAGTTCATGAACAGCCGCTTTTCGTTGTCGCCGGTCGACACTTCACGAATCGTCGGACGATCACTGCTGACGTTCGACATGTAGTACAGCTTCTGCTGTGCCGCGAACATCGCTCCCAACTCGATTTTGAAGAAGTCCAGCTGGCGTGCGTAACTCTTCAGATCTCCTTTTTCAGCGAACTGCACAAACCAACGCTGTTCACGCTTCGCCCCCCCTCGTCCGGGACCACCGCTTCCAAGCGGACGTCCTCCAGTCCCCTCAGCACTTCCTGGGTTACCCGAATTGTTCGGGTCAGTGAACGACGTCGGTTCTACCAGTGCAGCAGCCGAATCAGCCGCTTCCATGACAGGGTCTGTGATTTCCATAAGCTCGGTCACGTTTGACTGATCATTGGAGACAGAAGGATCGTCGGTTGGATCTTCCGGCGACTCAACATCCGGAGTCGCATTCTCTTCACCATCTTCATACCCACCATCGCCAGGCGTCATCATCGGGGCCAGCGTGACCTTCGTGGGAATCATGTTTGCAAGCCAGATCGCGATCAGTGTAATCACGGCCATCACAAGCATGCCCAGACAAGCAATCAGCATTGCCGTCGTAATGTCGTATCGCGTAACTTTGGTCTGCGGCAAGTGAGTCGCGTGCGACTTACCAGATCGCTTCGGTGGCGGTGAAACGGTAGCCATTAAAAACCCCGGCGAAGGTGCCGTGTAACGAGTGACAATGGATGACAGGATCCCAGCCTGAAACAGCCGGCAGATGGGTCGGACCTTCGAAGGATGACACCCACCTACTCATATGTCAACGAATTCAACCTTCAATACCCGAGCCGAACGAAGGGTTGGAACGGATGGGATACAGAGGCTCGCCCACTGCGACAACACAAACTCACTTCCCGCGAACCCCGCGGTTCACCAAACCCAGCGCAGCCGAACGCATTTCTAAACAGTCATCACAAAAATCAGGCACGGCCGCAGCGGTCTCATCCGCCATCGGTCCCCACGCTTCCCGCACCCGGCGCTACGGGCCGAACTTCCGAATTCCTGAAGCAATCGTCCAGCATCGTGAGGCAAGATCCTGATCGATGTGACCGCTCTCGAGCGAAAAAATAAGCCCGATCGATATCGACCGGGCTTCAGCAGTTTCAATTCACGTCTGAAAACAGAACACGAATTTGGCTCTAGCGGGCCGTGGTGGCCGGGAAAGATGCGGCGGAGTCGCTTCCATCCCCGGCAGATCCCTTGACTTCTTTCTCCAGTTCCTGAATCTCTTCCAGCAATTGTGTCGCCTTTGGGTCTGCCGATTCAGCCACACTGTCGTTCGTGTCACCACGAACTCCCAACCCGACTTTTGCAACCAGGGCAACCACGGCTGAAAATACCGAAAACACCGCGCCCATCTTTGCCGCACCCATCAGAGCAGGATCAGTGAACGCCTGCCCGCAAACAAACAGGGCAACGGTCAATCCCAGGCCTGCAACTGAACTCGTAACGATCAGATGTCGATGCGACATGCCGGCGGGCAGAGGAAAACCGATCACCTGAGCGACCGAAGAAAACAGCGTGATGCCAATCATCTTCCCGGCAACCAGAGACAACATGATGATCCAGCTCAGGCCGCTGACTTCCCCGAAGGAAACCCCGGCATTCACCAGGGCAAAGAAAAACAGCCCCAGATCCACAAACAATTTCAGGCTGTGTTCGAAGTTTTCCAGCGGGCTGTGTGAATGATGATCGGTGTTCTCATCATCGACGAACAAACCAAGGTCTTTCTTTGGTCCGGGCAGAAATGGAACAATGAAGACGAGAGCCAGCGCCGGATGCAGATGAGCACTGTAAAGGCCCCACCAGGTCAGAACGCCACCACCAAAAATGTACGGCACCCAGTTGTGGACTTTTGCCTTGCGAAGACCGAATGCAAGCGCCATGCCTGGCACACACCAGAGCAGATTCATCCATTCCGTCGGGTGAGCCGGATCGGGGTAGCCGAAGGCGATGATGCCCAGACCAATCGCATCGTCAGCGACGGCCAGTAGCAGCAGAAAACTGACCGAAGGATGACGAGCTCCAAACAACAACTTGATCACCAGCCATGCCAGCGCAATATCGGTCGCTGTTGGAATCCCCCAGCCGCGCTGCCACTCGGTTTTACCGAACGCCAGATTCAGGAGCAGAAACACACCGATCGGTCCGACGACGCCGCCGACCGTCCCGAACAGCGGATTGACCGCCTTGCGGACAGGATTCAACGCCCCGTTCGGCAGACATGCTTCCGTAATTTCCTTCGCCGCAATTCCGAAGAACAACGCCATGAAAATGTCGTTGATCAGAAAATGCAAAGTCAGATAATGATCCCAGCCGTGGGCTGCAGCAGACGTTTCATCGGACGTCTTCACCGCTTCAGACTCGTGCCCCGCGTCAAGGCCCGGGCCATCTGTCTCTGCGACCGAATGATCGGGCTCATGGCCCGCCTGATGATCGAAGATCGTTCCAATCCTGTGGACAGGTGTGTGCACAAGATTGTGGTAGCTGTCAGGCGATACGTTGGCCCACAGCATTGCCATGATGACCCCTGCAATCAGAGGGATACTGAATTCCTGAAGCCGCTGAACAACTTTACGCATAACCCGATTCTCACTGTCTGGCCGAAGATTGAAAGCATTGACTGAAACACTAGCTCGAACAACAACCGTTCGCGCAAAGCATTTCCCATAGCGCGTGACCAAACGCCCAACGGGCGGCGTCATCGAATTTTCAGTCCGCGTTCTGCAGCGCATTCATCGGTAAAACAGACAATCCTGGAAAAGCATGACGACTCTGTCAGTCGTTCGTCATATTCCTGCCGAGACGTCAGGAAAACCCTTCCATTTCCTGCTCACGCAGGATGGCTTCACCCGCAAGAGTCCGTTTCACTTTCGCGAGCATCGCATCCTGATCACCAGTTTCCTCGCTGCCGGGATACAAAGTTTCAGGAGGAAATCTATGCAATGTCTGTGCCGGAAGCTGAAGTTTACAACTCACAGGAAAATCGCCCGGCCACTCGTTCCGGGCAATTTCTGCCTGGATCCACGTTCCAAAGCGTCCCGCTTCAGGAGAGTTCGAAGCCCGAAACACTTTCCGCGGTGCTGCTGCCAAACCGACCCACTTCCAGTCCCATGTGCTGCGTGATCGATACCAACAGGTTCGCGAGCGGCGTATTGTCTTTCGGATCACCGGCCACATGACCGGCATGACGGAAACTGCCCCCGGCAACCACAATGGGGACATTATGCCAGTCATGAGCACTGGCGTTGCCGAGGTTGGACCCAAACAACACGGCTGTGTGATGCAGCAGTGACTGCCCATTCTCATCCACAGATCGCAGTCGGCCGAGGAACCTGTTGAACGCTTCGAATTCCGCTTCTTCAATAATCTTCAGCTCATCGATCTTGTCCGGGTCTTTGCCATGATGAGACAAATTGTGCCAGTCATTCTTCACGCCAGGGATCACCGGCACTGCATTCATGCCGGACAACTGAAACGTGACCGTTCGAGTCGAATCGGTCTGCAGCGCCAGAGCAATCATGTCATACATCAAATTCTGCCGACCGATGGCATCGTTCTTCTCTGAAATATCCTTCGGCTGCGCAGTATCCACTGGTGGCTTCGGTTTCGTTGCCCACCCCTCGGACTGCTGCAGTCGAAACTCCAGATCTCGCACGCTGGTCAGATATTCGTCCAGTTTGTCACGATCCCTTTGACCAAGCTCCCCCTCCAGTTTGTGAGCTTCCCCAAGAACGGTGTCCAGAATACTGCGGCCTCGCCGTAACTGCCGAAGCTCTGCCGCCACTTCCTTTTCTGTGCCATCGATAAACAACATTTTGAACAAACGTGAAGGACTGGTCTCCCCCGGAATTTCAACGCCGCTGGACGTCCATGACATCGAGCGGCCGCTGGTGGAGAGCACCAAAGATGGAAATCGAGTCCTGATGCCAATCTCCTGCGCAATCATTTGATCCACGGAGATCGTATTGCGAAAGCCGGCGAGGCCCGGTCGCTGTGCTGACGTCAGCCAGGTCATTTCAGATGCATGACCGTTGTTCCCCTGTTGTTCGGGATGAGACAATCCGGAAAGTACGGTGAAATGTTCCCGGTGATCTTTCAGCTTCTCCAGATAGGGAGTCAGCTGGTAATCCTTGCCCGTCTGTTCCGGAAAAAGAAACGGTGTGTGAAACCCCAGCGTCGCACAAGCTGCAACGAACCTCTTCGGCGGCGTGCGGGTTTCATCTGCAGCTCGCGCAGCAGCCGAAGCAAACGTCGGGACCATCGCTTCCAGAAAAGGCAGCCCGATAGCAGCGGCTCCGAAGCCCCTGAGCAAACGACGGCGACTGAGTGCGGTTCTTGTCGAAACGACCGGTGCAAACGAAAATGCCATTGTCTGATCATCCTTTGGCCTGAACTTCACGGCCTGTATTTGTTGGACGGGTTGTCATTCATTTGGTCAGGAATCATCACTCCATCCTGACGAAATCTCTATTGCTCAAAATCACTGGTGCCGGGAATCACTGGTGCGAGAAGTGACCGGGCTTCGACCGTTTACTTTTTCGCGACAGCATCCTGATCCCGTTTCGAAATCTGTTGCAGAGTCGACTGCAATTCCGCCAGATGCTGCAGTTCGACCTGACTCTGATCGTCCGATTCCTGCGGATCCGTCGACAAATTGTACAACTCATAACGTACCTTCGCACCATCTTTCAATTCGATCAGTTTCCAGTTGCCCAATCGGACAGAGCGACCTCGCCACCCGGGAGCAACAGTGTAGAGCGGCCGACTGACGGGTACTGTCCCCTCCGTCAGCAGGGACGTCAGGTCGATGCCATCCCATTTCAGGTCGCTTGTTGGTACAAAACCCGCCAGACGGCAGAACGTCGGCATCCAGTCGATAATCTGAACCGGCGATTCTGCCTTCCCGGCTTTGATTTGTCCCGGCCAATTCACAATTGTAGGTACGCGGGTTCCACCTTCGTACAGCGTTCCCTTTTGGCCGCGCAATGGCAGATTGTTGCCCGGCAACCTGCCGTTGGGACAATGGTCGTCCGGGTACTTCAGGTCGTTGTTCTGAGCCCAGCTGCCTCCGTTGTCACTCGTGAAGACTACCAGCGTGTTGTCGCGTTTGTGTGTGGCTTCTAACGCCCTGACAATCTGACCAACAGCATCGTCCAGATGCATAATGCTGGCGGCGTAGTGTCGCGGCACCTCGCCCTGAATTTCCGCTGGAACGCGGGCAAGCCATTCTGTCGGTTCCTTGACCGGCAAGTGCACCGCAGTAAACGGTAGGTACAGAAAGAATGGCTGATCAGTTCGAGATGTGATCCACTGCACAGCTTCATTCGTAATGAGATCGGTGACGTGCCCCTCTTCCTCAATCAGGGCTTCATCACGATGCCATGTCGTAACGTATGGACCCTTCTTGTAAAAGTGATTCCATGGGCTGACGCCGCCTGCCAGGGAACCGTAGGAGTGATCGAATCCGAAATGATTGGGGCCCCATTTCGGCAGAGACCCCAGATGCCACTTGCCAGTCAGGCACGTTTCATATCCGGCCTTTTTCAGAGCGCGAGGAAGCGTTACTGTGTCAAAGGGCAGGGCAAGCTCGTTTTGAGGATTGGTGACATTGAATCGGCTCCAGCACCGCCCCGTTAAAAGGCCCGCTCGAGTCGGGCTGCAAACCGGGGCGACGTAATGCTGCGTCAGTTCGAGTCCGGTCGAGGCCAGCTGATCCAGATGCGGTGTCGGCGCGTTGCCGCCATGAAACCCAACGTCTGCCCAGCCGAGATCATCTGCTATGATAAATACGATGTTCGGCGCGCCTGCGAATGACCGTTCGCATCGCAAAACAACGACCAGCGCCAATACGGTGGCCACCCGGATTAGAATTCTTTTCACGGCTCTTGGACCTGACGGGGAGTACGCTTCAGGATGTGCGAGTGGCGATCAACTGCCACCTGTTCGCACGACTTGTCGGCAACAGTCTACCCGCCGCCACCGCCGTTTGCGATTGTCCCACCTCGGCAGACTGCAGCCCCCACCAACGACTGCTCTGTCTCTCCGCAAATGCAATGACTGCCGCCCCGGTGTATCCGCAGCTTGTCTGGTGAAAAACCAGAGAATGTGCCAAGCCGTTTGCGTCGAGTCGACGGCCGATTCAGAACGATGTGTGGCCCCCATTTGTCGATCAGAGCCTCAAATCTCTAACCATCTGCGTGGTCAGACCGGTGAACGTCGACTGACTGAAATCATCTCGGGTGGAAACGTCCGAACAAGCGGCACTCCGGCTCGCAGAGAATCCCCTGATGGCAATCCATCTTCCTGGCCAATTGTATGAGTGCAGAATTGGCATGACCGCGTTCAGTGTCCAGTTGGATACTTGAGACGCCACTGGTCTGATTAAATCTAACAAACGGAAGTTCAGGGAGAAGGGCTGACATCAGAGCTAAGTTTCTGCGGTTCAACGCGAACCAGGACACCATGAACAGCATCACGCTCCGGCTTGTTTTTCAGAAACGCCGATGCACGTACAAGCGGGCTTTCAGGTTGTGAAGGTGTCGTCTGGCTTTCGGGCCACCACGCGAAGATCAGTTGCTTGTCCCGCATCCTGGCAGAAAACTCCAGGACTTCCGTCGCAGTCTCCGGCACCTGAATCATCGCACTCCCACGACCTGTGCTCGATTCACGAACCGTTCGGATTGACGCCATGCGAAGACCGCAATCCAGCTGAAAGACGGTACTGGAAAGGGGCTGTACCCGAACCGCGACCCGATTTCCGTCCCGAAGTATCTCCGTCATCGGCTTCAAACGAGTCAAATCGACCCCATTTACATCAGGCGCGAAACCCACAAACAGAGGACGTTTCATTTCGTCAGAAAGTTCACCGGTGCGTCCGGCATCCAAGACGATCTTCGGGCAGAACAACAACTCGCTGCTTTCGTCCTGCTCGATGGAAACAATCAACCTTCGGGCCTGATCCTCCGAGACAGAAACGATTGAAACCGGAGGTTGACATTCCACAGCCGCGCGACTTGTTCCGACGTAGACGCCCGGCCCATCCAGCGAAAGCTGAACTCCCTTCAACGAAGAAAATGCGTCTGTTTCTCCACGGGCAGGTACCGTAGCAAAACCTGAAATCTCTGCATTTCGGATGACTTCGGCATGCGTGACAAGGTACCGGACCTCCACTGAGAATGTGCCCGGAATTTCATCTGCCCGAATCCATCCGGTAAGAAATGGCAGCACTATCGACAAAGCAATGATCGATTTCATAGTGGAATCCTTTCCTGGCTGACTTTGCATCGGATCATGCGCATTTTTCAGGATTGCGTCGAGAGCGAATTCCTGCCAACCAGCCCGGTCGTCGAACAGCCACTGGATTCGTAACAATTCGGGGATGTCGCAGCTGAATCCTTCCGAGCTGATCTGCCAGGTACGCTCAGACGTCTTCAAGATCCGGCCGCATACGAAAGTGGAAAAAGGGCCAGACGACATGTCGCTGATCCCATTCAGGAAGTGCTGACTTTAAACCGGCAAGCGACTGCCACTTGAGCTGAACCCTCTGGTATTTCAAGCAGCGTTCTGTCGGCCTACCGATTCGAAGGCCCCGCGAATAGGTGCACAAAGACAAATCTGCGTCAGATCTGTAGTCGACTCTCCTGATGATTCTTCTTGTGACTGCGGCCCCCAACCGGTGAAAACGGCGGGCGATCGCGGCTATCTGCTGCCGGCACAGATTGGCTCAATCTTCGGTCGAACCGAGAGCTGCTGCCGTCGGTTCGTCATCTGTCTGTTGAGATTTCCGGACGAACCAGGGACTTGAAAAAGAATCGCAACCAGCACTTCCTGTGAGTCGCTCAGCCTTTGTAGAATCAAAGCCGTTTCATGGGTGCTCGTCACGCAGTGATTGCGGGCGACCAGCCAGATAACAAGTGGGTAGCCGGAGCCTTCGTCCCCCCGCCGTTAAAAAACAACCGCCTTGCTCCGACTCGGTTACCTGTCGCGTTATGCCACAAACACTAAGCTACCCCGATCAACTTCCTTGCTCCGTAACAGCATCTGCACGCCGCGGGCAACCATGACCGAAAACCCATACCAAACAGCCAACACTATTTCCCGAAAGCCTCCAACGAAGTCGACGCGGTGGCTGGTTCGGTCCGGCATTGCGTGCCTTGCAGTTGCATTCGCTTGTTTCCTGGCGACTCTCGTCGGCATGCTCCAGGCATTCGACTCAATTGCCAGTTCCACAACAGCACCGAAACCATCTGAGTTAGCCGAAGGTATTAGTGCCGCATCAATTCCGTCAATTGCCGTCGTTCCACCTGAAATCCTCGGTAACATTCTGATTATTGCAGGGCTCATTATTCGTCAACCCATTCAATCCGGAGATCGGCTGACGCAGGCGACGTGAGCGTACAAGCGAATAGGCATAACACCACTGTGAACCGGAGCGATCATATACACACGAATTGAAATCAAAGTCTCTTGTTCGTGCCCGTTACGGCAATCTTAATCTGACAATTTCAGGAGCACTCCCATTCGACGCGGAATTTTTTCAGATCGCTATTTTTGCACCGGCCTTGTTTGTCTCGTGGTTGCAGCTTATTTTGGTTTCGACTCCCTGTTGCCGCGCGGCCCAACGACGATTAACGGAGAATACGGCGAGTACGATCCTGCATTCCCGAATATTTCGGCCGCTGCAGCTGCCCTGGGATTCGCGATCGCCAGCGGCTTCTGTATGCTGGCTTCCGTCATTTGCCAGCTTATTCCGGCGCTCAGTCGTAAATCGCAACTGACTTCAAGCCTCCACTCAAGCTCTGGAGACTCGCAGGTGCCAACGATTGACCCAGAATAAAGTGAAGCATTTGACAACGTACGTGATCGGATCGGCAGTCGCCAAGTACCCTGCGGTCGAGGTTGCCGTATCATTTTGTTCCGATTAGATCGCGGTTCAAGTACGGCGAACCAAGCCACGCATCGGCGAATTCAGAGTCATTGGAAGCAGCGGGATTCAAAGGAAACCTGTTCCCCCATGCGTCCACTGGCACATCGATCGATAACACACACTCAAATCCTGTGAATCAGAATCTCTGCCGTACTGCTGATACCACCACGACCGACTTGATTACTGCAGAGCTCTTCGATTCCGGAGGGAGTTGGCGAGTAGTGTTGTAAACAGCGCGACCGAGCAGAGGGTAAAAATCGTTCTGAGAAGAAGGTATGCGCCGCACGGTATGCCTTTGGATTTCTGTGATGTAGTCCGGCTGAGTGATGCTGAAGTAATCTTTCGAGCGGCTTGGGGACATCGCAGCAGTGATCTCGCTCGGCTTTGGAAGTCCCTCGACGAGGAATCGGAAATCACTTGCTTCTTCGGGTGACTGGTCGCGGACATCCAGCGTCATCAGGATCAAAGACAGGGATTGATTCTGGATCGCGTCTCTCGACGGATTGCTCTACAGCTCATCGAAGTCCTGATTGCCGATAGAAGCCGCCGCCGGGATCAACAAACGAGCGAGTTTTGGTGACATCGAGCCAGCGTGAAGATGATCGTCCGTTTCCGCAGAAGAAACCTCCTCAGGTTTCACGCGTTTCAGTATCAGGACAATGTCATTGACTGAGTTCGGCTGGGAGTCGAAGGCTGTTGGACGCTGTTCGCCGCTTTCCGCGATGCATATTCGTAGCGTGTCGCCCACCAGATCGTAGATGCCTTGCTTCGTGCGACCTTTCTCTGTGATATCGATGGATTTTGGACTTGTCGACGGATCGAGTTTGTAGGTCGAGACACTCTTTCGCCCGCCAATTTCAGTGGTCAAATTTTGCTCGTCAATCACAAAGCGAAGTTCTTTCAGCATCTCCTGCGGAGCGAGTCTGCCGCCGTCTTCAGAGTAAGTCACCTGCCAGGTGCCTTGAATGGCCGACATATCTTTCCACACCACGGGTTGTTGCGCTACAACTTTAACAGTGCTATCTGGTGCCCGCCGAAACTCCATCAGAAGCAAGTTGCTGCCAATTGGAGAATCGAAAGCCGTGGGCCGCTGCACTGGCGTCGCTTCCGGGATGCGTTCCTCGTCGGGAGCATCAGTCACGTGTTGTTCGACCACGCAAATTCGCAGCACACCGCCCCTGAATTCGTAGATACCGATCGTTGACTGGGAGCGACCAATGAAGTCAATCGCCCCGGGTGTCGTTGTGTTGTCAATCTCGATCCGACCAGTGTCAACCTCTGACTTTTCACCATCAGGCTGCCTTTCCGCAATGACAAACGTGTTGTCCTTGATCTGGAGCAGGAGACCGCCAGCGCCGTCTTCGGTGGTAAGTGTTTTTCCGCTTTCGGTGAGTGACACCGTTTCCCAGTCTCCCTGCAGTCGTTTGAGTTCCGGACTCGCGGGCGACCAGTCGACCGTAACGAACAGGAAGGTGGTATTGCCGTCTTTTGTCGCTGCGGTCATCGACTCCAGCGAACGATCATGAGAGATTTCCCCTTTCCAGTATCCCAGGGCCAGTATCAGTTCTGTTTGACCGGAGGCGATGTTCGCCAGATCTTCCTGTTCAATTCGGTCGCGGAAGGTTTCTTCGACGTCGATTGAGAACACCTTGTCTTCATTGACAGTTGCACTGCGCGAAGGGACTGGAGATTCGACAAAGAGAGCTGCGTTCACACGACGTCCTTCTGGACTCCTCGCATCGTCTTTTACCTCCAGGCGAATCTTGTTGGCAAACTCAGCCGGAAGTTCTTCGAAATCAAATTCCTGGACGACGTCGGTCTTTCCATTCTGAGCGAGCAGTAGTCGCACCGTCAGCTGACCGACGTCAAAACCCTTGAAGTTCCAGTCGTACACACTTGGGAACCCTGGCGTGCCCTTGTTGAAGGTCTTGCCGGTGATTTTGAGTTCAGGCTTGCTATTCGATGCGCCGCGCGACCTGGATTTCCCATTACCCGCAGATTCCCAATGCAGTATGACGACGAGAAATTCAGCTCCCTGCTGGGATGCCCGCTCCATAGCCCCGAAGTCGTCCATGCGATGACCGGTGCCGGCATTCACATCAGAGGGATATTGAGCTCGGGTTAGAAGGAATGCGATGTCATCTTCCCCGATGTGCTGAGCATCCCAAAGGCTCTGTGACGATATGGAACTCAGACCAAGCCCCTTTGCAAAGGAAACGGGCTCGGACTTCGATTCTCCATGATCGTTTCCAAATGAGAGATCGAGTGACAAAGCAACCTGGCCATTCGGGCGATCCTGGCTGTTGAGCACAAGCTGCCCCTGCCGATCACCTTGACCGTCGTCATTCAATTCAAGTTTTGTTTGATAGGCGGTCCGCCTTTCTCCATTCGAAATGTGCAGAATCTGGGCGAAGACCATGTCCATACCGCGGCCCTGCAGCTTCCATGTTCTCTTGACATCATTGCCGAGATTTGTCGATTCCTCCTCAACCCGCATGATTTGCAACGTTGGGAACGCGCCGCTTACCTGATCCTGGTCGCGAACAAATGGATGACCATTCCCCGATCCCGCCATTACGCGCGTAATCTCAACTCGGTCATCCACGATGCGGATCGTGTCGGTCGGATGCTCGAGCGTATATTTTTCGCCGTTCACCGTCAGCACATTGTTGACCAGCGTGATCCTGTATCGACCGTTGGCACTTTTGAAGGAATGGGTTGTGACTCCAGAGGCATCGTCCTGATGGGTGCTGGCTGTGCCGCCCAGCGGTTTCTCTCCGGAAGTATCAACGATTGTCAGGGGGTGTGTCCCCAGAGTCATACGGTCAGATTGCGGCGTTACCTCGAGGTGCCCATTACCGTCGCTCATGTGGTTTAAGAAAATAAAGGCAGAGACGGCTAAGCAGATAACAATCAGTGCAGTCTGGTCCTTCGTCACCTGGTGAGCGTGCTGACCATCACGAATGCCTGATAGCCCTTGATGGATACCTAATATGATGCCGCCAATAGTGCTCAACACCACCGTTGTGAGCATGCCATACCAGAACCAATCCGTTTCGCCGCTGAATATTCCCAGGGGAACGAATTCGTTCACGACGATAAACCCGATAGGAAGTAGCGACGTGTAGAGCAGAAACTTCGCCACCATCGGCAGCCAGCTGGGATTCGATTCGTCATTCAGGAACTTTTGCCCGAGTGAACCGGAATCGTTTCCACCATTTGAGGCACCTTGTCGCAGCGAATTCTCCTCACCTGGTTGCCACCTTCGCAAGAACGACTCAAGAGCTTCGGCAACTTCTTTCGGTGTGAGATATCGCTCATCGGGATCCTTGGCCATCATTCTGGACGCGATGGCCACAAGTTCTTCAGGCACGTCGTCGCGCAACGAACTCAACGGGGCAGGTTCGACCTGAGCGTGACTCTTCAGTTTGTGCATGACGCTGCCATCAACAAACGGAACTCGACCGGACAGCAGGTAGTACAGAGTTGCCCCGAGGCTGTAGATGTCGCTGCGAATGTCGGCCTGGCGAGCGTCTTCGGCTTGTTCGGGTGAGATGAAATCGGGAGTCCCTATGATGGCTCCCACTGCCGTCAGGTCAGATCGGGCTGCCACAGCGTCAGAGGCTTGCAGTGCTGCGGGGGCTGGCATTGCGTCGGGGGCTGACATTGCGTCGGGGGCTGACATTGCTTCGGGGGCGAGTGAAGCGAGGCCGAAGTCGAGAATCTTGACCGTGCCATCTTGAGTGACCATCAGGTTATGAGGCTTGATGTCGCGGTGCACCATGCCGCGTTCATGGGCGTGCTGCAATCCAATTGCCGCCTGTCGGATGTACTCGCATGACTCGTCGATTGGAAGTGCGCCGCGGTCTTTGATGGTTCGAGCCAGGTCCACGCCGTCAACGTATTCCATGACCATGAAGTGGAATTCGCCAGCCTGATCGGCATCGTAAGCGGTCACGATGTTTGGATGGGCCAGTTGTGCGGCTGCCTTGACTTCACGATGGAATCGATCAATGACTTCGGCTTTTCGAAACAGTCCGCGATTGATGACCTTCAGCGCCACAGTGCGTTCCATCTTGCGATGACAGGCTTTGTAGACATCGCCCATTCCGCCTTTTCCGATTAAACCGAGAATCTGATAGCGAGGATGCTCAGTCAATTCTGCCGGAACGTCCGGAAATGACACTGAAGGCATCGCGGAGCGATGATCGACCGTCCGTTCTACTGGCAACTGCCGGGCTTCTTTTAACAGGCCAATAAACGTGTCGTCGGTAGACAGACTCATGATCGTATCGCAACACGGCTCACACTCGTTGATGTGGCTTTCAATTGCGTTTGCTTTATCGGGCGGCAGTTGCCCCAGGTTGTAGGCGCTCAGTTGCTCACGACTGGGATGCGCTGTCTTTTGAGTCATGGTAAACCGGTCCGAAGGGTCGTGGGTTTTGGATTCGGGAGTCAGCCAAAGTCACCAGACTCCTGGCGGCGTTGGTATTCCACTGAACTCTCACGAGTCCAGTGATCTTCCGGGATATTCATGAAGACCCGCTCGCCACCAAACATTTCAGTTCCTGGCTGGAAAACCGGAAGAAGATTCGACTAACCCTTCGGATTCCTGCCTTAACCTTTTCAGAACACGGCACTTAGCAACGATCACTGCATTTCTGGAAATCCCCAGTTCCTGGGCTGCGACGTCAGCTTTCAGCCCGTCCAGCGACACCAGACAAAATGCTTTCCAGGTTTTCGGGTCGAAATGAGGCTCAACCAGGGCCATCAGCTGCCGGAGCACGTACTGGTCGTGTTCCCGATTCCAGATCTGGCTCATCTCGCTGGCCGGATCGTCCAGTTGAGCGAGTCTGGCGTCGACATCCGAGTCTCCGCGTGCCTGTGGGCGACGGTCCCGCGCTCGCCAGAATTTCCGCAACCGGTTGATCAGAATCGCCTTGAGCCATCCTCGAAAAGCCCCCGGCTGACCCCGATGCTCGAACCTGGAAAGATCCTTCGACACGGCCAGCAGGACTTCCTGAACGAGGTCATGTTGGTCGCTGTCCTGAACGTCGTATCTTCGCAACCAGGCCCGAATTAAAGGCGAATAGAGATCCGATAAACGGTTCCAGCCGTCGTCCTGAGGCGAATGACGCAGACTTTCGAGCAGACTCAGGGAGGTTTCATACATTCAGGGATCATCCTTTCCCAATTCAGTATCCTCCAGTAACAGAACTGCGCCAATCCAGTTTATTCACCCGCGATATCCAAAGTTCTTTGTCTGCCAATTTCACATGCGAACCTTAATTCTTTGGACCACGGAAAGTTATCGAATCTTTGATGGCGCAAGCCGGATTCGGGTTGCTGTCGCGGGTCTGCAACCTCGGGCGATCGTTGCACGAAATACCAGTGCTGCATCGATCGGTGCCATCCCTCCATCTAAAACAGCGGTCAATTTCTGAATCGGATCATTCTGGATTTTTCCTGAGACAAACGTTGCTCACAGACGTCTCATTCAATGCAGAACGAATCACAAGCAAAATTACAGGGTCGTCCAGAAACGTGATCTCGCCACAGCAACTCCAACAACTCTGGACAGAACATTCCGCTGCGCTGCTGCTGGTGGCTCGCGGTTATTGCAAAGGAGCGACGGAAACTCTGGCGGATGACTGCGTTCAGGAGGCCTTCATTCGGCTGGCAGCACAAGACCCGCGACCTGACCATCCCAAAGCATGGCTGCTGCGAGTCGTCCGCAATCTGGCAATCGACACAATTCGCAGGAAGCAACGACAGGCAAATCACGAACAGCAGGCAGCATTATCCGGACCACAACAGATGGCTCAATGGTTCGAGGCGGCGAATTCGGCCGACAACCACGACATTGACACCGACCAACTACAGGCAGCTCTTCAGGAACTGGATGATGAAACCCGTGATGTGGTCGTCGCTCATCTCTGGAACAACATGACATTCAGACAGATCGGCGAAGCCTTCGACATTTCTCACTCGAAAGCCCACCGTCTCTATGACCACGGTCTTGCAAGGCTGAGACTACTACTACTTCAATCGAAAACGGTATCGCCAGCATCGGATTAACAGAACGAACCACATGATATCACCAGTTTCTTCAATGAGCTTTGTTTCGTGGAGTGGTTGCAGGTTCGGTTATCTTATGAACCGAAGCGTTCGGGAGAGCAGGGGAGGGGCTTACTCAGGTTGATGCAGCGATTTTTGCTGAGCAACCACACAGCATCTCAAAGAGTCAGCTCACTTTGTGACAAGTGCCGTTTTTGAGGAAGTCACTCGCTGATATCTCGGATGACCTGAGCAGGACGCACAGGTCGAGCGACCAGGACTTTCACACTTCAGGAGAGCGAAACTGCCGCTGTCCAATTCAGTACGGCGAAACGCAAGGAACCGAAACATGACAAACGAATCGTCCGACGGGAACACAGATTCCGTTTTTGAACGACAACTGCGAGACATGCAGCCGACGGCTGTGAACAACAATCTGTACGAAATGTTCTATCAGGCAGGATGGCAGGCCGCGGAAGCGCAGGGCCGGTCAGCACAGACCCCGACGGCAGCCGTCGTACGATCACGCCCCTTTCTGACTCAAATTCGACTCGCGGCTCGAACTTCCACAGTGTTCACGACTGGTGTTTTGTTGGGGCTGGTCATCACGGGAGCAATGCATTCCTGGAAGACTGGTTCTCCGCAAAACATCACTTCGATTGTCACGTCGGGAGATGCTTATTCCGGATCAGAGCCAATCTTCTCTGGCAGCGCCGATACCGAATCGCCATCCAGCAATTTGCCGGCAGCAGATGTGACATCAGCTGTCCGAAAGCCTGAATCAGAACAAACAATCGCCGAAGAGCTCGCCGCCGCAGATATGCAGAAAGGCATTCTTCAATCTCAAACCGGCATGTCGTCGATGACGGACGTACTGAGTGTGGCGGCTCGCGTTCAGTGGGCACTGACCGCATCTTCAGTCACGCATTCTGGCAGCTCCGCAGATGCGATCCAGCCACTGGTATCTGACAACCAAGGCATCGAACAAACCCCTTTGCGAGCCGTTCCCTTTACGCAGGCAGTCGCGGAGGACTGGCTTTAGTGGACGGCCATCAGCCGGTCCATTGCCCGGAAAGATGCGTTTCGACGCAGGTTGGACACAACCGTGTCTTTGTTTCTTTACCAGACCCGTTCTTCTGCACTTACCTGAATAATGACCGTCAGCTAAATCGAATCGCGATCCTTTTTCGCAGGAACATGTCATGCGTTCACCACACTTTATCGTGTCGGCAGCTGCCGTACTTCTCACGCTGCAGGCCTGCGGCACACAAGGTCTGATTGCCGAGGAACAATCATTCCTGCTCGCATCCTCGTCAGGCAATTTTCAGGAATCTGCCAGGCCTGCCGACCTGAAAGGCGACGATGCCGAGCCACTGGGTTCCACCATGACGCTGGAAAGTTTGCAGGCACAATCGGTGCAGAAACAACAGCAGAAAGAACCCCCAACAATTTCTGTACAGCCAGCAGCCGAACCTTCACCCGCCTTGCGGCTGAAGTTCTACCCGCCCAAATGGCAACGAAAACCAGACCAGGCCGTGCTGCATTTTTCGCGGGCCATGCTGCTGGCCAACCAGATCCCGGCAGAAGCGAGGAAGTTATGGCAGTCCGAAGAATGGCAGACTGACAACGGAAATGGCAAGTCACCTTCTGACAAAGAACTGGGCGATGCGGTAGGTGGTCTTGCCAGTGTCTTTGCCGAATTGCACGCAATGGCGATTTCGGAAGACTTTACATTCGACCATCGCCTTCGGGACATCCGTGGCGCTGCAGTTTATGAATACCTGCTCCCTGATGTGCAGGAGGCCCGAACACTGGCCCGACTTCTGAAGCTTCAGATTCGGCATCAGCGGCAGCAACGAGACTTCGACGGAGCCGTCGCGTCGATTAGCGATGGCATTCGCCTGGCCGAATTCGTTGGGCAGGGAGAAGGGCTGATCCAGCAACTGGTCGGCATTGCCGTCGCAGGCATGATGCGTGACGAAATCACTCTTCTGATCCAGACGGAAGGCTGTCCAAATCTCTATTGGGCGCTCGCATCCATACCACGTCCGCTGATTTCGGTTTCGGATTCGATCCAGTGGGAGCTGCACAATCTGGCTCAGGTGTTCCCTATGCTCGAGGAGTCCACGCAGGGCATTTGGTCGCAGCAAACCGCCGACGAAAAATGGAGAAGCCTGACAGAAGGAATTCAGAAACTCTCCTGGGGCGATAGCAGCGATTCGCTGCTCGCAATGGCCGTCATCGGAGCCACTCAGACGGAAAACGCACGTCAACGCCTCTTGCAAAGCGGCTTTCCCGCTTCACAGCTGAATCAAATGCCACAACTACAGATTCTGCTGCTGGACACGCACCACGAAGTTCATCGACTGGGCGATGAAGCAGGCAAAGCCCAGTTGCTGCCGCCCGCCATGGCGATGCAATTGGGCATTCAGCAACAGAAACAGTTTCAGACGTGGCTTCGAGAACATCAGCTCACTTCTGTCTCCGGAATACTTGCCGGACTTCTTTTCCCGTCGGTAATTCAGGGTCAGGAAGCCGGCCTGCGCTGCACTCTGGGTTTCGATCGACTAATGACGCTGGAAGCTCTTCGCATGCATGCCGCCACACATGATGGACAACTGCCAGCAACACTGGAGGAACTTGCCCCGGTCCCTGCGATGCTGGATCCCTATACAAATCGGCCGTTTGAATATTCCGTAACGGAGAAAGACGGACACAGAATCGTCACGCTCAAAGCCGCCGGACCTGCGACGTGGAAAGCACTGCAAATCCTGAAAGTGCAGTTCTGATTCGACTATGGGTCAGCAGCATCCTTCGTTCCTTCAATCCCTCGTTCTGGAGAAATCCATATGCCCGGCCGTCCCCTGAAACCAATTCATGCCCATCGCACACGAAACACGCACTCACATCAACACCGCCACTGGCGACAGCTTGTTGCAGGCTGTTGTTTGCTTGGGTTGGCTCTACTCGGGAATTCGTCCGCGAATGCCGATGAGCCAACATCATCACATACGGCCCCGATCGAGAACTATATCAACGCACAGACGACGATCATCGGCTGGGTTGATATTTCACAAGTTGATCTGAAAAGCCTGGCAGATTTCGCCCAGCGTCACGAAATCTCTGCCGACGCATTGTTGCACCTGTCCTCTGCACATGAAGTGTTGGTTCAACTGGGCGTGCGTCGAATCTACTGGTCTGGAGATCTGTCAGACCTTAGCGCAGGACCCGGTGCTTTTATTGTTCCGTTGGAGCAATCGAAAGCCGATTCCATTCGACTGGCCCTTGATATCATCGTAGCGGAACAGGTGACTGCCGTGGTGGATGGTAGCGCCGTATTGTTCGGTGACGCCGCCAGAGTTCAGGAACTGAAGCAGCGCGAAAAAAACCCGGCCGACAAAGAGTTTTTGGCGCATGTTAATGCTTTGCGGCAACCGCATGGACTTGCAGTGCGACTCTCGTCGTCCATGCTCAGCCCTCTTGGCGCTGCTCTGCCTGAACTATTAAAGGGACGCGATGTTCATGCGCAGGACGCTATTGACCTGCTCAGTCATCTGAAGGCTGTCACGTGGTCAACGGACCTGCCGCCAACGTCCGGTCAATTCAGGATCATGACGGATTCTTCAGAGGATGCCGCCTTGATCACCGACATGGCGAACCGTCTGATAGCTGAAGAACTGAAATCGGATGCCGCACCTTTGCGACTGATGGCCGAGGGCAATTCAGCTGCGCTGAAGTACGGCGATTCCAATCCCGCCAACGAAGTGCTCGCAAGCCTCCAAAAGCTGGCAACCCCGGCCCGGATTCGAGCGACAAGCAGCCGTGTCATGAATTCTCTCAAACAATTGGCCCTTGCGATGCACAACTTCCATGCATCACACAACTCCTTTCCGCCACAGTCGTTGTCAGACGAAAACGGAAATCGATTATTGAGCTGGCGAGTGCTGGTACTGCCGTATCTGGATGAACTCGAGCTGTATGAAAAATTCAGACTGAATGAACCGTGGGACAGTGAACACAACAAGAAGCTCATTCCATTGATGCCTGCCGTCTTTCGGAATGATCCGGCAGTCTCCGACGAACAGAGCGAGAAGGGTCTGACGCGGTTTGTTGCACCACTGACTCAAGACAGCCTGTTTGGCCACCGCGGCCCGGGGGTAGCCATCGGCAACATGATTGACGGCACCTCCAACACACTGATGCTGGTTCAAACGACGTCTGAGCAGGCTGTCATTTGGACAAAACCCGAAGACCTGACCATCGATCCAACTGATCCTCTTGCGTCAATCATTTCGGAGAAGGAATCCGGCTTTCACTGTTGTTTTGCTGACGGATCGGCCCGCCTTATCCCACGAACAATCTCAACCAAAACCCTGAACGCTCTGTTGAGCTTTGCAGGCAGGGAAGTTGTTGACGAAGAATTCTAACCAAACCGCCTGTTGAAAAACGGGACTGGCTCGCAGGCGAAGTTCATTTGCTCAAATGGACTGCATCATCTGCGATAACCTGACGACAAAAGGCTCAGTCGCCTCAAGGGAAAACACGCTGATGCACATGGGCCGGGAATATGGGCCGCAAACGCGGGACGTAGCTGGTCGCAAACAACCTTTTCTCTCGGACACGGGTGAAGCGAATCAAAAGCCACGGCCACACGTTGGGGAGTGATTACGCTTCAGAATCCTGTGTTCGGATACCAGCGGCTGAAGTGATTGTCTCCCAGACGAGTCAAAGGCGTGGCCAAAGGCTTGTACAACAGTGAACCGTCTCGAACTTCGTCCTGATGGCCCAGACGGGACAGCAATGGCCAGTACGGATGTTTGCCGTGTTCCCATTTCTCAAACTGATTCGGGTCCCACACTGCGATGCCATCCGCACCGTTATCATAGTCCTGAGCCACTTCGTTCAGCAGATCGACGGCGTCGGTCATTTTCCAGCCGACATAGAATGGAAAGACCTTTACGTCCGTCCCTTCGGTGATTCGCGAATAGTAGCGGGTGTCACCGGATTTTTTCTCCAGACCGCTGGTGTAGTGAGCGAACCAGGCAATGCCGATCTGATCGATCAGCTTTTCCTGGATCCATGTTTCAACGTCCAGCCCGAATCGCTGGTTGTCCGCCTGAGTGGCAAACGTTGTCACGGCCAGTTTTAACCGGCGTCCCGAATCGCCTTGCTGATTTGAGGTCTCATCCAGTACGGCCCGAACTTTCCGCAGGAAACCGGTCACGATTTCGGCTCGCATCTGAAACACGCGAGGGTCGTCTTCGGCCAGATTGCGAGGATCTTCGCCAAATCTTTCGATGAAGCGTCGGCAGAATGGTTCCTCCCACAGCATCATGGGCATGCCTCGGTGAAACATAAATCCTGCACCATCCGGATGTCGCTGCAGGACTTCACGGTAGACGTCAATCAGATGCTCCTGAACCTCTTCAGCCGCGTAACTCAGGTGCATGGTTGGTGTGCCGTCATGGTCGATGCATCGCCATTCCGGGTGAGCTTCGTAGAAGTTACTCATGAAGAATTCTTCCCACGGCGGCGCACCTTTCCAGCCAGCGGCACGCAGGCAGATCAGAATCTCCGCGTCCTGAGCATGAGCTTCATCAATGGCCACCTGCAACGGATCAATTCCGTTCGCGTGCAGATGCCGCACGGATTCCACGTATTCACGATCGACCGACCGAGGAAACGTATCCAGATGCCCGCCCATCAGATTGCCAACTTTGGACGGATGATGCACCAGATCGGCTCCGCCCACCTGAAACCACCACGTCTTGAAGTCGCTGTCGCGATACGCCGCAAACGTAGCCGCCAGGTCCGCTCGATTCTGCGGCCGGAACGGATGAATCCATGTAAACCCATCGAACGTCGCCACGGACGTCTTTGTCACCTTCTGTTGCCGATCGGCCAGCACAGCAGCGACTTCGGAATCCGTCAGCGGAATCGTCTTGACATAATGAATTCTCGCAGGCATCTGGTAGACGGTGGAAAAACTCAGATCGTTGTGGCTGAGGTCTGCGACACCCAGAAAAACATCTTCCAAAACGTCACGACGCGGAGAAGCAAGATCCAGGCGGTTGCTGAGTCGCGTGTAGGCTGTGTCCTGAGTGAATTTTGCTTCGACTTTGTTCCTGTCAGGCCGCACCAGATCCGTAATTGTGCTGAGCCCGATATAGACCGCGTGCCAGCCCTGCTTATTGAGTCGCAGCGTCACATCGGGCGCAGACGATTCGCGTCCGACCGAAAGGCACTTGCCGGAAAATTCTGCGGTCTCGTATTCGAACACTTTCCACCTGGCATGTTCGCGTTTTGTCGATAACGCTTCAGCAGGCATGCAGCGAGTCATGTCGGTGATCAGTTCCGCCTTCGCGACATTCTGCCACTGGTCTGAATGCGGCATGGGAATCTGTTCGCCAAACGGACGACTCACGTTCTGGTTGCTGACTTCGAAGCCTTCGAAGTTCACGTCGGCCTGTTCCGAATGCAGGACTCCACCCACGACAAAGTAGCCCGGCCCGGAATGTTCGACGACAAGCTTGTGGATTGCGGAATGAGCCTGACCATTCAGCAATGATGTGCAGTCAACCTCCGACTCAGCACGACGCGTCGCCGGATTCGGTTTGGCATTGCCGGACGCCACCAGCTTTCCGGAAAGATCGAATATGCTGTAACGAACCCGGTTGTTCAACACCGACGTTCCGGTGAGTCGAAAGGCAACTCGCGAAACCGTCGCCGCACGTCGTGGATTTGCCGGATCAACAAATCGAAAGATCAGCCTGTCGGCCCGGGCGTCTGCACAGTCAACCTGCGAACTGGGGTCGTAGAAACCGACGGTGTCACTGGAACTTTCGATCAACAGTCCAACAGCGTCCGGCAGCGGCAACACCGTTGTATTCGCAACATGTGGAGTGATCAGCCCGGTAAACGGAACGGGAAACTCGCGGACCCAACCTTGTATCGGTTCGCGATGACCGGGCGGTGGATTGGACACGTAGTCTTCGAAACGAATGCTGGTCGTTTCCGGGTTGGTTGTCGTGAAGCTGGACCCGGCGGGGTTCTCCAAGATCTTCACGTCGTTGGTTTCTGTGGTTGCCGAAGAGGCTGGCAAATCTGTCTGTTCGGTCTTCAGCAGAACTTCCTTCAACAGGTCAGCAACCAGACGGTGTCCCTTTTCGTTGGGGTGAATGCCGTCCAGCAACAAATCATCGACGCTCTGTCCATCGATCGTTCCAAACTCTTCGAAGCGTTGATAGACGTCAATCAGAGGTACGCCTTCTGTGCGGGCCACCTGACGCACTGCTTCGGCATAGCTGGCCAGTTTGACATTGAATCCGTCCACGTTGTTGGGCAGGTACGGCGGCTTGCCATACATTTCTCGCATCTTCGGCGTCCAGCGCAGAGGATTGGGAGTCATCAACACAACACGCGTCCGGCGGTCAACCAGCGTCCGAACAAAGTGCCGCAGGTTCTTTTCATAATCGGTGAGAGAAACCCGTGATTCAGTCGCCGGTGGATCCTTCCAGACATCAACGGCAGCGTCGTTGATTCCAAATTGAATAACCACGATATTCGGTTTCTGCGACAGCACATCGTTCTCAAATCGCTTGCGCGCATTGTCGGTGTGATGACCACCGACGCCCGCATTGATCACTCGAACAGCCAGCCCATCTTTGGGAAGTTCGTCCTGCAGAACGTTCGCGTAGATCTTTAGCTCACCTCGAACTGCCGTTGTGGAATCGCCAAACGTAACAATGGTCAACTGGTCAGCGTCCTCGGCGGATAAATGTATTCCACTGAAGCAAATCACGGCAGCGGTGAGCAGGCGAAACTGAAATGTTGAATTCATCTCTACGAACACCTGTTCAAGCGGAGCACCGAAGGCGATTCACGCACCACAGTTCGCGGACCACAGTTCGCGAACATTGCGTCCCTTTTTGTTGCCGAAGCAACTTCTTGTCCACGCGGTATAGCGGCATGTAAGTTTTCCGGAGTCTACCAAACCTCACTCATTCAAAGAATTCCCCGCCCTCAGCGGATCTGGCCATCTCTGCCGGAGCATTGCAATGCCTTTCGTTGCGTTCCCCGCCTTGCGACGGCGGTTACCACAGATCCGAAGATTCACGCAAAACCAGGCAAGACCCTGATCGCGCCTCGACAAACTTCATGGCTTCACATCACCGTGAGTTGACCAGACATCACGATCACAGCCTGACCAGTGATGGATAGCAATGTGTCGCTCAACAATTCTACCGTCATGAAACCGGTTCGTTTCGACGCCTGAAACGAATTCAGCTTCGACTTGCCAAGTCGCCTGGCCCAATAGGGAGCGAGGAACGTGTGTGTTCCGCCGGTGACAGGATCTTCGTTGGTTCCACTCCATGGCCAGAAATAACGCGAATGAAAGTCGTAGGGCCCATTCACAGCGGCCGCAGTCACCAACACCCCGTTAATGCCATCATGGGAAGCCTGCAATGCCGCGAAGTCGGGCTGAAGATTGGCCAGCACTTCTGTTGATTCGATCTCCAGCATCAGGATCTGCGTCTCCTGATTAAACGCAGATGCGAGAATCTGATCCAGCCCGAGTGCGGCAAGCAGTTGTGAAGGCGCATCGGCAGGCTGAGTTTGGTAGACCGGAAATTCCATGCGAAGCCAATCGCCTTGCCGAGAAACTCGCAGACTTAGCCCCTGTTGAGTCAAAAAACAGATTTCGGTCGGAGCCGAATCAGATAAAACGACCTTCGCCGCGGCCAGGGTTGCGTGTCCGCACAATGGAATCTCCATTTTGGGCGAAAAGAAGCGGACCGAAAATCGGTCAGCATCGACTGGTCTGACAAACACGGTCTCCGAAAGTCCAAGTTCCTGAGCGATCAACAACATCACCTCATCGGTCAGCTCTCTGTCCACCTGACAAACGCCCGCCGGATTCCCCTTGAACGGTACATTCGTGAACGAATCAACGATGCTGGTTTTCATATCACGCTCCGTTTAGCTGGCATCTTGCGAAGACTTTTCGATTGC
Organism: Planctomycetaceae bacterium; assembly: GCA_041398825.1. Lineage (NCBI taxonomy): Bacteria > Pseudomonadati > Planctomycetota > Planctomycetia > Planctomycetales > Planctomycetaceae > Planctomycetaceae bacterium. The sequence continues at coordinate 494,403 of JAWKTX010000001.1, read as the reverse complement.
CTGATCGAGATCCGCTATCAGGTCACGCGGACTTTCGATTCCAATCGATAGTCGCAACAAGTTGGGAGTCACACCACTTTGCCGGCGGTCGTCTTCACTGACGTATTTGTGTGAAGTCAATGCTGGAATACTGATAATCGATTCCACGCCGCCCAGGCTCATCGCAGGTGTAATCAGTTTCAGCCTGGTCAGAAACTCACGAATCGGCTGATTAGGATGCAGTTCAAAGGCCATCATTCCGCCAAAACCTCGCATCTGCGTTTTGGCAAGCGCGTGTTCCGGGTGTGAACTGAGACCGGGATACAAGATCCTTGTGACTGCATGATGCGATTGCAGAAACGTGGCAACAGCCATCGCGTTCTCGTTTTGACGAGTCACTCGAACGTCCAGCGTCTTGAGACTTCGCTCCAGCAAGTGACAATCCTGCGGATTGAGTGCGCCGCCAAATTTTCTTGCCTGCTCAGCAACGCGGTCGAGCAAATTCCTGCTGCCAACAACCGCGCCGCTTGTGAGATCGCTGTGCCCGCCGAGATACTTTGTTCCGCTGTGCACGACCAGATCAATGCCAAAGTCGATTGGATTCTGGTTGATCGGCGATGCGAATGTGTTGTCGATGACCGTCAGCACTCCTGCATCACGAGCAAACTGCACCATTGCGCGCAGATCAAGAATGTCAAGGCACGGGTTTGTCGGAGACTCGATGTAGGCCAGCACCGTATTCGGACGACACTTTGTGGCGAATTCTTCGATGTTGGCAGCAAAGTCAAAGTCAACTCCCCACTTCGTCAATTCGCTGACCAGAAACGAATGCGTTCCGCCGTATAAGCCTCGCAGCATCAGAAGATGATCACCGGGCCTCACCAGCGACAACACGCAGGTGCTGATCGCCGCCATTCCCGAATTGAACACGATAGCCGCCTCGGCATTTTCGATCGCTGCAATCTTTCTGGAGACGGACTCCTGATTTGGCGTGTTAAAGTAGCGAGGGTAAGGCTGAGCCGCTTCGTCCAGATAATGATACGACGTCGACGTGTAAATGGGTTGCACCAATCCCTGTGACGGATCATGTTCGTGAGCGACGCATCGACTCGCCTGATCAAGCAATACAGAATTTCTGAGTTGTGTCATATGAATTCTCTTCTTTCTTTTTGCAGGCACCTGATGAAACGTTTTTAGTCGGAAACAAGTTCAAAGCCTTCGTCCTTCCAGCCTTCGATACCGCCGATCATTTCCTTGACTGGCAGGCCCAGCAGAGCGATTCTGATGGCCGCCTTGTTGGCTCCGTTGCAGTGTGGTCCTGCACAGTACACAACGTAAATTCCGCCGGCTGGCAAGGGAGGAAGCGTCTCGGTTCGAATCTGAGAATGAGCCAGATGAACGGCGGTGGGAACGTGCCCGGCGTTGAACAAACTTTCGGATCGCACATCCAGCAGTACAAAATTCGCAACATCGTTTTCGATCGAATGGTGAACGTCCCAGCAATCAGTTTCGAACGTCATCCTTGTCTGGAAATGAGCCAGCGCAGTTTCCGGTGTGGCTGCGTCGATCGCCGTCACTTGTGATTTAATTCGCATATCGTGTTTTCTCCCTGAAAGAACTGTCGCGTGGAGTTTCACGAGAACGCTGAAGAGAATCGAGTGGCATAAAAGACAACTTACGATAAAATACTGCCATGTCGCCGAAGAACCTCAATGTCGTGGCAGTCGCATATGATCGAATCGCCTTTTTCGAATTCGGAATCGCCGTGGAAGTGTTCGGTCTGCCGCGGCCCGATATCAGTCCGTGGTATCACTTCACGACATGTACCGCAGAATCAGGCCCAATCAGAACTCTGGCCGGAATCTCACTGCAGATCGACAAGGGACTGAAGACGCTCGGCAATGCCGGAACGATCATCATCCCCGGCTGGCGAGACATCAACGAACGGCCTCCTGAAACTCTGCTTCGCTCCCTCCGCCGTGCCCATGATCGAGGAGCAAGAATCATGTCGTTGTGTTCCGGGGCGTTTGTGTTGGCGGCGGCTGGATTGCTGGACGGTCGTTCCGCAACAACGCACTGGCGTTACGCCGATCGACTTCAACGTGACTACCCCGACACTCAAGTGGACCCAAAGGTTCTGTACATCGATGGCGGAAATATTTTAACTGCCGCCGGCAGCGCTGCCGGAATTGATTTGTGTCTGCATCTGGTCCGTCGAGACTTCGGGGCGGAGATCGCCAACAAGGTGGCTCGCCGTTTGGTCGTTCCTCCTCATCGCGATGGCGGACAGGCTCAATTTATTGATCGACCCGTTACAAAGTGCGAGGACACTCGCCTTGCGTCGTTGCAGCAGTGGCTTTTAATGCATTTGTCGGACGAACACTCTATCGAATCAATGGCCGACAGAGCCAGCATGAGCAGCCGCACCTTCGCGCGTCGATTTCGAGACCAGACCGGCACGACGCCCGCGAAGTGGCTGGCCTTTGAACGCATCAAACTGGCTCAACGCCTGCTGGAAACAACCTCACTGAGCGTTGATCAAATCGCCGCACGATCTGGGTTCGCTTCCGCCCAGTTGCTGCGAATTCACTTCCTGAGAATCACCGGCCGAACTCCGACGGCCTATCGATCCGCTTTTCGACAACATTCGACAAAGCCAGTCTCATAGGGAGAATGTCACCGGGAGTGCGACGGGACCGCATCCCGATTCTTCAAGTCACTATTGGATATCGACAGAGCAAACTGACTCAGGACGTGGTGCCGTCGACATAGCTCCGCCACCATCTTTCACCGATTGGCGTCTATCGAACCATGCTGCCCCAGATGACTCCCTCCGATTGCAATTGGCTTCGAAAAAAAAGCAAGAAGTGGATGCACTGGCTCTTTCAGTAAGTTTCCGACAGAAACAGCGGAAACAATGCGCTTATTCGGGAAACGTGGCATCCAGCATTTTTGACCAGGTTTGCGCCAATTCCGTTTCACCAGCCCCCCTGGCCTCATTCACCAGTCGATTGGCGACGTTCAGGTATTCGGCCCTGTCAGCGCCCCCCGCGAGACGGAGTTTTTCAAAGACCTCAGCCAGTGTTTTCAGGTTGGAAACTTTCTGATGAGTCTGTGAAACCAGCTGGGGCTGGATTCCTGAAGCGCGAATACAGAGATCCGAAGCCTCCTCAAGCCGCATTGAATCAATGCAAACAGAGGCCAGCTGGCAAACAGCAATGAATGTGTGGACATGGACCGGACCAAATGCAGACTCAACCCTCTTTAACATGTCCCGACTCAGCGTTTCGGCTTCGACGGTCTTTCCAAGTTGCTGATAAACAACGGCCAGTTTGCTGCCTGCAACCAGCGTCAGTGGATCATCCCCGTCGACAGTATCCGTCGACCGAAAAAAAACCGCTCCAAAGACCTCCTCAGCAGACTCAAGATTCCCCTGCGAAAGGTATTCGGCCCCCAGAGCCAACTGGCAGAAGACAGCGTCCGGATGCTCTGCTCCAACGCATTGCAGAATCTCCGTGGTGACGCGCTGTAACTGTTCCATGTCATGCATTAAAGCGTAGGTTGCGCCTTCGTCTCTGAGTGAACGAACTGCTCGAGGGTCGTCGGAGCCGTAGAGTCGCGATTCCGTTTCCGCAATGATCCCATGCAGCCGGGCCGCATCCGAGAACCGCTGTTGAAACTTCCGAGTTTCCGCAATGAACTTAAGACTCTGAATTGTGGTCGCATCAACATCTGCCTGATCCAGAACAGACGTAAAGTATTCCGCAGACTTATCCAGCTGAGACAGTTCAAGATACAGACACCCCAGTTTCCTGCGCGTCTGCACGGTCAATTCGTCCTCCTGCCCCAGGTCATTTTCCTGTGTTCTGAGTACGTTGAGCAGGATTTCTTCGGCTTCTTCCCCGCGTCGACATTTCAACAGTGTCTCTGACAGACGGATACACGCCTCCATGGTCTGGGGGGCTCGACTGCCCAGCGCTCGTACTCTTGAAGCAACCTGTTCACGACACGCCTCAACGGCCTTCTGCAGTTCATCCGTTTCCTTTGTTGAACGTCGGTGTCGCCGCTCATCAATGGTAAGCTGTACTTTGTGTGCCTGTTCTGTTTCGCCATGGGCTTTCAGGAAGGCAACCGTTTGTTCCAGACAATCCATGGCTCGATGGTCGTTCGGAGCAGTCGCCTGGGTGAAGCCCGCATTCGCCCGATCGAACATCAGTTGAGCATCGGCGAACCGTCCCGAACGACTAAAACACAACGCCAGGTGCCCCATGGTCGTGAGCGTATCGGGATCTGACTCTCCCAGAGCCTCCCGCTGCAGCTTCAGAGTGGCTTCCAGTTGCTGCGCAGCTCTTGCCGAACGTTCTTTGAGCGTCAAGTCAGAGGTACGGTCGTACGACGCAAGAATGTTACCCTTATGGAACATAGCCTTCAGGGTATCTCGGTGGAGCTCCCCCAAATGGGAGGACTGAAGCTGAAAGACACGATCCATGTGTCGCATGGCTGCTCGCTGTTCGCCAAGCGCGTTGTACGCAAGCCCAAGCGTCGATCGAATTTCGGCTTCGACAAGTGGCTGATCAGCATATCGACCTTCAATGGCAACGGAGGCTTTGTCCAGGGCTTCACGTAAACTGATGCTGCGATCCGCACCCTCCGATAGTGATGAGCGGAGCAGATCGTCGCGAAGAAAATGGCTGATAGCACTTGCAATGGTCGCCTTGAGTTCTGCCGAGTCCTTCGCGTCGGACATGAGTTGACGGGCGCGGGATGCCTCGAACGCAAAGGCCGTTGAAATCGCTGTTGCGCTGACAAGCAGCAGGCCCGCGATCCCGGCGGTGATGGCTATCGAACGATGCCTTGCCAGAAGTTTTCGAAGTCGGTAGGTATTCGACGGGGGGCATGCGTTGACCGGTTCATTGGCCAGGTAGCGACGAATATCCTCGGCGAATTCCTGAGCCGTCTGATACCGGCGGGAACGATTTTTTTCCAGAGCCTTGATGGCAATCCAGTCAAGCTCGCCTTTCAGAAGTTCTCCGGTACGTTTTAAATTCAGGACGCGTTTATCGCTGATTGTCTCGCGATCTCTGCCTGCAGTACTCACTCGCATGCTTGGTCGTGGAGGTTCTTCTTCCCGAATAATTCGTCTCATTTCATCGAAGCCGACTCGTTTCAGACGCTCTTCGTCGAACGGGGTCGATCCAGTCAGTAATTCGTACAGCAACACGCCCAGGGCATAAATGTCGGTGCGAGTGTCAACACCAAGTCCGCTCATTTCGGCCTGTTCAGGGCTCATGTACAACGGAGTCCCGATCATTTGAGCATGATTCGTGAACAGCGTTCGATCTGTCAGTTGTGAATTCAGAGCCTTGGCAACTCCAAAGTCAATCATCTTCACAACCGGCTGCCCATCATGCAGTGTCACCAGAACATTCGATGGCTTGATGTCACGGTGAATGATGCCCTTGGAGTGTGAATGCTGTACCGCGAGACAAACTTCAGTGAACAGCTTCAGCCGATCGCGGATGGTGGTGTCCTGACGTTCGCAGAACTCGGTAATCGGAACACCGCGAACGAGCTCCATCACAAAATATGGGCGTCCCTGTTCGGTTTCACCAACGTCCAGCACATGTGCAATGTTCGAATGTTCCATCATCGCCAGTGCCTGGCGTTCAGATTCGAATCGAGCAATCACCTGCCTCGAATCCATTCCTGGTTTGATGACTTTGACCGCGACTTTGCGTTTGACGGGAGATTTTTGTTCAGCCAGATAGACCGCTCCCATGCCACCTTCGCCAATTTGCTCCAGTAGACGATACGGGCCGATGTACTCACCTACGATGGCTTCATTTTCGGGCAAGCGGAGTTCGCTGATCGCTCCGGCAGCCGGTGAATCCACCGGCAGGTCATCCGCACGATGAAATTTCAGCAGCCGCTCGACTCGCCGACGAGCCGATTCGTCACTACAGACTCGCTGCAGGAATTCGGCTCTCTCTTCAGGGTTCTCCAGTTCCAGAGCTTCCGTGAAGATTTGTTCTTCGTTCATTTCGGGCATCCACTGAGTCCGGGAATTTGTCGAAAATCAGTCCTTGTCTCTCGGCACAGAACGCAAAAGACAAGTGCGACGCGTTGTCAGTTTTCACGCACGGAAAACGACTTTTTTTGCTTCCGAGAATGGAGTGGCGTTGAACACAGCCTCATTAAGTGTAGTGTTACGGGATGCTCGACATAACCAAAATGCTGGCAAACATAGAAGCCGGGGCCGCGAATGCGTCTGACCAGCTGTTGCCGCTGGTTTATAAGGAACTCAGAGCGATTGCGGCTCAAAAGATGTCGCAGGAACCTCCAGGGGCCACAATACAGGCAACGGCGCTTGTTCATGAAGCTTACCTCCGTCTGGTCGGATCAGGCAATGAGCAGCAATGGTCCCATCGAGGGCACTTCTTTGCTGCCGCAGCAGAATCGATGCGACGAATTCTGGTGGAAATTGCCCGAGCAAAGTCGCGGCAGAAGCGGGGTGGTCAACAGAAACGGCAGGTTCTCCACGAATCTACAATTGAAGCTCCAATCAAGTCAGATCAGGTACTGGCCATCGATGAAGCTCTGGAGCGATTGAAGCAGGTGAACCCGCAAGCGGCCCAACTGGTCAACCTTCGTTATTTTGCAGGTTTCACGATTGAAGACTCCGCCAGAGCAATGGAGATCTCACCAAGAAAGGCGAACCAGGTATGGGCCTACGCCCGTGCCTGGCTTGCCGATGAACTCGGATATGAATCCTGAGATCACCAGCGCCCCAGGATTGTTTGCGTCCATCACTGCTTGATTTCTACGGACTCAACGTCGCTGGGCCCCCAACTGAAACGCGAGGGGGCCTGTCTGTTTCATGGCGAATCTCGCGCGACGGGGCACCAGTGCAACAGAACGGATCCGCATGAATTTCAGGTTCGATTCGCCTGCCGGACGATTCCGGCTGCAATGAAGACACTCTTCAATCCTGCCACCATTCCACCATCAATAGAACATTTTCTTCCTTAAATTCTGATCAGGCAATTGGCCTTCAGGATCAGGATCTATTCTGCAGATGCAACTTTTCGCCAAAAAGATTGCGCAATTGGGTTTCGCATGTCGCACTAGGTTCTGAGGCAACCGAGGCATACCCAAATGAAACAGGAGAATCCGATGAAAATGACAACGCCCTCAATGATGTTGGCAGCAATGGCCGCAGTGTTTTTCATGAGCGAAGTGCACGCGCAGACGTCCTACCAGGACAACAGTGGTACGGTCCACGTCAATGGCGAACGGTCCAGTGATGAAATTCATATTTCAGGAGGTCAACCGGGGTATCTGGCGATTGATTTCCTTTCGAACGGAACCGGAATTGATTATGAATTCCGCAGGGTGACTGCTCTGATCGTTCAATCTGGTCAGGGTCTGGACATCATCGAAATTGATGGTATTGAAATCGATTCTCTGACAATCGACTCAGGCCTCGGACGACCGCGAAATGGGATCTGCGACAACATCAGCGTCCGCAACTCGGCGATCACCGGACTACTCAGCATTGACGCGAACGGAACTCAATCCGGGAACATTGTGATGTCTAATGTCACTGCGACGGAAATTCAGGTCGGAAACTGCGACGCGCCTCGGTACTTCAATATGATTCAGGTTCAGGCCGGTATCGTGGACATCACCTGCTCGGGCGACAACATCGCGGGACAATCCTTCAACTATAACTATGTGTCGACACTGAACAGTCTGATCGGCTCTTTTGACTTTGCCAGCACAGGGAGTATTCAGAATAAGGTCCACCTGACTGGCACCGATGTCGTTTCGGTCAACTGCAGAAGTGAAGGCGGTCGGGCCGATGTCCAGATTATGAACGCAATCACGAACATGATTTCCGTCGTCGGTTCCTCAGGTGATGATCAGATCAAGCTGTCGGGCATTTCGGCTGATTCCGTTGAACTTCGACTGGAAGGCAACGATGGATTGAGTAACGGTCTTGGTGATGTGGTTGTCGTAGAAGATGCTGACTTCGGTGACTTTGCAATGGAAGATGATAAATACAGCACACCCGGGAATTTTACTCACGTTGACTTCGATAACGTGAATGTGGAGGGTGACTGCACATTTATCACAAATGACGAACTAACCCACATCTATCTGACGCATGTCTATATGCCTCATGCGAACAGTAGACTGAGAGTGGCCAGCAGTGGCATCGGATGTCGGCTGGACCGAGTGCGTGGCAGTGTCAACCACGTCCATTTCAGTGGGAGTGGCCTCGATGACTCGTACTGGCGACACGTTGGAACGACTGGCAGCGAACGTCTCAACGGTATTGAAATGTCATATTTCTACTAAGCACAGGTCAAAAAGTGCAGTATCCAAAGACCACCGTGACGCCCGGCCATTCATCGAATCGGCTGGGCTTTCTCGTTGTAATTTTCTGGAAAGAACCGATTGGCAGGCAAACCCTGAATCTTGCACCGGGACTTACGTAGTTTTCGCACGGCGCCAGGGCAGAGAAAAAGGATCGCCGCCCAAACAGGAATTGAAGAATGGTTCTGTATTTCGGTGAGGGGCGTCGATGCCATGCATCCGTCGGGAAACGCACTTCAACGTCTGGGACGGAACCACAAATTCGGCTGATGGCCGCTGTCCGACAGAAAACGTCACCCATTCATCCCGGGTGGCCGACGACCTTCATTTCCGTCTGAAAATCGAGCTGTCCAACGACGCCAGTATCAGGCTGCGGATACCGTAGTTCACCGATGCCGTGGAACTGGTAATTCGCTCGATCTCTGCCCTGTCAGAAAATCCCATTTCGCGCCCCGTGGAAAACGTAAGAAATGTCGTCACGAACGCTTTCGCCAGGCGATGGGGGTCAGAAGCTAACAATTCGCGAAACTGTACGTAGCTGTCAAAGGTACGGCCGTCGGGCAGAGCCCCGGTCGCATCCACCGAAGGTCCCAATTTGTAACGAACGTTGTTTCCGTTGATGCGACGGACCACTCGTTCTCCTTCGCCAAGACTGCGGAAACGATCACGATACAATCCAACCGGATCAAAACTCTCCAGAGCAAATCCCGGTGGGTCAATCATTTGGTGACAGCTGCGGCATGAGTCGACGTTTCGGTGTTTGTCGAGCAGTTCCCGCAGTGTTGTCGCTCCGCGGATATCCGGCTCGACTCCGGGAACTCCGGGAGGTGGAGGTGGCACCTTTTGGCCCAGAATGCGTTCCATCACGAACACGCCCCGAACAACCGGAGACGTATGATTGCCGTTGGCGGAAACTTTCAGTACCGCTCCCTGCGTGAGAAAGCCGCCTCGAACAGCATGCTCTGGTAATGGCACGACGCGCAACTGCGGGCCATCGACGTCTACGATTCCATAGTGTTCTGCCAGTCGTTCGTTCAGCATCGCAAAGTCGGACTTCACAATACTGGTCACCGGCAAATCGCGAGTTACGATTTCTTTCAGGAAGGCTCGTGTTTCCTGAACCATTGAATGCTGCAGATATTCATCGAACTCCGGGAACAACGCCTTGTCGGGATTAGTGAATTCAATTTCCCGCAGATTCAGCCACGAATCCGTGAAGTCCGTCACGAAACGATCAAAATGAGTGGACTGCATGAATCGGCTTGCGTGGATCCGCAGAGCAGCCGGATCATTGCAAAGCCGTTGCTGATCGGCGGCAGCCGACAATTCGGTATCGGGAGACGTCCTGGTAAGAGCGTAGGACAGGCGACTGGCCAGCTGATGATCGTTTAGCTGTCGTGCCGGTTCTTTCAGAAACAGAAAATCGGGCGAACAAAAAATGGCGACCACAGCCGCGCGATAGGCCTCCTCGGCCGAAATACCGTCTTCCTGCTGAGCCAGAAACAGTTCAACAAATGGCTTAACTTCGGCATCATTGACGTCTCTGCGGAACGCTGCGGTGGCCACACGTTTCAGAGCAGAAGTGACCTGCGGCCCGGCATCGTTGAGCATCAGAGCAAAAGTGGGTTTGTAGTAAGAACGTTCCCGATCACGTGGATTGCGAGGCATTACTTCCTGACGATCCAGCCCGTCAAACAACAGCTTGTGGCCGCGTAAAGGCCATTCGTCGATCAGCGGGCCTTCGACTTCAATGGATTTGATGGCAAGGCCCGGACCACGATAATTCTCAATGCCTTTGTTCTTGATTTCATACGCATCGTCGATGCCCCAGGGTTCTATGCGAACCATGTAATTTGATTCGATCCACGTTTCAATTTCCACGGTGTGAACGCTGGAGTCGTTGCCAACAGGCATTGAGTAGTAACCCCAGTTCGGTTGTTCAACCCCCCGTTGAAAGGTTGTGCCGGAGATTGAAAAAGTCACTGGTACATCTGATTGATAGGCGTATCCGTTGACCCGGATCCTGTATCGGCCTGCCGTCCGGACATTGGTTTCCCGCAGCATGCCTGTCGGGTAGCCCCATTGTCTGAAGAAAACGACGGCGCCATCGTCCAGCTGCAGCCAGTTCTTACCCAGGAAATTCTCACCGCCGCGGGTATCGGCGTAACTGGAACTGGTCGTGGTGTTCTGAGGTTTTGCGATCGTACTGACGATGGCAGCGTCGATCACAGCTTCAGCCGCCTCCAGGTATCGCTGCATCTGTACCGCGCTGATGCTCAGTGCTTCGCCGATCGTATCAAAGCCGTGGGAACGTCCGTCTTCCGGGAGAAGTTCCTGCAGTTGCAGGTTTGTCCCAAACAAGTCGTTCATCGTATTTTCATATTCACGACGATTGAGACGTCGCAGCACTGTACCTTTACCGGAGTCATGCGCGCGGGTGATGGTAGTGGTCAGTGTGCTGAGCAGTCGTGCCCGCTGATTCTCGGTCATCGTGTTCGCGTCAGCGGGGGGCATCTCACCGTTTGAAATGCGATCGTGAATACGAACCCATCGCGCCAGAATACCAGGATCAGTAAGATCATGTGACAGGGACGACAAGTCGAGCCCGCCTTCATGAGATACTGCGTTGTGACAATCAGCGCAATGCGAAGTGAGTAGCGGCGTTGCGTTTTCCAGATCCTGAGCCGATGTCGTGCATACGATCGGCTGAAGGCATGACAAGACAATGATCAACAGTCGCTTCAGCGGCACGCCCTGATACGATTGGTTCATACGTGGTCTTCTCCGACAGGCGGAATGTAACGGTTCATCAATTCGGCGTAGTCTTCCCGAACCGGACTGAAAACGTCCATGACAACAGCGGGGCCATCCACTGCTACAGCGCGGTGTGGTACATTCGGCGGGATGATAAACATCGAGCCCGCCTCACAGATTCGAGTTTCCTCGCCGATTGTCAACTGCATCCGTCCCTTTAACAGAATTCCGCCCTGTTCGTGTGGATGATGGTGTAAAGGTATCTCCGCGCCTTCATCCATTTCCAGATAAGACAGCATCAGGTTTTCGCCATACGGAGTTCTCAAGCGACACCCCGGGACAGGTTCAACGGCCTGGAAATCGTTGATGTTGATGAACGGCATACCGGACAACCTTTGCTCTGTCGATTTCACAGCTGGATTCCTGGCCCGGTTGAAGTGTGGGTTCCCATACACACGATCAACCGAAAACACTCAGAAACCAGCTGCCGAACGATTCGGATGAAGTAACCGAGGGGCCTCAGAATCAGAGGATACATTCAGGCATCCATGCTTCGTGCAGTCAGAATTTTCATGCGACTGTACTGAACTCAGGATGATCGACCGTTCCGGTTTCTTAATGACTGCAACCGCCGCCGCCGACCGTTTCGAAGAAATCATTTCCTTTGTTGTCAACCAGAATGAAGGCCGGAAAGTCGACAACTTCGATCTTCCAGATCGCTTCCATTCCGAGCTCTTCGAATTCAACGACCTGAACGTCGCGGATATTCTCCTTGGCCAGAATTGCAGCCGGCCCTCCAATACTTCCCAGGTAAAACCCACCATGACGATGGCAGGCTTCCGTAACCTGCTTGCCTCGGTTTCCTTTAGCGATCATCACCATGCTGCCACCAGCGGACTGGAACAAATCGACGTAGGAATCCATACGCCCCGCAGTCGTCGGGCCGAAGGACCCACTTGCGTAACCAACCGGTTTCTTGGCAGGCCCTGCATAGTACACCGGATGATTCCTGAAATAGTCGGGCAGAGGTTGCCCCGACTCAAGCCGTTCACGCAGTTTCGCATGGGCGATGTCGCGTGCAACAATGATGGGACCAGACATCAACAGACGAGTCGTCACAGGATACCTGTCTAATTCTTCCAGGATTTCTGACATAGGACGATTCAAGTCAATCTTCACAGCACTGTCATCCTTGCGATGCCGCAGATCTTCCGGGATGTACTGAAGCGGATTGAATTCCAGTTGTTCCAGAAAGACTCCTTCCTTTGTGATCTTCGCCTTTGCCTGACGATCCGCGCTGCACGACACACCAATTCCAATCGGCAACGACGCTCCATGTCGGGGCAATCGAATGACTCGAACATCCAGTGCAAAATACTTCCCTCCAAACTGCGCGCCGATGCCACAGTTGCGAGCGGCCTCCAGCATTTGCTCTTCCAGTTCAACGTCGCGAAAGGCTCGGCCAAGTGGACTCCCCGTGGTTGGCAGGTGGTCGTAGTACTTTGTTGACGCCAGCTTTACCGTCTTCATCGTAGCTTCTGCCGATGTTCCGCCGATCACGAATGTCAGGTGATAGGGAGGGCAGGCCGCGGTACCAAGTGTCACCATTTTCGAGGTCAGATAATCGACGAGTGATTTCGGATTCAGAACAGCTCGTGTCTCCTGATAGAGGTACGACTTGTTCGCGCTGCCTCCCCCTTTTGAGATGAACAGAAACTTGTATTCGTCACCATCACAAGCCATCAGATCAAGCTGAGCAGGCAGGTTGGTATTGGTGTTCTTTTCATCCCACATTGTGAGTGGAGCATTCTGCGAATACCGAAGATTGTTTTCGGTATAGGCATTGTAGATGCCGCGTGAGAGAGCCTCTTCATCTCCCGTGGACCAAACTGAATTGCCTTTTTTCCCCAGGACGATCGCTGTCCCGGTGTCCTGGCAGATCGGCAAAACTCCCGCGCTGGCCACGTCGCAATTTTTCAGCAGCGTCAGCGCCACCATGCGGTCGTTTTCTGAGGCCTCCGGATCGTCCAGGATGGCAGCAACCTGTCGCAGGTGGGCGGGCCGGAGAAAAAAGTTGATATCGTGAAAGGCCTGAGAACTCAGCAATGTCAGCGCCTCCGGCTTCACACAGAGGACATCGTTGCCATCAAACGACTTGACGGAAACATGATCACGCGTCAGGAGCCGATACTGCGTATCATCGGTCCCCAGATCAAACATTGGTTCGAAGGCAAAAGGAGCGGTGGGCATGGTGAGCACTTTCCGGGCATGAAAAAACCCTTCCACGATCATCCTGTTGATGAACCTGGAAGGGCGTTCGTAGATTCAAACAGGTCCGACTACACGTCGGAGGTGATCATCGCCTTCACGTATTCGCGATTCAGGCGAGCGATATTTGTAACACTGATTTCGGCAGGGCAGGCAGCTTCACATTCAGACGTATTCGTACAGGAACCAAATCCTTCCTCGTCCATTTGTGTCACCATCCCGACAACACGAGATGCTCGTTCTGGTTGTCCCTGCGGCAGAATTGCAAGTTGCGAAACTTTCGCCGAAACAAACAGCATTGCAGACGCATTCTTACAGGCAGCCACGCAGGCACCGCACCCGATGCACGCAGCAGCGTCCATCGCCAGTTCCTGACGATGGCCGGGCACTGGAATTGCGTTCCCATCCGGAGCATTGCCAGTGTTGACAGAAACGAATCCCCCCGCGCTGATAATCCTGTCAAACGCAGATCGATCAACGACAAGATCGCGTACAACCGGAAACGCAGCGGCACGCCAGGGCTCAATGACGACGGTTTGCCCCGACTTGAATCTTCTCATGTGCAACTGGCAGGTGGTTGTTCCTTTATCCGGGCCGTGAGCCTGACCATTGATCATCAGGCTGCACATACCACAGATACCTTCGCGGCAGTCATGATCGAAGGCAACCGGCTCTTCACCAGTCTGAATCAACTGCTCATTCAGAACATCCAGCATCTCAAGGAACGACATGTGAGTGCTCACGCCGTTCAGTTGGTAGTCCCGAAATCCCCCTTTGTCATTCGGTCCAGACTGGCGCCACACACGAAGAGTAAGGTTCAGCACATCATCGCTCATGATTACTTGTAACTCCTCGTCGCGAGCTTAACGTTTTCGAATTTCAGATTCTCTTTGTGCAGTGTTGGTTCCTCACCAACGCCGCCAAATTCCCAGGCAGCCACATACGAATAGTCTTCATCGTTGCGTGCGGCTTCGCCCTCAGCAGTTTGATACTCCTCGCGGAAATGACCACCGCAGGATTCCTCACGATTCAAAGCATCGAGAGCCAGTAGTTCGCCAAATTCCATGAAGTCTGCGACACGCCCCGCCATCTCCAGGCTTTGGTTGAGTGATTGTCCGGAACCCAGGACGCGAACATCTTTCCAGAACCGATCCCGCAAACCACGAATCTCACTGATTGCCGTTTCAAGACCGGAACGGGTCCGCCCCATCCCGCAGTATTCCCACATCACCTTGCCGAGCTCACGATGGAATGAGTCAACGGATTGACGCCCACCGATGTTCAGCAACTGGCTCATCCGATTCTCTGCATCCTGCTTTGCCTGAATACATGCAGGATGATCGTCAGAAATCTTCGGAAGATTTGCCTGAGCCAAATGATCTCCGATTGTGTAGGGAATAACAAAGTAACCGTCCGACAGCCCCTGCATCAGGGCTGACGCCCCAAGCCTGTTGGCCCCATGGTCACTGAAGTTCGCCTCACCCAGCACATAAAGCCCCGGAATATTGCTCATCAGGTTATAATCCACCCACAGACCACCCATTGTGTAGTGAACGGCCGGGTAGATCTTCATTGGCACCTGATAGGGATTGTCCGCGGTGATCTTCTCATACATATGGAAGAGGTTGCCATATTTTCGGCGAATCACGTCTTCGCCATCGCGTTTGATGGCGTCCCTGAAATCCAGGTAGACGGCCAGCCCCGTGCTGCCAACGCCATAGCCGGCGTCACAGCGTTCTTTGGCTGCTCGTGACGAAATATCACGTGGTGCCAGGTTTCCAAATGAGGGGTAACGGCGTTCCAGGTAATAGTCGCGTTCGTCGTCGGGAATCTCGGACGGTGAGCGCTTATCACCCTTATTCTTCGGCACCCAGACTCGACCGTCGTTGCGAAGACTTTCGCTCATCAGTGTCAGTTTGGACTGATAGTCACCCGTCACTGGAATACACGTGGGATGGATCTGTGTGTAGCAGGGATTTGCAAACAACGCTCCCCGGCGATGACACCGCCAGGCTGCGGTAACGTTACATCCCTTTGCGTTCGTGGACAGGTAGTAAACGTTGCCGTAACCACCAGTACAAAGAACCACAGCATCGGCCGTGTGAACTTCAAATTCGCCAGTGACCAGATTCCGAACGACGATCCCCCGCGCGATTCCATCGACGACGATCAGGTCCATCATTTCGCGGCGAGCGAACATTTTGACCTTGCCGATACCAACCTGTCGCATCAAAGACTGGTACGCCCCCAGCAGCAGCTGCTGACCGGTTTGCCCACGGCTGTAAAACGTTCGGGAGACCTGAGCGCCTCCGAAGGATCGATTGGAAAGAGTCCCGCCGTATTCACGCGCAAAAGGCACCCCCTGGGCAACACACTGGTCGATGATGTTGTTGCTGACCTGAGCCAGTCGATAGACGTTGGCTTCGCGTGCCCGAAAGTCTCCGCCCTTGACAGTGTCGTAAAACAACCGCCAGATGCTGTCACCATCGTTCTGGTAATTCTTTGCCGCGTTGATTCCCCCTTGTGCGGCGATGCTGTGTGCGCGGCGGGGGCTGTCCTGAAAACAGAACGCCTTGACATTATAGCCGAGCTCACCGAGCGAGGCCGCAGCTGCGCCACCCGCCAGCCCGGTCCCCACGACAATCACGGAGAATTTCCGCTTGTTCGCCGGGTTAACCAGTTTCAGGTTGAAACGGTGCTTATCCCACTTTTCCTGAATCGGACCATCGGGAACTCGCGAATTCAGCGTTTCACTTGCCACGCGAACCATCGCAGAACCTCAAAGTTTCTTCGTTGCAACAGGTATGAGAAAGATTCAACACAACCCAGAACAGACTGAGTCGGGGACTACTGCGGAGCCGCGAACGCCCACACGATCAGGCTGATAAAACCCACCGCAATTGCCCACGCGAAGAGAACACTGATGCATGTCAGCAAGCTGTTCCAGCGACGATGATTCACCCCCAGCGTCTGCAACGCGCTGCGGAAACCATGAGAAAGATGGACTCCCAGCGCGATTAACGCAATGAAATACGCGACGGCATTCACAGGAGAACGCAGCACCTGACGCACGACAATGAACTCATTCATATGACCGTCGCCATGGGACGCACTTCCAGCATCATCAACCACGACAGCCGGTGTGTAATCAACCAGCGGGTCAACTTTCAGCTTCATGTCGACAATGTGCAGAACCAGAAACAGGAAGATAACTCCCCCGGTCAGCATCATCCAGTTCGAAGCCCCGCCACTCGGTAAAGCGAACGGTGGCTGTTTTGACTCCTTCATCAGATAGCTGCCACCGCGAGCGGTTCGATTCATCGCGGCTGTCGATAGTGCCAGTCCGATGTGAGCCAGAAATGTGGCAAACAGTCCCACCTCTGCAGCAGCAAGCAAAGGCCCAAGACTATGCAGCGTCTCTGCATAATGGTTGAATTTCTCTTCGCCTGCGAAGAGGTTCAGATTGCCCAGCAGGTGCATGACAAGAAAGCCGCACAGCGACAATCCTGTGATCGCCATGACGATCTTTTGACCGACAGACGTGGAGCAGGCACGTATCAGGGGACCGAACCCCGGCACTTTGGAGAGTGCCACAGCGGGAAGACTCAGAATGCGAACCAGAGCGTTCAAGAGCACGCTCCTCCGTCAAAAGAGTAAGTGATTCAGTAGATACTGGTACTTCGACAACGGTCTCGCGCCGGATTATAGGTGGATTACCATGAACTGCAACGACACCGAAAACGCTTCCGATCATCGCGAACAGGACGATGTTAACCGCCAAATGCCCCGTAGCGCTTAACACCAAAATGGAATGCCGCGCGATTCATGCACAACAATGCCACGATCCAGCACACCTGAATGAGCAATTCCCGGGGCAAAGTCTCCGGAGGAATCTTCCCAAGCATGATTGCGGCGGGAAAATAAGCCAGATACTTAAAAGGAAGCCACTCAATCCATGGCATCCACTGCGAAATCCATTCCAGTGGAATCATGTGCCCGGATAAAAAATAATTCAGCATCATGTAGACAAAAATCAGCGAACTGACCTCGAGAAACCAGAATGCGATCAACCCAATCAAAGATTCAATCAGAAATCCCGCCAGAAACGACATCAGCAGCGACGCGGTCCAGCCGACAGTGATCCAGGCGGAAGGCCAGCCGGGCATATAATCGCGACATAACCAGAAGACCAGTGCGAACGGCGCACCTGCGATGACGTAGTAGACCAGCTTATGGGCAACTCGGTGCCAGAAGAGATGTTCCAGCATATCGACCGGCTGAATCAGGTACTTCCGCACAGAACCATTTGCAATGGAAACAGCAATACCGCTGGCAAGCCCCGGCATACTGGAAAACGCCCTGGCCAGCATGACAAGAAGGTAGTAGGCAACCATGTCCTGATAGCTGTAGCCTTTCATCCGGGCCGCTGTGTCGCCCGAATAGATGGCATTCCACAGAAAGACCTGTGTCACAATGGGAAGAAAACGCACCAGTGTTGAGAACGCGAAGTCCCCGCGATACATCAGCCGTTCTTCAATTCCCGTTTTCAATATCAGCCACTTGACGCGCCACCGGGCAGCGAATTCTGACCAAAAACTCAATTCAGCAACTGCCGACACAATCGTATTTCCCAGTCTTTTGTTCGGCAATCTGCCGCATCACAACACATAGAGCTCAGCCAACGACCGCTTCTGTCCTGTTGTCACTCACAGTCTGATCGTCCGACGAGAACAACTCCGCAATCACCTCTTCCAGAGGGCGTTCCAGGACACTGATGTCATCTACTGCATGCAAGCTCAGAATACTGGACAGGCTTTCTGACACATACTGTTTCTCAATCTGCAGTCGAACTCGTGGCGGCCGGGATTGAAGGAGAAGCCCAAACCGCTCCAGCCCCGGTGGGATCACATCATCGGCAAACTGAAGTTCAACAATCTTGTGACGGCTGAAGCGATCAACAATGGCCGCCAGGGGGCCATCGTGGACCACCGTTCCTTTGTTGATCACAATCGCACGCTCACACAGCGCTTCGACATCTTTCATGTAGTGGCTGGTCAGGATCACCGTAATTCGTTGTTCTTTCTGGTAGTGACGCAGGAACTCCTGCACGCGACGCTGGCTGACAACATCGAGGCCAATTGTTGGCTCATCCAGAAAAAGCACATCCGGACGGTGCAGCAGGGCGGCAATCAGTTCCATTCGCATCCGTTCGCCCAGCGAAAGCTCTCGCACGGGTTGCGACATCAGCTTGCCAACTTCCAGCAATTCCGTCAGTTCGTTCAGTCGGTCATTGTAGTCGGATGTGGAAATCCGGTAGATCTCTTTATGAAGACGAAACGACTCCTGCGCAGGCAGGTCCCACCAAAGCTGCTCCTTTTGCCCGGTCACCAGTGAAAACCGTCGCCGGTAAGCGTCTTCGCGCTTCCACGGCACATAGCCAAGCACCGTTGCGGTGCCGGAAGTTGGCACAATCAGGCCCGACAGAAGCTTCAGTGTGGTCGTCTTTCCGGCTCCATTGGGCCCAAGAAAGGCGACCATTTCACCTTCCTCAATCGTGAAATTTACGTCGCGAACCGCCCGCACCTCATTGTATTCGCGATGCCATAGCCCGCGCAATGAGGCAAGCAAACCTTCCTGCTTGCGAAAGACCTTGTAAACGCGATTCAGATTTCGAACTTCGATGGCAGCCATGCCCGGATCGTAGTGACAGACCTTCCCTCCGGCAAATCTGCCGATGCCGTAACTCAGGAAAGGAAAACGACGCCAATGTCGAACAGGCTCGATTCTGTCGACCGCATCCGCAACAATCGCGATCCCTATGCATACTTCCCGAAAGAGGAGAAGTCCAAATGACCCGTGCTTTGCGGTTCCTGCTCAGCTTTGCAGTTCTTTGTTCGCTCTTGGCATTCGGCACTATCAGGTTGTCCGCAACCTCGGCCCAGGATGCATCGAACGCTTTTCTCAGCTACGTGAAGCAGCGAGCCGCTGCCGACAGACAGGATGATCAATCGCCCGCAACCGTGGAAGCATGGCAAAGCGAACGTCTGAAATTGAGGGAAAGCCTTGAAAAAGCGTGGGGCGGGTTTCCCGCAGAACACGCGCCGCTTGAACCACGAATCATCGATACGCTGCAGCGTGACGGTTACCGCATTGAAAAACTGGTCTTTCAGACGTTCGAAAATGTCTGGATGACGGCCAATGCCTATGTGCCCGAAGGTGCCGGAAAACGACCGGCGGTTTTGTGTGTTCACGGCCACTGGCGCGGCGCCAAGCAGGATCCACACGTTCAGGCTCGATGCATTGGACTTGCAAAACTGGGTTTCTTTGCGCTCGCTGTCGACGCACTTGGCGCGGGCGAGCGCGGGCTCAACAAAGCACTCGGTGAATATCACGGAGAAATGGTGGCAGCTACGCTTTTGCCGACAGGTAAGCCGCTGAGTGGTCTGCAGGTTTACGAAAACATGCGAGCCGTTGACTACCTGCAGACTCGTGCTGAAGTCGATCCACAGCGAATTGGAATTACGGGAGCAAGCGGCGGCGGAAATCAGACCATGTATGCCGGAGCCTGGGATGAAAGATTCCGCGCCGTCGTTCCCGTTTGTTCCGTCGGAAATTATCAGGCCTACCTGGGCGCAGCGTGCTGTATGTGTGAAGTCGTTCCCGGCGCGTTGTCGTTTACAGAAGAAGGCAGGGTGCTGGGATTAATTGCCCCGCGAGCTTTGATGGTGATCAACGCCACGAAAGATGCGTTTCAGTTTTCCGTAAATGAAGCTTCAAAATCTGTGGCAATCGCGAAACCGATCTTCGGTCTGTATCAGCGCGTGGATTATCTGCGTCACGAAGTTTTTGAATCACCGCACGACTACAACGAGGAAATGCGGGAGGCCATGTATGGCTGGATGGCACGTCACCTGAAGAACGAAGGAGATGGCTCGCCGATCGATGAACCCATGATCAGAACAGAAGACCCGGAGGTGCTTCGATGCTTTCCTGACGATTCCCGGCCTGACGACTGGACAACACTGCCTCAACTGGCCGCGCGCTTTGCCAGACAACAGGTGATACAAGAATGGTCCTCTGAACAGATCAACTCGAATCCAGCGATTTCCCGAATCGAAACAGCCAGAGCGATGCTGAATGAAAACGTGCTGGGGGACACGCAACCGTTTTCACTGCCCGATCCACTTTCCCGGCCGTCCGGTCCCGGGATCCGGACCTTTGTTTTCAACAGCGATCCGGGAATTCAACTAACGATGCAGGTCATTACCGCAGGCAGCGCCCCACATCGCAACATAACCCTGATCCTGACAATGGGGGACGAAACAGAGGAAGATCTGAATCAACTGCGGTCAAACGCAGGCGATAACGACATGATCGCCATTCTTTCCCTTCGGGCCACCGGCAAAGAATCCTGGAAGTCAGACAAAATCGGACGTGCACCTGACCACAACACTGCAGAATGGTCATTGTGGATCGGACAGCCTCTCCTGGGCCAATGGACGAAAGATGCGAGGACAGCGGTCACGGTGCTGCGGGAACAAACAGGGAACGAAAGTCGAGTCACCGTCCTTGGCAATGGCCCCGCAGGAATTGTCGCGCTTTGTTCCGGTGCGATCGATGACAGGATTAATCGAGTCGTCACAACCAGGTCTCTCGGCAGCTTTATCACAGAAATCCCGTACGAAAACCAAAGGCTCGGAACACTCGCCAACGGGATCCTGCGCGATGTTGGCGATATCCAGCATCTGGCCTCGTTGATTGCGCCAAGGCAACTGACCATCATTCAACCGGTGAACGGACAGGGCCGTGCGCTGGATGCCGCAGAGGCCGCAGACGCTTTCCTGTTCGCTCGATCGATATGGAAAGAGGCGAACGCGGACGACAGACTCATCATCAGCGCTGACCAATAGTGAAGCGCTGACCAATAGTGACCAGTCCGACGGATGGAAGCTACGAGATTCGGTTGCGGATGGATTCCAACACCTGTTCGTCGGTCGGCAAGTGGGAGGGAAGCAATGCTCGAAGGGGAAGCGGAACATTGTCCATTCGATAGGCCGTTCCTGCCGCATGAACACCATAGACTGCCGTGGTAATGTGGACATCGGGCGAGAAATCGATTTTGGCAGACGGGTAATCGATCAATATTGTTGGGATGCTTCTCATGAAACGCTGAGCGGCCGATGAAAAGCTGGAGACGGTCTCTGCCCCAATGATCAGCATCGCATCCACATCTTCACGCTCGAGCAACTCTGTCGCGGTGTATTCACCGGGATTGTACCGAGGATAGCCGCGTGAAAAGTCAACTCCAAACGGATAACCGGTTTGCCAGCAAAGGACGTTGTCTGCTCCTGAAACGTCCCCCTGAAGCCTCATCCGCCGGGCGATGAAACGAGTTCGTGAATTCAGTTCAGCAACCAGCTGAAGAAGTGTGGAAACGTTTGCGTGCCCGGCATGAGTATCCATGGCATGCTCCCAGAGGCTGGTGTCTGCAAGTCCAAGACCGAAGAACACGGCTCCGTAACGACAGGATGTCATCAGGCTGAGCAGTTGCTCGGGGGCAAGAACTTCCGGCTGTTCGGAGGAAGTCGGGGTATCTTTTCCAGCGAAACGTGCCTCTGGAATTAACATGTTCGACGCGGGATCAAAATCACCGACGGATTTGCTGCGATTCGCAGTGCCGGCATCCTGTTTCAACATCGCACGCAACTGGCAAAGCAATTCAAAATCGGCACCGGGGGAAACGGGAATAACGTAGTCCGGCAGGGTTCCCTGATCATCCAGCCTCCACGAATGCACCCAGCGTTCATCTCCGATCATAACGACGATTCGATCACCACGGCCTTCGGGGACAAATCGCCCACGAGCTGTGACCGAATAACGATCGGAATGTCGAGGGTGCGAAGAGGCAGGATCGCACCCCCAGAACACAACAAGATCCGCTCGATTACGAACTTCGCCCAGCGTGCACGTGACCTCACCAAAATCCTGAATGGCCATGATGGAGGGTCCATGACACAACGAAGCTGTGGTATCCACCACACCCCCCAGATGTTCTGCCAGGGCGACAGCCGCACGCTGACCGGGCGTCGCGCTTCGAGAAAGGCCGTAGACCAGAGGATAGATCGATCCCTCAAGGATCTCGGCAGCTCGATCAACAGCAACATCCAGATCAACCGCTGCCCCATCAACTCGGTTCTCCGATGCGACAGATTGGAGCTGAGCACGAAACCAGCTTTCACCTTTCGGACAGGATGGAGAAAAACCCGCCAATTCCCCGTCGATGATTTCCACGGCAACGTCATCGCAAACACATCCACAACCCGGACAGACGACATTGCTTTGGCAACAGGTTGATTGTGAAGGATTTGAAGTCGTCGACATATTCAGCGGCATCAGCAGGACGGTTCTTTGCAGGAACATTGAAGCGAAGTCAGACACAGTTTCATCGCCCGACCACCTGCTCAGCCAACCTGGCACAGGAGAAATCGCAGAACTTCCGGGAGACCGGAATCAACCAACGACGGCAGAAACTGGCTCCGGATTCGCCATGACCGGCGGTTGCAAATCCTCCTCCCCCGGAAACTGAACAGACAAAATCTTCGGTATCGGCGGGACAGAAACCGCAGGATCATTAACATGGGCAAATCTTTTCAACGGCCCCCTTCGTCAGCAATCCGTAAAACGTGAATTCCAATATGCCTGGTATGCCCATCCTTAGTCCGCGAATGAAATCTGTGAACGCGGTGATGTTGGCCGCAATAGCGATGAAGATGTCGCTCTGCAGCGTTTGTTCGGCGCAGGAGGCAGCGGCTGGATCCGGCAGAGAAACTCCGATCGTGCGGGCGATTCAGAAATCGACTGCCGGTATCGTTTCGCTGTTCGTCGTTCGCGAGGGTGCAATCGTTTCGGGCAGCGGAACAATCGTTCATCCGGCAGGATTTGTCCTGACCAACAATCACGTCCTTCCGTCGGATGAAGGGTTTGCCCTGATTGGCTCCAGCCTTCCCAACTCACAAAAACCGATTCAATTTCAGACCATAGGACGCTACCCGGAGCGAGATCTGGCAATCGTTCGCCTGCTCGGCGACGGCCCCTGGCAAACGGTTACACCGGGACGGAGCCACGATTTGATGAATGGTGAAACCGTCATTGTCGCAGGCAATCCGGGCGGACGGGGACTGGTATTTACCTCCGGAATTGTCAGTTCAAACGCGGTTCTGGCCGGCGCTCCGAATGCCCTTGTAATGACAAACTACCAGATTGATCGCCGCCCGCGATTCATTCAGTTCGACGCGGCCAGCAATGGCGGCAATTCAGGGGGACCACTCCTGAATATTGACGGCGAGGTCATTGGAGTGGTTTCAGAAAAAATCTTTCAGGAACAAAACGTTGGATTCGCCATCCCGATCGATACGGTTTACCAACTGATCGAAGACATCATCGAAGCAGAACTACGAAGCGGGTTTACGACGGGAATCCGGATCCGGAACCAGGGCGGCCCGGTCATTGTCAGCGAAGTGGAAGCAGATTCAGCGGCGTCGGATGCCCGCATTGAACCGGGAGACATTGTGACCGCGGTGAATGACCTATCCACTCGCAACGTCATCGACTGGTACCTGAACCTGAGACAAATCCTGTCCACGGACGCACCACTGAAACTGAACATTCAGCGGTCCGGCGTGGCGATCACTGCCAGCATTCGGGCGACAAAACGCCCTGATGAAGCTGCAACGGCAATCGACACAACAAAGCTGCAGCCCGGACTCAATTACGAACTCTTTCCAGGACAATATTCTCTGCTCCCGGATTTCGCGCAGCTGAACGCAGCCAGCTCCGGCGTCACAAAATCCGTTTCTCTTGCCGAGGTCAAACGTGAATCCAATGACTACTACGCCGTGACAATGTCCGGCTACCTGCACATGGAAACAGAAGGCCTGATACGATTAACGCTGATCTCTGACGACGGCAGCAAAGCGTTCCTGAACGACAGGTTGCTCATTGACAATGATGGTAACCATCCCCCGTCAGGCGTTGGAGAGTGGCTTCGACTTTCAAAAGGAATGCACAGGATCCGCATCGAGTACTTTCAGGGGAACGGGGGAGCAGAGCTGGACTTCCGGTGGCAGAGGGAAAACGAAGAGCCTCGTCCGGTACCCGCCTCCCATCTCTTCCACGCCGAATGACGTTGTACCATGCCGATGGCCAGTGTCGACGCGGAATGACAGTGTCGACGCGGAATGACAGTGTCGACGCGGAATGACAGTGTCGACGCGGAATGACAGTGTCGACGCTTTCTTGCCAACATGTGAAAGGCGCGGACCGCAGGCTCCGTTAATTTAGGGCATATAGGGCAATTCTCAGGGTCATCCCGATTGTTCCTGATTCACGAGTACTGTCTGTCGTGACGACGGCAAAACCGGAGCAAGCAGAACAACCCGGCCTTTCGGAACAGACGATAAGAACCAGCAGCGCCATTACGAACGCGTTTCACAGCTGGTGGTCGAATTAGTGGATGGGCCATCCGTCACCAGCTCGAAGCCGTTTGTCATTCTTCAGGGACGACAAAATGACTACTCGCAAGCTGGTTCGAAATCTGCTCCTCACCGCATCGCTCACTTCAGCGTATGCCGCCCCAATCACAAATAGCGCGAATGGCGACGAAACGACCGGCTGGAGAGCCCGACAAAGGCCACTTCGTCCCGTTCCAACTCAAACGAGCGGTAATATGGCACGACAGCCGCATGGGCCACAAGTGTCGAACGCGCCTGCAACGCAACCCGTGATATCGGCGAACGCCACCGCGCAAGGCGGGTTCCCACGAGGAATCCAGCCTGTCCAGTACCAGGCAACGAATTCCCAACCATCGGGAGCCTCCAATCCGGCCGTGATGAGCGAATTGCAGCGCCTGTTTCATGAGAGTGGACGTCCAATGCCACAAATGAACGGTTTTGCACCACAAACCCAGCAGATGACACATAACAACCCCCAGAACAATCTGCAGAACAACCCGAACACCCGAGTCGTCACTCAGACTCCGCCCGGGATGGTTCAGAATTCCGGAGTCAATGGGCAAAACGCGCAAGTCCCATCGCAACAGCCATTCGCGGGCACTGCTACCGCCCCGGTGGCCGGCACGGGGCAGGGGATGGCTCCCCAACAGCGTCCCGCTACGCCGCCGCCGAAGAAGAACTTCTTCCAGAAATTTGTTGGGAAGCTGCGGGGAGAATCCAGCCCGCAAACTCCGGCCGCAAAACCAGTCACCCCCACATCCCCGGCATCGCATTTGTCCACCTACTCTGCGCCTCCCCCGGGCAGCCCACAGCAGCGTTCGGTGCAGCCAGGCTCCCCGGCTCGACCACCGGGCAGTCCGATGATCGGGCAGGCAAATCAGGCCTCCAAAGCTCACTCCGGACAGATGGCGCAGACACCGAATCTGAATGGCGCTCGCACGAATTCACCCTCTACGAATCCGCCGTCATACAATCCCAATCCCGTGACGGCACAGCGACCGGGAATCCCGCATGGGCAGCAAAACGGAATGCCAGTGGCTGGCAATCGAACAACAACACTTCAGCCACCCAATCGATTCCCTCAGTACGTACAGCCAGGCACAGCACCTTCGTTCGTTCAGGGCTACACGGCAGCGCCAACTCCGATGCCATCGGCAACGACAAGCACAGCTTCAGCCGCCGCATCAATGGGCCAAAGTCAACATCCGCCGGTCGATCGCACACCGATCACTCCCGCGCCTGTCGCACCTGCCCCGAGTGATTTCGTCGATCCATTCGAAAACAGTGTCGTTGAGAACGGCATTTTGGAGGGTGATCCGGAAGTGCTGGACCTGGATTCGCTGATTGAAATCCCCGGCCAGACTCGCGAACTTCCAACGCAGGAAACAGATTCTGACATTGCAGCAAACGCCGGAAATTTTGGTTCTGAACAGACCATCTCACCAGCACAGGAGGCCCCGGAAGTGGCTGCTCCCGATGCCCAGGCTGGCAATCAACAATCCGGATCCGAAACGGGAATAACCGCCACGGCAGACATGCCCATTTCCAATCCGTTCACCGGAGTTCAGCTACCAATGTCCGATGATGAATTCTTCGTTCAGGACGAATCACCGTCATCCGATGGAGGACTGTTGGTTGGCGAGCCGGTGCCACCGATGGAAGAGTTTTCAGAAGAGCTTCCCGGAATTGAACTGCCACCCGTTGAAGAGGCTTCCGCACCCGAAGATTCAGTGAAGTCATCGACCAGCAGCGTGCAGGCAACGCCTGTGACAAACACACGGGAAGAGTCTGCATTCAGTCAAACCACGCCCGAAGAACAACGTCCCAGGACCATTTCGAATGCCGGTGCTGTGGCGGCGTCGGTGACGGCAGATCAGGCACGCCGTGAACACCAGCGAAATCAGATTCGGGATCGGGCCGGCCGAGCAGGTTTCAAAGGCTTCTGCCCCGTGGAACTGCGTGACCATCGGGAACTGGTTGACGCCCGGGAAGAATTCACAGGAACATTCGGGCTGCAGGAATACCAGTTTTCATCGTCTCGAGCAAAGGCCGCCTTTGAAGCGAATCCGTCGCGTTATGCCCCTGCTGCCGGAGGACGAGACATCGTTCTGCTTGTCAACACCGGAGAAGAGACCGAAGGTATGCTGGACTACTCTTTGTGGTTCCGCGACCGGCTCTACTTCTTCAGTTCCCGGGAAACGATGAATCTGTTCTCCGAGAATCCAGCGCGTTTCGCGAATCAGTACTAAGACGTCGACAGCAGTCCGGATCGCTGATCAACGATGCGAATGAGGCCAGCAATGCTGGCCTCATTTTGCTGGCAGATAGTGCTTCCCGGAGAATGGAGTCGCATTGCGCATGCACGGCCTACTGCCTGTTGCCTGTTGCCTGTTGCAAAGATCCTTCGGCTACTGACTGAGCGAACACTGTCACGCCGAAACAGGTTCCGGCCGAAGTACCATTGATCCGGCAGGAAATGCCGTTCAACAGCCAGCTGCCTGCGAGTCTGTGTGACTGTTGATAGCAATTCTTACAAATGCACGAAAGTTTTGGTCTAATCGTTGTGAAAACGTGTTGACACTTTCTGCCGAGTCCGGATATCACTCGGCCTCTCACACGGGAAGCGAGTCTTCGCCAGCCCAAAACCTTTCAGTTCTCCTCTCAATCGTTCCACCCTGGAACAAAGAATCCAATTCGCAAAGAATTGAAATCCGTCTCTGCCAATCTCAAGCGGAGAGGGTGTTTTTGTTCGATGCTGGATTCTCCTCTCCCACCGTCCTGCCTCCGTCTCTCCACTCTCTGCTCACAGATTGAGGACATCATGAACGAGTTCCCTCCTGGTGCTCATCGTGAGCCGCAGATACTGCGTTTCCCAACCGCAGTTCAAGCGAGCTCTCCCGATCAGCCCACTGCTCCCGAAACAGAATCCCCGACTCGCAGCGTGCTTGTTTTCTCGCCGCGACCAGGTGCGAGACAATTACTTGCGGATGATGTCCGCAAGCGTGGCATGAACGTCTGTGAAACAGACAGCCCCGATGCCATGCTCTTTCATTTGAGCCGACAAGAGTTCAGCTGCTGCATTATTGATGACGCCGACAACGTCTCCCGCATGCAGGAAGTCAACGCGGCGATCCGCAGCCATTCAAAAGCTGCCCAGGTTCTCTGCATCGTTGGCGAAGATTCTCGCTGGGGTCGCGAAACTGTTCCGACCTTCGAATGCGAAGTGATTGAACGTCCCTACACTGCAAGCCGCTTTGGAGCAGCACTGCTGAATGCCCTCCGCAGGGGAGATCTGATCCGGGAGAATGAAAAACTGCGTCGACAGTTGCTCAATCGTAACCTGATGGATCTCGTCGGCAGTACGCCAGCCATGCAGTCGCTGCGTGAAAGTATTCGAATTGCTGCAGACGACGATCGAACGGTCCTTGTTCGCGGCGAACCGGGAAGTGGCACGACGCTGATCGCGGAAGGTCTGCATCGGTGCAGTCGACGGGCATCCCGACCCTTTCTGCGAATTGATTGCAGCCTGCATTCCGTTGAAACTCTCGAACTTCAATTGTTCGGCGATGCAACTGACGATGGATTCCCCGGCTACCTCAGAATGGCCGAAGGCGGGTCTATCCTTCTCGACAATGTCGACACGGTCGCCTTGCCGTTCCAGCGACGCCTGGCACAGTTGCTCGAACAACGGGCAGCAGCCGTATTGCAGGGCACTCAGGACGGACCCAACATTCGGTTCATCGCGGCCACGCACGGTGACCTGAATCGACTGGCCATGGAAGGCCGTTTCCGCGATGACCTGCTGCAACATCTGAGCGGTATCACTTTGCAGTCGCCACCGCTGCGAGTCCGGCAGAATGATATCCCACTACTTGTCGAACACTTTATCAGCCAGATTGCGTTGAAAGAGGGCAGACCCCCGCGACGCGTCAGCATCGAAGGTCTCCAGCTGCTCGAAGGTCACCCATGGCCCGGCAACGTGCGGGAGCTGCAGAATGTCATCGAACGGGCCTGCACCGTAGACATTACAGAATGCATCGGTCCGGACGATCTGCTGCCGTGGCTGCAGAATGCCTCTCCCGATGAAGAAGGCGTTGATGGCGTTGGCATGACTCTCCGCGAAATGGAACGAAAACTGATCGAATCAACGTTCGCACGCTGCAACGGTAACCGTGAACGAACGGCTCAGATTCTGAAAATCGGACTTCGCACGTTATCCGGGAAACTCCGGGAATACGGATATCCGCCACGAGGCGGCCCAGGCTCCAACATCAAGCGGCCTGGCAGTGGTGTTGCAGCGGTTGCTGCCGTCGCAATCAACCACTCTATGGACGAACAGCGCAGAGCTGCTTAGTCCGGCGACGCTTCCGTATCCCGCTCACACAACGTGAGCAGTGTGTGAAGCAGAAGAGCGGAAGCGATGAAGAAGCGACGGCAAAGGTGGGTTGCCCTCTCCGTCCTCAGGCACAATGAAAGCAAACGCAACTCCCTCCTCCCGATGGGCGAGCTTCCTTGTGAAGCTCGCCCTTCTTTTTTCCGGGCAAGTCCCCGCATACTGGCTTCCAGACGCTGCACCGGGCTTGAATGAATTCTGTCAGAGACCACAATCGATTCCTGCGAATGCCGTTCTTGCGATCAAGATTCGTTGCGGGAACACTGCCAGCCTGCCGATACAGCGTTGATTCGCGTTGATCAGGATTGGAAAATTCTTCTTCCGTCCGCAAGCTGCTTTACAACCATGAAAGATGACCGCTATACTCCCCGGCTCTTTCATTCGAAAGCATATACATCAGTTCAGTTTTCTGTCATGGGGACGGAAATGCCCAAGCAAAAGACCCATAAAGGAATGAAGCGGCGATTCAAGATCACTGCTTCCGGCAAGGCAAAGCACCGCAAGGCTTTCCGCGGCCACATCATGAGCCACAAAAGTGGCAAACGACGTCGCGGTTTGCGTCAGGACGGTGTTGTAGCTGGCAAAGATGCCCGCAACATCGTAGAAGCCCTTCGCCCCAGTCTGTGATTTGTTTTTATTGAATCGTCTTCCCTGAAGGCTCGGTAAGATGCGTGTTCGGTTAGGTAAAGCGCGACGACGTTCGAAAAAGCGACTGTTTAAAGAGGCTCGCGGCAACGTGGGTGGACGCAGCAAGTTGCTGCGAACAGTTAAAGAAACCATTATCCGCTCCCGAGCGTTCGCGACGCGCGATCGAAGAGTGAAGAAGCGAGAGTTCCGCGCTCTGTGGATCACTCGACTCACTGCGGCATGCCGCGAGCGAGGAATGTCCTACTCTGAGTTCATTCATGGACTGACTCTGGCAAATATCGGGCTCAACCGAAAATCACTCAGCGAACTGGCGATCGCATCGCCGGCTGTTTTTGATGAGATTGTTGCAGCCGTGCGTGAAGCCAAGGGTGCAACGACGGCGGCTGCCTGATCCGCAGTACGACGTCGAACAGTGTGACATCGAAAAGAATCGACGGGCGAGCATCCTCCACAGGATCCTCGCCTGTTTTCTTTGGCACCGGGCAGGAACAATCACGAACGCCACAACGCTTTAAAGTGTTTTGAACCATGAGCGACATCCTTTCTGCGTTTGATGAATTCGAACAAGCAGCTCTCAATGCACTTCAGCGCGCAGGCAATGCGGCAGAGCTTGAAGCCGTGCGGTGGAGTTCATGGGTCAGAAGAACGGCCGCGTCCGGGATCTCCAGAAGCAGGTGGGAAAGGCATCCCCCGACGAAAAGCCCCGCGTCGGCAAACGTTTCAATGAAGTTCGAGTGGCCGTTACGGAAGCGATGGAAAGGCGGCAGGCTGAGCTGGCAGAAACCGCCAAGGCTGCTTCCAGCGACTTCGACGTCACTCTGCCCGGCGAAAAAATAACAATCGGCAAACTGCACCCCATCACCCAGACAATTGCTGAGTTCCGGGAACTCATGGGACGGTTTGGCTTTACCGTTGTTGAAGGCCCCGAACTTGAGGACGAACGCCACAACTTCGAGTCACTGAATATCCCCGAAGATCATCCCGCACGTGACCCGCTGGATAACTTCTACATTGCCTGCGCTTCAAAATTCGCCGGCGGACCGGTACTCCTCAGAAGCCAGACTTCCACCGTACAAATCCGAACCATGGAAACGAGCCAGCCTCCGGTGAGGATCGTCTCTCTTGGACGGGTCTATCGCCCGGATACCATGGACAAGACACACTCGTGTATGTTTCACCAGATGGAAGGTCTGCTCGTCGATCGCCATGTAACAATGGCACAGCTGAAGACGGTCCTCAGCCTTTTTGCACGCAGCTTTCTTGGCCCCGATGTTGAAATCCGCTTCCGTCCGTCATTCTTTCCTTTCACAGAACCATCTGTGGAAGTCGACATGAAATGGGGCGACAACTGGATGGAAATCGGGGGCGCCGGGATGGTCGATCCTAATGTCTTCAAAGCTGTTGGCTACGACCCGGAAGAATTTTCAGGATTCGCATTCGGCCTGGGAATCGAACGGTTCTGCATGAAACACTACGGAGTCGATGACATCCGACGATTCTACGAGAATGACATCCGTTTTCTCTCACAGTTCTGATCTGTCGTCGCAGCACACCCTGTCATGACTGCTTTGCCGGGATACCGCCAACGCGGAAGGGGCAGGGGACATCGGTGAATTCCGTATCCGAGACAGCATTCTGGCTCACTGCGGCGTCTTCAGCAGTTCGATATGTCCAGCGCAAAACCGGCAACCGACCCTGGTTCCGACGTGTTTCATGGCCGCCCTCAGCTCTTTTGCACAATGCGGACACTGCGTATACATGGCAATGATTTTCACGCTGTCGTCATAGCGGAACGCCTGCTCGCAGTGTTTGCATTGCACTTTCTGCCCCTGATACTTGACGTGAATTCGAAGTTCTTCATGGCATCCGGGGCATTCGACATAATGACCTCGGGGAGGGGCAGCAGCAATCACGACTAACTCCGGCAACGGGACAAACTTGGGAATCTCAACACTGTCTTCAGTGAGTTCAGAATTGAGCAGGGCTCGGCACGTCCGACAATGAACAACGCGGGCTGGCATGACATCTCCACATTGTGGACATGGGCCCCCTGGCCATGCACCATTCATGAGAAAAGATCCTTTGCTGAATGCCGGTTGCGAGTCTTATTTTCAAACATCTGCCTGTCACTTCATCAAACCAAGCGCGGGGTCAGTCTATTGCGATTCGGAAGAACTGTCATCCGAAAGTCCCTCACAATGAAGTACACCATCAAACATCGACAGTGAGATGACATTCCAGCGCCTGTTCGCCATGATACGACTGTCGGGCCCGAGATAAATTTAGCTGTGCCCGCCTGTCTTCTCATCGGAACAGGCGGCTCAGGTTTGTTTTCTTACGTCCAGCGGATCCAGAAACAAAAATGACAAGCGAAGATGCCGACGAGAATGGAGCAGCTGAGAAGTTTGCTTTCGTATTGACTTGGGATGGAGCCACCTGGCGGGATGTTGTCAGGCTTCGGCAGGGTCAGGTCACAACAATCGGTCGGTCAACCACAAATCGAATCGTCCTGCAGGACGATTCATGCAGCCGCAATCACTGCGAAATCTTCACCTCTGGAGGAGAATGGCGGCTCAGGGACCTGAGTAGTCGCAATGGAACGATCCTGCGCGGGGCTGCTGTCGACGGCGAAACATCGCTGCGGTCGGGCGATGTCATTGTTATCGGTGCTTGCCAGCTGGCATTCACCACAAGCCTGGACCAGACACCCGGCACCCCGGCAAATATGGGCAACGAAGGCAAGACGCTTGATTCTCATCCGATTGCGGTTCTTCGTGACAAGCAGCCGAAGATCATGCATCGTGCTTCTTCTCCCGGGTTCCTGACACCCAGGGATGAGTCTGTGCGTGATACGAGCGGAGCAGAGCTGGCCAAGCTGTATCGCCTGGGACTTGAGATGGGATCTGCGAGAACTCGCCAGCAACTGACAGATGTCGTCCTGGCGAACCTTGCCCGCGAAACGGTGGCCAATATCAGCGCGATTCTTCTGGCAGTTCAGGAAACCGATGCGCCGACGCCGGCAGACCTGCAGGTGGTCGCCTATGACAGCAAAAGAGACCTGCCTTACCGCCGCGTGTCCGATAATCTCTCCCGGGTTGTTCTGTCTTCCTGCGAAGCAATTCTTGCGACAGATGTCAGTGATGATAGTCAACTGTCTGTTTTCGACAGTCTTGGCGAAATGAAAGCCATCAGTGTCATCTGTGCACCGATTCATTCGGCAACGCGGACCTATGGCCTGGTGCACCTGTATTCCACGAATCCTGATAACCCTCTGGATAAACATGACCTGGAATTCACGCTCGCTGTTGCGAATCAACTGGCTGTTGCACTGGAACAACTTAAAGAAAGAGACTCACTGCAGTCCGGCCTCGCTCAGGCAAGAAACGAAAATCGCTCACTCCGGGAACAGCTCTCCAGCGAATACCAGCTCGTAGGCGAAACGCCCTCGATGAAGGAAATGAAGGATCGAATCACGCTCATCGCTGAAACAGACGCGAGTGTTCTGATTCGGGGCGAGAGTGGCTGCGGAAAAGAGCTGATCGCGCGCAGCATTCACAATATGAGCCCACGGCGAGACGGTCCATTCGTGTGCCTCAACTGCGCAGCGCTGAATGAGAGCCTGCTGGAGAGCGAATTGTTTGGCCACGAAAAAGGCGCCTTCACTGGCGCTACGGATCGAAAAGTGGGCCGATTCGAGCAAGCCGACAAGGGCACGCTGTTTCTGGATGAAGTCGGCGAAATGAGCCCGGCCATTCAGGCGAAATTCCTGCGTGTGCTGGAAGGGCACCCCTTTGAACGAATTGGGGGGCGCAAACCAATACAAGTGGATGTCAGACTTCTGGCCGCTACCAACAGAGACCTCGAAGAAGCCGTCGAGGATGGCGACTTCCGAAAAGACCTCTATTTCCGACTGCATGTTGCTGAGATTATTGCTCCGCCGCTGCGTGAACGAAAAGATGATATCGTTCTGCTGGCAAACACTTTTTTGGCCAGGTTTGTTCAAAAGACAGGACGAGTCATAACGGGATTCACTGATGAAGCGACAGAACTGCTTCGCGAATACAATTGGCCGGGGAATGTTCGGGAACTGCAAAACACCATCGAACGTACGGTAATCCTTTGTCGAAACGAAGTTGTGAAGGCGTCTGACGTTCAACTTTCGACGTTGTCCAGTCGATTCTCGGTAACCGAACCGGGAACTCAGCGCGATGGAGAGTATCGCGAACTTTCGCTCGCAGATATTGAGCAGCAGCACATCCTGGCGACACTGGACCACACCGAATGGAACAAATCGCGCGCAGCACAGATTCTTGGCATAGAGCGATCCACACTGGACCGAAAGCTCAAGCGTTACCACGTATCGCGTAAGACAAGCTGATGGTCTGAATTGGATCCGATTCCCGGAGAATGGCTTTCGGGAAAGTCGCTTCAAATCCAGGTTCCGACTGGCGGCCAGGTCACTTCTCTCGTTGTCATGATCGAACCGCATTGAGGCATCCGGATCACTGGAATTGATTTTACGTTTTGTGAAATTTTGTTGACATTTCACACCCTGAGTTCAACAATCGTGACTCGCAGGGACGCGTTCAATATTCAGTCAAACTGGGCCTTCAAAACAATCTCCCGATAACAGGCAACCTCGCGAATTTGCGATGTCTGGCGGCGAGCAGGATGGTAGCAGGACTGATGTTTCCAGGGACGGAAACGACGGAGCGGAATTAACTGTTGTCGCAACTGGTTGCAGCCCATTGGAGCCCCTGAATGTCGTCGTATTTTCTCGATGCAGACTCTGGTCTTGAGTCACTGGTAGACATCGAAGGCTATGAATTTCTCAGCGATCTGGACGCTGGCTTCGAAGAAGAACTGAAAGCACTGGGAGTTGATCCGTCAGCTCCTACTGCCGCGAAGCCCGGGTCAGAAGAAAAAGTCATGATGCTTGCGGCGAGATACGCCGCCGGATTGCCTCTCTGGCACCAGGACGATTGCTACGATCACGGCCCGGGAAGTGTCGGAAACCTGATTGTCGAAGACGAACTCGCTGAAGAGAGTGCCGAAGTGGAAAGCTTCGATATCGCCTGATACAGATGTCCGGACACTCGCCTGAACCATCATGCCGCAGGATCAACCCTGCGGCTTTTTTTGTCCGTACCTCCCAACACGTCCTGAGATTTGCAGTTTGCTGCGGCTTCTGCAGAATTCAGGCGAACGCCACACTCTGCTTTTCCGTCACACAGAACGCCCAACGAAAAACGTCCCATTAAGTCGCACCTCGCATGAATCATCAGAATCCCGTGAGCATCAACAATTTCGGTTCCCTACCAGCCGAATTCAGGACTTCAGGTTCAACCGCCGGCATCAAGGCGAGTGGGAAGAGTGACCTGGCACTCTTTGTTTCAGATCGCCCGGCTGCGGCAGCCGGTGTGTTTACTCAGAACCGGGTTTGCGGGGCACCGGTCACGGTATCACGTTCCCGGGTCCCCGCCCCGAACGTTCGAGCTGTGATCATAAACTCCGGAAATTCAAACGCAGCGACAGGTTTGCCAGGCATCGAGAATGCTAAACGAATGACCGCTGAAGTCGCGGGATGCCTGGGCTGTTCGGAAGAGCAGGTGCTGGTCTGTTCGACCGGCGTCATTGGCGTACCTCTGCCGATGGAGGTGATCCTTGATGGCATCCCGAATGGAATCAGGAGCCTGGAATGCAGTGACGAAGCGTTCAAAGCCGCCGCCACCGCGATGATGACCACAGACACTTTTGCCAAACTTGTGTCCGTCGACATGGAGATCGACGGTGTTTCAGTGCGGGTTTCAGGAGCCGCAAAAGGCGCGGCCATGATCGCCCCCAATATGGCAACGATGCTCTCCGTCCTGATGACCGATGCCGCTTTGAGTCAGGAGCAATGTGACTGTATCCTGAGATCTGCCGTCGATCAGACATTTAACTGCATCAGCGTCGATGGGCATACCAGCACCAGCGACACAGTACTGCTGATGGCCAATGGCGCAAGTGGCGCGACCATCACGAATAAATCCCTGGACGCAATTGAATCCGCAGTCGTCAGTGTCTGCCAGAAACTGGCGACAGATATTATCCGCGACGCCGAGGGAGCCGACCATTTTGTGACAATTGATGTCTGTGGGCTTGAATCCCGAGACGACGCGTACCGGATGGCCAAAGAGATTGCAGACAGCCCACTGGTCAAGACGGCCATTGTCGGTGCAGATCCGAACTGGGGCCGTATTGTGTCAGCGGCCGGATATGCGGGTGTGCCAATCGAAACTGAATACCTGTCCCTGAAGATCAATGGAGTGACAGTTTACGAGGCTGGAACGCCGGTCCCGTTCGATGAAACACAGGTTTCCGACGGGCTTCGCAACAATCGTGACGTTCACCTTGAACTTCGCGTGGCTGGTGGCCCACGATCCGGTTCGGCATGCGTGCGTTTCTGGACGTCCGATCTGACGGCGGAATACGTCCGCCTGAATTCAGAATACACCACGTGACGCTATGAATTTTGGCAAACTGACAGAAGCGCCTTTTAGATCAGGTTCTAACGCGTAAACTACCGCCGGAGTCCTCTTCATCTATTTCTGTTGGTATTCGAAACAGCATCGTTGCGGGTTATGGCCAAGAAGGCAGCATCGTCGAAAAAGAAAACTCTTTCGGGCAGCGATGCCACTGAGCAACGAACACAGCAGATCGGCCAGGAACTGTTCGATCGTTTGAATTACCGGTCACCGTCGATCTTTCATGGTCGCTGGTGGGAAGATCGCCTGATGTCGTGGGCGATGGGCGATGAAGCGGTCAAAGTGCAGATGTTCCGGTTTGTCGACGTGCTTCCGATGCTGAAGGACCACGTTTCAATCGCCCGTCACCTTGACGAGTACTTCGAGGACGTAAAACAGAATCTGCCCTGGGCGGCCCGCCTTGGCCTGCAGGTGTCAACGTCGAATTCCATCCTCAGTCGGGCGCTCGCGTACAATGCCCGCTCGAATGCATCAAGGATGGCTCGCAGATTCATTGCCGGCAGCAGTGTCGACGAAGTCATCCAGTCCGTTGCTCGTATCCGGAAATCCGGTTATGCATTCACACTGGATCTGCTCGGCGAGGCCGTTATCAGTGAAGACGAAGCTGACCGTTATCAACAGTCTTACTTCGACCTGATTTCCGGCATGGCGACTCAGGTGAATGAATGGCCGGAAGATGTTGCACTGGACTGGGACCACGAACGAGCAATTCCGCGAATCAACGTCAGTCTGAAACTGTCAGCCCTCGACAGTCAGTTCAGCCCGATCGACGCCAGCGGAACTTTTGAACGCGTCGCTGGCCGCCTTCGCCCGTTGCTGCAACTGGCTCGCGAAAAGAATGCTTACGTGCATGTGGACATGGAGCAGAATGACTACCGTCCACTCACATTGGAAATATTCCAGCGAGTCCTGATGGAGCCGGAGTTTCGCGACTGGGCCGACTGTGGCATCGTCATCCAGGCCTACCTGTCTGATGCGGAATCCGATTTGAACTCGATGCTGGCATGGGCGAAGAACCGCGGCACACCCGTGACCATTCGACTTGTTAAGGGTGCCTACTGGGACTACGAAAACATCGTTTCGGAGTACCGCGGCTGGAGCACGCCGGTGTTTCGCCGGAAGTGGCAGTCGGACGACAATTTCGAACGCCTTTCACGTATCCTGATGGAAAACTATCAGTACCTGAGACCGGCTCTTGCAAGCCATAACCTCCGAAGCCTTGCCCACGGACTCGCCCTTGCAGAGGAGCTGAGGATTCCGGACAGAGCTATCGAAATTCAAATGCTGTACGGGATGAGCGATGAACAGGCTCAACTGTTTCTGGAACGCAATCAGCGCGTCCGAATTTACACGCCAT
This sequence comes from Planctomycetaceae bacterium, assembly GCA_041398825.1. Lineage (NCBI taxonomy): Bacteria > Pseudomonadati > Planctomycetota > Planctomycetia > Planctomycetales > Planctomycetaceae > Planctomycetaceae bacterium. Next base: position 456,588 of record JAWKTX010000001.1, on the reverse strand, counting down.
TCGGTGAATTGATTCCGGGAATGGCGTACCTGGTACGTCGGCTGCTCGAGAACACATCAAACGATTCATTCCTTCGACAAAGTTTTACTGAACACCAGTCAGTCGAGAAGTTGCTCATGAAGCCATCCATGCACGCTGCCAGCGAACCGCCGATTCAGGACGAAAAGCCTGCTGGCTTCCGCAACGAACCACTCACCGATTTTTCAAAGGCGTCCAGTCGGGAAGCCATGCAGCAGGCGATCTCAGCTGTACGGGAAGAATTCGGGCAGGAGTATCCTCTGGTCATCGATGGCAAGTCGTGCGATAGTCGCGCGACACTGGTTTCGCGGAATCCATCGAAGACATCGGAGATTCTGGGACGCGTGGCGTCCGCGAGCCCGGAACAGGCCATCGATGCCATCGATGCCGCTCGACGCGCGTGGCCGCAATGGGCGGCAACCGATGTCGAAACACGTGCTGAATATCTTGAACTTATCGCTGCTGAAATGCGCGAACGCCGATTCGAACTCTGCGCCTGGATCATTCTGGAATGCGGAAAACCCTGGGCCGAAGCGGATGCCGATGTCGCCGAAGCCATCGATTTCTGCATGTACTATGCGCTGGAAATGCGGCGACTTGGTGTGCCACGCCAATGTGATTTTATGGGCGAGGAAAACAGCTATACGTATCGATCGCGTGGCGTATGCGTGGTGATCGCTCCGTGGAACTTTCCTCTCGCTATTCTGACAGGGATGACCGCAGCTGCGATGGTCGCTGGCAACACCGTGATCATGAAGCCCGCGGAGCAGTCGTCCATTGTCGCAGCAAAGCTGATGGAACTTGTCAGAAATGCGCACATCCCCGATGGAGTCATCAACTATCTGCCCGGAATTGGAGAAGACATCGGGCCAACACTGGTCAGCAGCCCGGATGTCGATCTGATCGCATTCACCGGATCTCAGTCTGTTGGACTGGAGATCAATCGAGCGGCGGCCGACACCGACGATCGGCAACCGGGCGTGCGACGAGTCATCGCGGAAATGGGTGGCAAGAATGCAATCATCATCGATGACGACGCTGACCTGGACGAAGCCGTCCTGGGTGTCGTTCGCAGCGCCTTCGGTTACGCAGGCCAGAAATGTTCTGCATGTTCAAGAGCCATTGTGCTCGACAGCATCTACGAACAATTCGTGGAACGGTTAACATCCGCGACACAAAGCCTGCATGTTGGAATCGCTGAAGATCCAGCCACCAAAGTCGGACCGGTCATTGACGAAGACGCCCGTGAACGAATTCAGCAACTCGTCCGGAAAGCCGACCCGGAAGTTGATGGCACGCTGGCGCTCGCTGTCGACGTAGAATCACTCGCAAAGCAGGGCACGTTTGTAGGGCCTCACATTTTCATCAATGTGGAGCCAACCTCAACACTGGCTCAGAATGAAATCTTTGGGCCCGTGCTGGCGGTAATTCGGGCAAAGAATCTGGATCAGGCATTCGATATTGCAAACGGCACCCGATTTGCGCTGACGGGAGGCGTCTACAGTCGCAGCCCGGTCACACTGCGCCGAGCAAGGAACGAATTTGAAGTTGGCAATCTTTACCTGAATCGTGATATCACCGGGGCGATGGTGAATCGACACCCATTTGGCGGCTATCGCATGTCGGGCATTGGCAGCAAAGCGGGTGGGCCGGACTATCTGTTGCAGTTTCTGGTGCCCGTAAATATCACCGAGAACACAATGCGGCGCGGGTTTGCACCCGCCGTAGATGATTCCAAATAAGTCGGCAGTTTCCCAGGACCAACCTTGAAAAAAGGAAGCGTGCGGTGATTCACCACACGCTTCCCATGCTGGTCGCGAATTCAAAGCATCAGGCGATTTAGCTTCCCTGACGCACCGATATCTTTGCAGGCTGCTTTTCGGCAGCTCTGGGCAGCCGAACGGTAAGCACACCGTCTTTGATCTCAGCATCGATCTGATCTCGATTCACGGCTTCACGAAGTCGCAGGGTTCGCTTGAACTCGGAGACATTCCGATCGCCGAAGACTTCGGTGTAACCTTCCGGCACACTCATCTCGCGTTTGCCTTCGATCGTGAGGATATCGTCATGCAGCGTGATTTCGATATCCTCAACTTTGACCCCGGGAACGTCCAGCACAACCAGGAATTCTGAAGGGCTTTCGTATCCCGACATCCCTGCATCGCTGCGACGATTGCTTCCGACAGCTCGCTCAAAATCCCGCCGAATTGAATTCAATGCCTCGGCGGCCGGCAACAGATTCGAGTTCCAGTGCATGGCGAATTTCCTCTTTCGTACAGTCAACGGGACATTATCGCTGATCGTGCCCAGTGCACGATTGCTTGCTTTTCGACGAAACGACAGAAGCAAGGCACGTGCCAAACAAGAACAATTCGCCATAAACAATTACTAAATAGAGACTTACAACACAGACTGCCAAAACAAAGCGTCAAAGACACGCCGAGGAAACCGCCAATTTGGCACCAACACTAAGGCAAACTGCCAGACAAATTGGTGCCTCCGGTGCTGCCGAGCGGAATCGCAACATCTGCCGTTTACCAGAAATCCAGCCTGACAGTAGATTCCGTTCCCGTCATCGCCCCTGTGAAATCGGATAGCGCCATGCTGTACAGAATTCTGACCCTGTGGACCCGGAACACCAACTTCCTGGCTTTTCAGGCTCCCGATCTGCCTTCCCCCGAAGCTCAGTCATCTGATGCAACTCAAGCGTCTTTTACCGACACGCTCCTTTTCGAAATCCAGCAATACCTGACGGTCGACACGCTGATTAGCCGCGCCAAAGTTTATGGCCCGAAAATTCTGGCTGCGATGGCTGTGTTCATCCTGGGGCGGATGGCTGCCCGATTCGTCACCAGCATGATTGTCCGGGGAGCCTCACGTGCGAGGATGGATGAAACGCTGAGCCGTTTCGGGGGAAATGTTGCTTACATCATTCTGTTAACAGCCGTCTGCATCGCCTCGCTCGGCTGCCTTGGGATAGACACATCATCGTTAACAGCAGTGCTGGCCGCCGCCGGATTTGCTGTTGGGATGGCACTTCAGGGATCACTGTCGAACTTCGCTTCCGGCGTGCTGCTGGTCTTCTTCAAACCATTTCGTGTGGGCGACACGGTCGAAGTGAATGGAATACGCGGCAGAGTCGTGGACATTCAAATCTTCAGCACGATGATGCTGACACCTGACAATGTCAGAATCTTTGTCCCCAACAGTTCAGTCACCAGTGGCACCATTCAGAATTTTTCTGCCGAGCCACGACGCCGAATCGATCTGGTCATCGGTTGCAGCTACAACGACGACATCAAAGCGGTGAAAACGCTGCTTCAATCCGTTGTGACCTCGGACCCACGAATCCTGAAAGACCCCGCGCCGGTTGTGGCAGTCGCGGAACTGTCGGATAGTTCGGTCAATTTTGTCGTTCGCCCCTGGGTCACCGGAAAAGAATACTGGGACGTCAGATTTTCTCTTATCGAGGCCATCAAGATCGGATTTGACGAGCAGGGTTTCACGATTCCGTTTCCGTCACGTGATATTTTCGTACACCAGTCATCCTCATTTGAGCAGGAAAACGTCTCGCCGGCAGCCATTAAGATTGCCGCCTAGCCTGCCACAGAATGCCTCTTCCGATCCCACGCACCACAGCAGTGACGCGACCAGACATTGGTCTTGAGGTGAATCATCGTTTTCTGCAATCCTACGACACCCTTCGTTGGGCTACTCTGGCTCAACCATCTCTCAATCCACGATCCTTTCCCATCACTCAACTGATGTGGCAAGCATCGATCGACGTCAGAGTCTGATCATGCGTCTGCAACTTCAAGACTGCCAGAACAACCAGACCGCAGAAAAACCACGCCGATTCCTTTGCAGGAGTTTGGGCGGGCTGTTCCTGACGATGTGCGTATGCGCTGTGATCGAGATTCGCTTACCCCTTTCCCATGCACAGGACCTGAGTGTTCCCGGGGCAGATGCTTCGCAGACCGTCATCGACATTCGAATTCGCGGGAACGAGACCATCCCTGAATCCGTCATCCTGCAGAAGATTCAGATTCAGCCGCGGCGGGTGTTTACGGAACGCATGCTGCTTGAAGACCATCGGTCTCTGATGGGTACCCGCTGGTTCTTCAGTGTTTCAGTCGACTTCGAGGACACCCCGGAAGGCAAGGTGCTCTTCTTTACCGTCCATGAACGTCCGATCGTGCAGAGCGTCACATTCATCGGCAATGATCACGTCAAGACAAAGATGCTGGAAGCCTGGACCGGGCTCAAGTCCGGTAGTCCGTTTGACCATGTTGCGAATGCCGACGCCGTTAGTCGAATCGAACAGGAATACAAAGAAAAAGGCTACTACTTTGTGAAGGTCGTCCTGGAGAAGGGCGCGAATCCGAGCGACCGGCAAGTTGTGTTTCGAATCAATGAAGGCCCGAAAGTTCGGGTACAGCATCGTACATTTGAAGGCAATCGATTCTGGGGGGCCGGTGACCTTCGCAAGAATCTGGCTTCCAAGGAGGCCCTGTTGGGATTCTTCGGGGGATTCTATCACCCGGAGACTCTGCCACAGGATGTCGAAGCACTCAAGCAGTTCTATCACAACGTCGGTTTCTTTGATGTGGAGGTGGATGTTCAGCCCCGCTTCTCCCCCGACAAGTCCGACGTCAACCTGCACTTCACTATCAAAGAAGGCACTCGCTACCGGATCCGCAGTATCCGATACCAGGGCAATCAGGTCATTCCAACGCAGCAACTTCAGCAGGATACGCAACTTCGCGAAGGACAGGACTTCAACTCTGTTCCGATGGCCAAAGACGTCCGAAAAATGCTGAAGCAGTACGGTGAACTCGGACATTATTTCGCATCGGTTGTGCCCTCGCCCCATTTCACCGAAACGACCGGCATCGTGGATATCGTGTACGAGATCGACGAAGACCGCCCACGGTATATCCGAAATATCGATGTTGCCTATGACGGTGACTATCCTCACACGAAGCAAACTGTTGTCTGGGATCGAATGCAGGTATTTCCAGGTGATCTGGCGAATCCTGATTTGATCCGCCGAAGCCGATCGAGGCTCGGCGGCAGCGGATTATTCGAACCCAACATCATGTTTGATGTCGTCCCGGTTGAACCGGAAAACAGCTCTTTTGCTTCGCGCTCTCGAACCTATCGGGCACAGAGCCCGGACGAGTACGACACGGAAGCGTGGACCAACGAGTTCGCGGAATTCACCCGGCAGGCGGCTCGTTTATCAACAATTGGTTCCTACCCATGGTTACCCGAGGAATCTGCAGATTCATCAAAAGGCACCAGCCCGGAAAGCAATCAGCAACCGACAAAGTCTAAGTTGAATAACGCGATTGACAGCAAGCCAATTCCTCCATCCATCTCGCCAACGGCTGCCAACGAAGCTCCACGTCAATGGAGTTACGCGACGGTAAGCTCTTCTGCGATTGACCAAAGAACCATGGGAGGACACAGCCGTCTTTTTGCGAGCAATCCCGCTGCATCAAAGGAGATCACAAAACCATCAGCAGATTCCAGCGCATGGGACAGTCACGGGACTGCAATCAATCAGTCTGCTTCAAAGCCCCCTGTCGAATCGTTAGTGACGGGCTTTCGATCGGTTCACCCCGGTGACGTTTTTCAGGCGGAATCATCCGAATTCCTGACGTCCAATCTGCCGAATACCAACAGTCCTATTATTCGAGCACAAAGCCCGGATGCCGGTTATGGTTCACCTTATTACGATCCCGCTCCCGGCCCCCGGGATTCAGTCCTGGAAGGTAGTCCCTATCGCAACCAGTTTCAGGCGATGCCACCCGGCTGGGTCGACATCAACGTGCGTGCGACCGAAGGACGCACAGGGCGACTGATGTTCGGAGCCGGCGTGAACAGTGACGCGGGACTTGTCGGCTCCTTCGTCTGGGACGAGAGCAATTTTGACTTGTTTCGTCCACCTCAGACCTTTGCCGACATCATTGAAGGTCGTGCATGGCGAGGTGGCGGCCAAAGATTCCGACTCGAAGCTGCACCGGGTAATCAGGTCAGCCGCTATACACTGAGCTGGACGGATCCGTATTTCATGTACAGCGACTACAGCCTGACGCTCAGTGGGTTCTACTTCAATCGCTTCTATCCCGACTGGCAGGAAGACCGACTCGGAGGCCGGATCGGTCTTGGTCGACAGCTGACACCAGAATGGTCGGTGAACGCGGCCCTGCGTCTGGAAGATGTTGAGCTGAAGCACCCCGCTTCACCGACTCCGGCAGTGGTTGCGAAGGAAATCGGTCACAATTTCCTCTCCACAATTCGAACATCCGTGACGCATGATACTCGCGACATGTCCATCATGCCCGGGGAAGGGCATTATGGTGATCTCGCATGGGAGCAGGCCTTTAACGACTACAATTACTCTCGGGTTGAGGGTGAGTTTCGGCAGTACTATACGCTGCATAGTCGACCAGACGGATCCGGGCGACATGTATTGACTCTCGCTGGCTTGCTGGGCTGGAGCGACCGCGATACGCCTGTCTTCGAACGCTACTTTGCGGGTGGATTTCAGTCCTTCCGCGGATTCTCCTATCGTGGAGTGACTCCTCGTTCCAATGGAGTTGCAACCGGGGGAACATTCCAGATGCTGGGCACGGTGGAATACAGAATTCCAGTCACCGCAGATGACATGATCAACTTCGCGGCTTTCACCGACTTCGGTTCGGTCGAAGAAGAAGTCACACTGAACAACTTCCGTGCAAGTGCGGGCGTTGGGCTTCGCGTTGTTGTGCCAGCGATGGGTCCTGTCCCGCTGGCATTCGACTTCGCATTTCCGATCGCGTCTCAGGACTACGACGACCAGAGAATCTTCAGCTTCTATGTCGGTGTCAATCGTTAGAAGGTGGACGCAAGAGGCTCGGTCGCTTCCCAACGATTGCTGATGGCAGACGACCCTTTGGCGGCGCTCCATCCCGTCACTTACGGCCTGGTTTCGCGAAGAGCTGTAAACACATCTGCTGGCAAACGCCGCGTTCGCAGAGTACCCTTCAACCATAGTTCAATTCAGGAATGGCTGGTTTGACGGGTACGCTGGTTCGACGGATACAAGGGCATGATAGTTGAAGGTCTGCTGACCACAGTCGATTCTGCTGGAAAAATCAACGTGGCACCTATGGGGCCCATCGTCAGCGATGACTTTCAGAAATTGCTGCTGCGCCCGTTTCAGCCATCGACATCCTTCACAAACCTGAGTGAGACTCGAGTCGGCGTTTTTCATGTTGTTGATCGGGTTGATATCATCGCTCGGGCAGCCATTGGTCAATTGACGAACCTGCCGCCGGTGGTAGCGGCCAATACCGTCACCGGCTACGTACTGCAGGATTGTTGTCGATGGTTTGAACTCGAAGTCGACTCGGTGGATGCAACTGAAGCCCGGTCACTGATACCTTCGACGGTGGTATTCACCGGTGAACGCAGACCCTTTTTCGGATTCAACCGAGCTCGCCACGCTGTCCTGGAAGCTGCAATCATCGCAACGCGAATCCACCTGCTCGACTGGACCACCATCAACCAGGCCTTCGAATTTCTGGCGCCAGCAGTATCCAAAACGGGTGGCCCAATCGAAAAAGATTCTTTCGAGATGTTGCGAGAATATGTTCAGACCCGCCGGGATGCCTCTTCATGAAGTCCGCTTGCGATGACAAAGGAATCCTGCCAGCGGGGCCATTCAGTGCCACGATCCAAACCGGAGCCCGGATGCATTTTGGGCTAATCTGCGGAACAAGAGAAAGTGGATGGCGTTTTGGTGGAATCGGCCTGATGCTTAGTCAGCCGGGTTGGCACATTCGCGCATCCATATCTGCAACCAATGGTCATCAAATCGAATCCAGCGGAATCGACGATGCCATCATTCGCCGTGTCAGGCAGGCATGGACGTCCATTTGCGATCTGGTTTCACCACTTCCGGATGCACAGAGGTTTCTATCGAACATCCGGCTCCAGATTCTCGAATCGCCACCTCTGCATTGCGGCTTTGGAGCCGGCACGCAGCTCACTTTGGGTATTGCAGGAGTGGTGGAATTGTTGTGGAAGGTATGCTCGTCTCCGAACGAATTTCTCTGGCGGGAGGAAATGGATTCGAAGACCTCAGCCGGCCGATACAGCACGGCGCGGAGATTCGGTCGGGCAGAGCGGTCGGTCGTTGGAACGGAAGGGTTTGAAAACGGCGGATTCATCGTGGACTACGGATGTAACGACAGTCCATTGAATCAAGGGGATCATACGCAGCAGACCGTTTCCCCTCGGAACCTGAAGCGACTCCGGATTCCTGATGAATGGAGGTTTGTGATTGCGAGGCCAGAGCAGGGCAGAGGAATCTCAGGTGAAAAGGAGCAGGCCTTTTTTCGACAACGTCAAACAATGTCCGTTCAGGAAGTTCGTCGCCTCTCTGAAATCATTGAGCAGCGGATTGTCCCTTCCATTGAACAACAGGATGCACCAGCGTTTGCACGTTCAATTGGTGCATACGGAAAAATTGCAGGCCAATTTTATGCTCCGGCTCAGGGCGATATTTTTTCTGATCCCGTCATGAACAGTCTCGTCAACTGGCTGGAACGACATAACATTCACGGTGCCGCACAATCCTCCTGGGGACCAGGAGTTTGTATTCCTGCGGGTTCAGAAACAGAAGCATCCGAGATTCGCGATGCCGTCGACGCGTTTTCGAGGGAGAACCCGGACATCATGCCCGTCAACATTACGATCACATCCCCGATGAACCATGGAGCAGCGCTTCAGACGGCGGCACCAGCAGACCGTTCGGGAGTGATCGCGTAATCGTGCCCACAGAGCACTCATCAGTACCGTCCACATTTCGATTTCACTGTCACCAAGGGAGTCAAGAATGAAAACGTATCGAAAATCAATCGAAATCCCGAGGACTTCGAGAGTCAGCGATTTCATCCTGGTGAAGTTGATAATCACAGCAATCTGCACCGCACTGGCGATCCCCACCCCGCAAGCCACGGCACAGGAGCGAAATGATGCTGGCAAAGAAATTGTGAAAGGACTGCTGCGAGCTCTGGTCGAATCACAGCTTGATCGGGATGGACAACGTCGCAACGAAGCCGGCGATCGTCCTGGCCAGGGATTGCGTCCCGATGAACGTCGCCCCAACCTGCCAAACCAAAGCACCGCCCAAATCCAGCAGCTTCGTCCAGTTATCGCAACTCTCTCTCAGGAAGTCACAACGCTGACAGCGTTAATGAATACTGACGCTCGACGCAGCTTCGAAGTACGCCGTCTCCTTGGTGATGGGCTTCGACTACAGGCAACAGTGGCTTCAATGAAGCAACGCCTGGAACGAGAAAAGGAACTGAATTCTCTGATGCCAGCCTTCCTGACACTGAATGCCACGTGGAAAACACTTTTTCACCAACTCAACCAATCCGCATCCATCAGCCCACAAACCATCCAATGCGCGGAAAGAATCAACCGACTGGACGCTCAATATTGCGGTATCCTCGGAATTCAGGAGCAGTTTGAGAGTCGGGATCTTGTCCGGGCGGCGGACACACTTGCTGCGAATCTCAGAAGCCTGTCAGATGAGTTGACGTATTCCGGATCAACACCCGATCGCTTTCAGCTGCTGGCACAGCTGCGTCGACTTGAAGAACGAAGCCATCTGCTGGCAAACCTGGCTTCAAACGGTGCGACCTTTCAAAGTGTTGTTCAGGAGTATCAATCGAACTTCACAGCATGGCAGCCGTTGAGAATTCAGTTAGCGACCTTTCCGAATCGGACAATCACCCGTGCCGTATCCAGAATCGAAGAATCCCACCGAACCATTCACCAGCTTCTGCGTCTGGATATCGGCCTGAACACAAGCCTTACACTTCAGATCGCACAACAAATACAGAAGGATGTCGGAGTACTCTACCGTTCGATAACCCTGGAACAGATGATGATGCTGCGAGATCATCGTGGGATTGCCCTGTCGGCGGATATTGTGGCTGGTTCTGTCGAGAACCTCGTGGACCTGGTAAACCGCAATGAATCGAGACAGGCCGTCGCAGAAGGCTGGTTTCTGCTTGATGAATCCTGGCGAGTCTTACACCACTATCTGTCTCCAATTTCTGCCCCGGAAGTACGACGGCAGATTGCCGTTATCTCGCAGTCGACAGAGGCACTTCGGCAATCCATAGACGTACATGTGGAATTCGACCAGAGCCTGATCACAACACAGGCCGCATCACTCAGTGGAAATGCGGACGCGATTCACGCATCGTTCAAGCGGTGGTTAAGAGTGTCACCATCAGGGCTGGAAAAACTACACAGGGACGTTGACCTTCTGGAAGAGAAGTGCCACGAACTGGAGCCACTCTGCGCGAAACGTGAGGACGCCCGCAAAGCAACCCAGCGCATCGACGAAATCATAGTTATCTGGCAGCAGATTCGCCCGGAATTGCTGCGGTGTCCGACCCCGGAACGAAGCTCCCTGGAACAACTATCCGATGTGTTCACGCAGGAGATTGTGCGACTCCGCACGATGATAGCCGAATGACAACATTTCCCTCGCCTGCTGATTCCCCACAGGGAGTCCATCGGATCGTCGTTCTGACATTCGACTCATTGCCAACAGTAGAATGGATTCACAGCCCGCGGCTGAGACGCCTGGAATTGCAAAGCCTCTTCTTTGAACGGCATTACTCCCAGATACAGAGCGCCGATCACCTGGGTCAACTCCTGCACGAGTGGCAGATTCAGATTCCACTGAAATTCGTTATGTTCAGGCCCGATGAAATCATCGAAAACTCAACATGGCTGGAGTCGAACGAAATCTGCGGCCAGTCAGTTCTCTGGATCCACATTCTCAATGCTCCATCACCTGATGAGACGAACGAACAATTCTGTCGTCGCACGATGGAAACGATGGAAGCGGCATTGGCAGGACTGGAATTCACTTCCCGGTACCTGATGGTTTCTGCAATCCAAACTCTGGTCGCGGCAGACAACTCGGGAATGGCTGTCGACAGCCAACAATGGCCAAAAGTCCCCTTGTGGTGTCGACTCCCGAACCACAGGATGCAACGAGTGCAAAGACTGTCGGGAAGCAATGACCTGAATCCAACCCTGCGAGCCATGGCATCTGGTAGCCTCAAGCCGGCAACGAATGACCTACAAGCTCAGAGCAGCCCTGATCGCGAGGTTACGGATTCCTCCAGATGGTCCACTCATCCGCAGGAACTGCTGAAGCTCAGCGAATCACAGGGGGACGAAGACAACCGAGCAATCTGCATCGAAACCGGGGCGCGGCGCCTGGTGTGCACTGCTGATTTTGTTTTTGCCCAAAATCGCCCCGCAGAGTCGTCTGACGATCTCCAACAGGAATGGCATGATCACCAGCTGTTTGTGCTCCCGGAAGACTTCTGGCACCAGAACGATCAGTCCCGGGTGTATGAATCCGTCATCGAAGATCTGAGCCGACAACTGAACGATCAGCAGCCCTGAAAACCGTACTGCAGTCCTTCAAAGCGAAATGGCCCGACGGAAAGCAGAACGTCAACACAGGCGAGGCGAGGATTCCCCAGGAGTATTCGCACTCGGACTCAATGGATCTCTCAGTCGTTTCGTCAGGAAAATCAGAACTCTTCCCAAAGCCTTGAAACATTGCGTGGATTTCTTTCCCTGGGGGGGACCATTATCTGGAAGTTTGATATGACCCTCAGGATTCCACCCGGACAAAGCACGACATTGAGAACCGTGCTGTATCCCAACGCTGCCGCTTGACCACAACTGTCAGAATCCTTAGAACACCCACCTCGCGAGAGTGGCGAAATTGGCAGACGCGCTGGATTTAGGATCCTGTGCCTTAAACGGCGTGGGGGTTCGACTCCCCCCTCTCGCAAATTGAAACAGCCGAAGCAGGTTTCACTGCTTCGGCTGTTTTCGTGGCTGTGTCCTGCTGTTGCGATTGTTGAAGATGCGGTCCTTACGCAACGGGATCATCAAACCGACGTCTCAGGCAACAGATCAAGCTCTTTTGCAATGGTTCGCATCGCGGTGATAACGAACGCAATGTGTTCGTCCAGGTCAATTTCAAGATCAGCAGCCCCTCGAAGGATATCGTCCCGATTCACAGCGGCTGCGAAAGAGACCTGCTTCATCTTCTTTCGAACACTTTTCGGGGTCAGACCTTCAAGCCGACCAGGCCTCACCAGAGCACAGGCTGTGATAAAGCCGCAAAGTTCGTCGCACGCGTAAAGTGTTTTGTCCATGCGTGACACGCGAGGGTAGTCGGTCAGGTAGTCCGCATGCGACTTGATCGCGTAAATCACATCATCCGGATAACCGCATTCTTCCAGGATCGCCGCTCCCTTCAGCGGATGGTCTGGAGGATCAGGCCATCGCTCATAATCAAAGTCGTGCAATAAACCGACCGTTGCCCACTTTTCCGCATCTTCGCCGAACCGGACCGCATAGGCGCGAACAGCAGCCTCTACAGCAAGCATATGCCGAATGAGGCTCTCACTTTGCGTGTACTGGTGTAACAGTTTCAGATCATCTTCTCTTGCCATGACTTCTCTCAGAAATTCTTGCTCTGGCTGGTACAGACGAATCGTTATAGAGACTCAGGTACCATAATCGTTTCCGACGAATTTCGCCTGTTCGGAGAGTTTGAATATCCATCGATCGTGTATTCGCCAGCCGTCGGGTTCGACATCCATCCCGGAAGCATTCACCGGATGAACAGGCAAATCGACGGTCTCTTCTTCAGGATACACCAGTAAAGTGTGGGAAAGAGGCCGGAACAAACGGTGTCGGTTGCCGAGCTGGTTGAGCTTTTGTAGCTTGCCCGGCACTCTGTTGATATCCAACTTCGGCCTTGCCCTGCGGCTTGTTTGCGGGTTCTGAAATGGCCACGTTTGAAGGGGGATAGAAAAACTGCTTACCATCAGAAAGGACGATTGCCATGGCAACCGCCAGCGCGCGACACATTCTCGTAAAAACCGAAGCTGACTGCCTGACACTGAAACAACAGATTCAGGAAGGTGCTGATTTTGCCGCAGTGGCCCGGGAACACAGCCAATGCCCTTCAGGCCGTAACGGGGGAGACCTGGGCACTTTCGGGCAGGGACAAATGGTCCCGGAATTCGACAAAGTTGTATTCAACGACGAACTCAACACCGTACATGGGCCGGTGAAGACTCAGTTTGGCTTCCACCTGCTGGAAATCACATCTCGCAGTGCATAAGTCAATCGCAACGCGCCCGAACTGCACTCAGAACTCGGGCCGCGTTGCTGTCCAGATGACCTGTTGGCTACCGCTGACCTGAAACTTACCAATTGTCCGTGAGCGTATTTATGGTTCTCATTCGCACTGCCCTGGCCCTGATTTTTGCAACGACTCTGAATATCGCCACCGCGATCCATTGCGCCCAGGCAGACGACTGGAAGCCTTTGTGGCCCACGGCAGCCCCTTTCGCCACGGGGGAATCAGAAAGTGATATCCCGGCATTGCTGGCATTCCCGGCTGCAGCCGACAAAGCAAATGGCTGCGGTGTCGTGGTTTGCCCGGGTGGTGGCTACGGCGGGCTGGCCATGGACCACGAGGGACATCAAATTGCAGCCTGGCTGAATGAACGTGGCATCAGCGCATGGATTCTGCGTTACCGTCTGGGATCAAAGGGTTATCACCACCCGGTTCAAAAGGGCGACGTGTTACGAGCCATTCGGACAGTTCGGTCTCAGGCAACCGAAGCGAACGTCGATCCAGGCCGTATCGGCGTTTGGGGATTTTCGGCCGGAGGCCATCTGGCGTCGACCGCAGCGACGCACTTTGATTCCGGAAATCCGGACGATGATGATGCCGTTGAACGATTCAGCAGTCGACCGGATTTTGCAGTTCTTTGCTATCCAGTCATCACAATGGAGGAGCAGTTTACTCACAAAGGTTCTCGTCGAAACCTGTTCGGGCCAGACCGGTATGACGACCCGGAACTGATTGAGTTGCTTTCCAATGAACGACAAGTCACCGCAAATACGCCGCCAACGTTTATTTTTCACACCACCGAGGATCAGGCTGTACCGGTGGAAAACGCCATCCGTTTTTTCACGGCTCTGCGAGCCAACGGCGTTCATAAATCTGAGCTGCATATCTACCAGAATGGACGGCACGGAGTTGGACTGGCCCAGTCAGATTCCATCCTGAAGTCATGGCCCGATCGACTCAACGACTGGCTGAACGCGAACAGTTTTACAGGAAGAAAACCGCAGTAGCTTTGCTAAAAGTTTCCTGAGAATCGTGTTTGCACGTCATCCGACGTGTCAGCGAGGGAAGATTACCAACCTGCTCGCAACATCGTTCCCTCACAGTCGCTTCGGGTTCCTTCTTCAACAGGCTGTTCCACTTGCTCACCTGGAGTCTCCTCAGCGTCTTTTCTGCCGTCTTCCTGGGTTTTTACGATGTTGCCAAGAAGTCGGCCGTCCGAGGAAATGCTGTTCCGCCAGTTTTACTACTGAACGTCCTGACCGCAGCATTGTTGTGGCTTATTCCGCTCTGCATATCACTCTCCAGTCCATCATGGATTCCATTCCCGGCAATGATCGTTGAGTCCATTTCGTGGAAGACTCACTTGTTGCTGGCCCTGAAATCTCTGCTGGTCGGTGCATCCTGGATTCTGGCTCTGTATGCGTTAAAGCATCTGCCCATGTCCATCGCTGCTCCCATTCGGGCAACCAGTCCGTTCTTCACTATTCTGATTTCAGTCACCCTGATGGATGAACGCCCATCAGCAGGACAGTGGACCGGGATCATCATTATCCTGACTGCATTTTACGCTTTCTCGGTGGTTGGTCGGGCAGAGGGAATACATTTTCATCGAAACCGGTGGGTGGGACTCATGATCGCAGCCACAATACTCGGCGCCGCCAGTGCTTTGTACGACAAACATCTGCTCCAGAATCTTGCCCTGAAGCCAGCTACAGTTCAGGCATGGTTCTCTGTTTACCTGGTCCCTGTCATGATTCCGCTCGCAGCCCATTGGTTCAGGAACGAGCGTCAGAACGCTCCTTTTGAATGGCGATGGTCAATCCCTATGATTGCAGTGCTTCTGCTGTTGTCGGACTTCCTCTATTTCACCGCGATTGGACAACCAGATGCCCTTATCTCCGTCATCTCTCCCCTTCGACGGACATCGCTGGTCATTGCTTTCGTCGCCGGAATTCGGATGTATGGTGAGACGAACTGGCGGCCAAAACTGCTTTGCGTTCTGGGCATCCTGGCTGGCGTCTATGTGTTAAGTCTTTCACGATAACACAGGAGTTTTTTCGCCGAAAATTCAGCAGAACACGGCACACCACCACCCATTTCTGTTTGATGTGCAGAATTGATCCCTGCATAATTGAACTTCCCTTCTGATTCCTGTCACCAAATTGAATGCAAGCGAGTCGACTATGCGTTTCGTAACTCTTGCTCTTTCATGCGCTGCTGTGTGCTGGCACGCAAATGCCGCTCTGGCTGAACTCAAACTGCCTGCCGTCTTCAGTGATGCGATGGTCCTGCAACGCAATCAACCGGTGCATGTCTGGGGATGGGCAAACGCCGGAAGTCAGATTCGTGTCAGGATCGCCAATCAGTCTCACGACGCAACAACCAACGGTGACGGGCGATGGGATGTGATGCTGACTTCACTGGACGCTGGCGGCCCGCTGAAGATGGAAGTATCCGGTGATGGTGGAATGATCAGCCTGAGCAATATACTTGTCGGTGAAGTCTGGTTGTGTTCCGGACAGTCAAATATGGCAATGACCGTTGCGGGCGTACAAAACGCAGAAGACGAAATTGCTGGTGCCGACATTCCGACGCTGCGCATGTTCACTGTAAGATCCGGGCATTCAACACAACCCCAGGCGGACTGCCAGGGAAAATGGATCAACAGCCATCCCAACTCGGTTGGAAGTTTTTCGGCAACAGCCTACTTCTTTGGCAAACGATTGCACGAAGAATTGCAGGTCCCAATCGGCCTGATCAACTCGTCCGTCGGTGGCACATCGATTGAATCATGGACGAGCTTGTCGGCTCAGCAGGCCGTTCCTGAAATCTCTCCTCGTCTGGCAGCATGGGAAAATGATGACCGGACTTATGAACCGGCTTCCGCAAAGGTGCGATACGAAAAACAACTGGAAGCCTGGGTCGAACAGAAGACGGCCGCTGAACAGGCTGGACGCAAGCCGCCTCGTCGCCCCCAGCTTGCTGTTCAGCCCAGCAAGGATCGCAACTATCCATCCAATTTGTTTAACGGAAAAATTCATCCGCTGGTGGGTTACACCATCAAAGGCGCTATCTGGTATCAGGGTGAAAACAGTGCCGGACGCGGATTTGCAAATCTGTATGGCGTGCAGCTTCGAACACTAATTGATGACTGGCGAACGCGATGGGGGCAGGGCGAATTTCCTTTTGCCTGGGTGCAGCTGCCAAATTTTCGTGCGGAACAGAAGCAGCCAAGTGAATCCAGCGGATGGGTTGAGGTCCAGGAAGGAATGCTGAGAACTCTGGCAGTTCCGAACACGGGCATGGCCATTACTGTCGACGTCGGAGAAGCCAATGACATACACCCGCGAAACAAACAAGCCGTCGGTTCACGATTAGCACAGTGGGCTCTTGCTACTCAATATGGAAAGAACCTTGTCCCGATGGGGCCAACATACCGTTCGGCTTCCGTGAAAGACAACAGAATGATTATCAGCTTCGATCACGTCGGCGATGGATTAAGGGCTGATAAAGAACTGCTGGACGGCTTTGCCATTGCCGGGCCTGATCACAGATTTGTGTGGGCAGATGCCAGGATCGATGGTGACAAAGTCGTCGTTTGGCACGATGACATCGCTAAGCCGCAAAGTGTCCGCTACGCCTGGGCATCCAATCCAAAGATCAGCCTCTACAATTCAGCTAATCTTCCCGCAAGCCCGTTCCGAACCGATGACTGGGAAGTTGCGGACGCTGAATGAACACTGGGGCAGATCACATCACAGGCAACACGCCGCAGAAAGCCAGGCGCACTCTCCTGATATCGGATCGTTCAGTAGACTACGCCTGGAACTGCATCATTCGTGCAACCAGCGTGGCAAGCACACCGGAGTTACAGGAGGGAGCTTGCAAGTTCAGACAGTTCTGAACGAACGCCGCGTTCAAGAGTAATGTGGGCAAAGAGCTTCTGACCCTTCATTCGGTTAATCACATATGTGAGCCCATTGGAAAGGGAATCAAGGTAGGGATGGTCGATCTGCTGGATATCACCAGTCAGAACAATCTTGGTTCCCTGGCCAGCCCGAGTGATAATCGTCTTGACTTCATGCGGTGTCAGATTCTGCGCTTCATCGACAATAAAGTACGTTTGCTGAAGACTACGACCACGAATATAGGCGAGCGGAGTAATCTCAAGCCGATCATCTTTCAGCATGTCATTGATCATGTCGACAGAGCCAGCATTTTCTCTCTTGATGACCGACAGGTTGTCGAACAGTGGTTGCATATAAGGCTCAATTTTCGCCTGAACATCCCCCGGAAGAAAACCCAGGTCACGATTACTGAGAGGCACAATTGGACGGGCGAGAAGGACTTGCCGACAGGCACCTGCCGAAGCACGCTCCAGAGCAGCAGCCAGTGACAGAAGAGTCTTGCCTGAACCTGCGCGGCCAACCAGCGTAATCAATTGCACGCGATCATCAGTCAGCGACTGCAATGCAAACGATTGTTCGGCGTTGCGAGGACGAATTCCGAAACAGGCTGCCTTGTTAATTCGGACAAAGGTCTGCTCGTCCGCGTGGTAGGTGGCCAGAACAGATCGCGTACCGTTGCGCAGGATAAAATTCTCATTGCTAACGGGATTCTCTGCCTCAGCGATTTCAACAGCTGCCACCGTCCCGTCGCCATCGTAGAATTTTTCAAGCACCGAATTCGGAACGTCATTCAGAAGGCGGCGACCTGTATAAACGTCATCGATGTTAATCAGCTTGTCAGTAAAGTAATCCTGCGAAACAAGTCCAAACGCCTTGGCCTTTAACCGAAGATTTGTGTCTTTGGTGACCAGTATGACCTGAGTTTCGGGCTTCAATTCCCGCAGCGCCAACGCGGTATTGAGAATACGATGATCGGCACTGTCTGAAAGTAAAGCCGTGCGAGTTCGAACGGACTCCAGGTTCAATACCACACGAATCCGTCCCAGCCCCTCTCCCAGCTCAGCTCCTTCACCCGACATGACGTCGCCCGTGATTTCATCCAGCGTACGAAGAAACCGTCGCGCCTGAAAGTTGATATCACTGTCGCCTTTTTTGAATCGATCCAGTTCTTCAAGAACGGTGATGGGCAGAACCACATCGTTATCCTTGAATGCGAAAATGCAGGCGGCATCGTGCAGAATCACGTTGGTGTCCAGCACAAACATCTTGGGCCCTGACAGAGGATCAGGCGTTGTTGCCCTGCCAGGGGTGGCCAACTTTGAAACTGGTTCAGCTTCAGATTTCCGAGTCGCTCGCTTCCGTGCCGCCATCTTCCGATTCCCTGAATTCATCGGTCGTTGTTTGAGGCTATCGCTTTAATGAACGCGCCCAGTCAGGGTTTTAGCACTCTTGCCCGTTCAATCAACTGCTGCAGATGAAGATTTCGTTCAGGCAGCCAGGCAAGCCCCGATCCTGCATCCCGATGCGAACTACGATTGACGAATCCCAGTGACATTCACACCGCTGCCAATCAGCAAGTTTTTCTGATAAGCCCATGAATAAAGCGATCCCGATTTTTCCGGAGGCAGGACTTTCAGGTCAACGAATCCAGCATCATGAAACCAGGCTGTCAGCTCTTCAATGGTATGATGGTATTGATACTGCGGTGCCCACCAGTCGAACGTATCGCAGACTCGGTTTTCATAGCTTGGGTGAGCACTGAAGTTAACGATCTTATTCAGCGTCCGGTTGATTACCGGCGTCCCTCCCAATACAGCCCCCAGGTGACACAAGGGTTTTAATGCTGAATTCGGTAATCGCGTGGTCAGGCACCTGAGTCCGCTGTTCAGCGCTTCCTGCCACCACTGATTTCGTCGATACAGCCACACCGAATACCGACCGCCGGGCTTCACAAACCTTGCCACGGCGTCAAACACTTTTCGAGTGTCAGCATCGTGGTGCATGACACCAATCGAAAATACAAAATCAAATGACGCGGGCGGAAGCGGAAGATGCTTCAAGTCCGCCTGAACGAAATGAACCCTCGGCAGGTGAGCGCACAGCCGGGCAGCTTTCTCCACTGCGCGCGTGTGATCAGCTCCAACCACGGTGGCACCGGCTTCCCCGCAGATTTTTGAATAACGACCGCCACCACATCCCGCGTCCAGAACACGCAGCCCAGCCAACTGATCCAGCGCTATGCCTGTCTTTGCACCGAAAGTTGCGCGGTCTTCGTCTTCATGAGCCACTTCGTAGGTTGTCCATTGATCCCCAAAGCTTTTGAGGTGATCATCCGAAACGAACCTTGGAATCCCGTTCACAACCTTCCACGTTTCGCCGTTATTTCCCTCCGGAGAAAGTGTTTGATTTTCTGAATTCCACACAAGACGCGCGTGGGTATCAGGATGTCGCAGACTTTCGACCAGGCCAGAGGAAAGCGATGGAGCAGTGATCGACATGGCAGAATTCAAAACTCGATTTCCTGAAGGTCTTCAGCAAGAAAGGCTTCCGGGAAGATGGCACGAATTCCCTCAATTCCAATGGGATCATCTTCCGGATGCTGCGGATCGGCGTGAACCAGATAAAGGGCTTTGACGCCCGCTTCCCGCGCGACTTCCGCAACCGCTGACGAGCAACTATGCCCCGTCTTTTCGGCCCAGTCTGACATCGCATCCGGGAAGTAACATTCATGAATCAGCACATCAACTCCCCGGACGAACTGACTGTAATCTCCCGGAGCGGTGGTATCAGTGATGTAGGCCAATGACTGTTCGGGCCAGTCGATCCGATATCCAATGGATCCACCGGGATGTTCAAGAGACTGCCAGGTAACGACGGCATCGCCAATCGCCACGCCGGATGACGCCGAATCACTTTCCGGCAGCGGACACCACTCAAAATCCGGCTCTACCGGAAACAGCTCCCTGCAGAACAAATGCGTTTTGACAGCAGATAATGTGCTTGCGCTGCCATGAATCCGAAGCGAAGTGATCTGCTTTGTAATCATTGCCACCAGGGGAAACGTCAATCCGCAAATGTGATCCAGGTGCGCGTGAGTCAGAAACACATCCAGGGTGTTTGTCGCCAGTCTGGCTGGCATGCGAAAAAAACCTGTTCCTGCATCCAGTGCAATTCCAGCGTCGGGCAACAGCAGACTGGCGGTTTGCCGTCGCTCGTTCGGGTGGTAACCACCAGTTCCCAGAAAGATTAATCGCATGAAATCTCAACAAGCACAGACGTTTTTAAGGAGCAGTCAATTGCAATGCCCGACTGACAGGCTGCATGTTGTAACGAAATTATCTTCAAAAGTTCAGCGATGTTCTCCGGGCGATAAAAACTGGAACGTTGAAATCTCTGTCTTTGGTAGCTCACCTTCGCCGAAGCTTTGCATCGAACCTACACCATCAACACCGTTCATACGAGCAGACCGTTTTCGGATAATTCCATTGACCATCGATTTCACTGTCCTGATATCAGCGTTGTGCCGGGTTACGCCGTTCACTGTTCGTTGAAAAACCGGGACAGGCCTTAAGTTAAACGCTTCTTCGAAAATCTTCCGTCAGCAATGGCTCCGGCAATTTCAACGGCCCGCCTCTTGCCATGTTTATGCAATGATGTCATCGATAGGCAGACCATAATCCATTTCGGTACGTTTTTGTCCGGGGACTTCCAACAGGCGTGCATTCAGACCAAGCTGTTTCATGATGGTCGCATGAACGTCGGTGACGTAATGCGGTTGATCCACGGCGTGGAAACCCAGTTCGTCGGTGGCTCCATGGGCGACACCTCCTTTAAGCCCACCCCCTGCCATCCACACGCTAAATCCATATGGATG
Source organism: Planctomycetaceae bacterium (assembly GCA_041398825.1). Lineage (NCBI taxonomy): Bacteria > Pseudomonadati > Planctomycetota > Planctomycetia > Planctomycetales > Planctomycetaceae > Planctomycetaceae bacterium. The sequence continues at coordinate 435,533 of JAWKTX010000001.1, read as the reverse complement.
ATGATCACGACCGTTACTTCCCTGAGTTCCCGGTGTCCGTCCAAACTCCGTCGCAAAAACAACCATCGTGTCTTCGAGCATTCCTCGACGCTTCAGGTCGGTGATCAGACCAGCAATTGGTCGATCCACCTGAGCAGACAAATTCGTGTGGTTCGTCTGCAGATTGGAATGTGCATCCCACGCACCAGCCGCACCATCACCGTGCATGATCTGAATGAAGCGGCACCCCTTTTCAGCGAATCTTCGCGCTGCCAGCAACTGCATACCAAAAGGCCTGGTCTTCGGGTCGTCAAGGCCATAAAGATTGTGTGTATCCTGAGTTTCGTCCTCAAACCGAATCACATCAGGAACCGCGGTCTGCATTCGAAACGCCAGCTCATACGATTTCATACGAGCTCGCAGAGTTGCATCAAGTGGATGTTGTCTGGCACTGATGCCGTTCAGCCGATTGACCAGGGAAAACTCAATCTGTTGTTCGTCACGACTGAGATCCAGTTGTGGCTTTGCGTAAGGCAGGGGATTGGCCGGATCCACTTTTAACGGGATGGAATCGTATGCCGGGCCAAGGTAATGCCCATCCCTGACGTCAAAAAATCGTGGCCCCATTTGTATAAACTGGGGCAGGCTTTCGTTCAGTGAACCCAGTCCGTAGTTGATCCAGGCGCCAATTGTCGGCACGCGTGCATCCAGCATGTGACGGCCGGAGTGAAACTGCACCTGCGCACCATGATTGTCATCGGTCGTCCACATCGAACGCACCACAGAGATATCATCGATCACCTGACCGATGTGAGGGAACCAGTCGCTCACTTCAATTCCGGACTGGCCGTACTTTTTGAAACCCACCTGAAGCGGATAGATGACTTTTCGCTGCTGGCCATTGGCATCGTTGACAACAACAACCCGGACCCTCTTCAGCTTTTCGGGATCCTGCACATCTTTCCATGGCGTTTCATCAATCGATTTCCCGGCAAATTTCGTCAGCATGGGCTTTGGATCAAAGCTTTCCATGTGGCTGACACCGCCCCGCATAAACAGCCAGATCACTCGCTTCGCTTTTGGCTGAAAATGCGGCTGGCCATCGGGTGTCTGGTGGGCGTTTTCGGCCTGGACATCATTCTGCAGCAGGGACGCCAGCGCAACGGCACTCAGCCCATCACGCAGATTGCCAAAGAGATTTCGGCGCGATGTCTTCTTTTGCAGGTCACGTGAAACTTCGCTCATCAACAGCCTCGCGATGCGAAGAAGGTTACTTCAGGACAAACTTCCAAAGGTTCTTACGACCCTCGATTGTCGCGTTTCGTCGTGAAGACATCAAATAAGTTATTCGCGACAGCCTGAATTGTACGCTAATCTTTCGCTTCGGCATTCATGTAACAACACGTCGAAGGCGTCCAGATGAAACTCAGGCAAATTGCTCTCCGCACGGCATCCGGGATCTGTTTTCTGGTACTGACACACCACCAGCACTCTGCAAAGAGCATGGCGGCTCCCCCCATTGCAGCCGATAGTCACGAGCAGCCCACAGACATGCGTCACTGGATCGAGCAGTTCACGGCAGATCGGAATGACCTGAATTACAAGTACCGAAGTGAACTGGATTCTGAACGTTTCACTCGTTTTCAGTCGGAGTACGCTGGCTGGCTGGCGGCCATGGATCAGGTTGACTTCGATCCGATGTCGATTGAGAACCAGGTCGACTACCTTTTGCTCCGGAACCATATCCGCCACGAACTTCAGTTGCTGCAGGCGGACGAAAAACGAGACAGCGAAGCCATCAGACTTATCCCGTTCTGGACGGAAATCATCGATTTCATCCGCACACGTGACCAGATGAAGAAGGCGGAAGGAGCGGACGCGGCAACAACACTTCACAACGTATCGACGCAGTCCGATTCACTGAAGAAAGCGATCGAAAACGGCGAATACAAGGAATTCGATCCGATTGTGGCGCTTCGAGCCGCAGAACGAATCAACCATCTTCGCGAGCGCATGGCGGAGACGCACCGCTTTTACGATGGATACGATCCCGTCTATTCCTGGTGGTGTAAGGAACCCTTCGCAAACGCAGACCAGTCCCTCACCCAGCTGGCAAAGATTGTCCGCAGCTCTGTCGCAGGCATCCCGGAAAACGATAAGGACAGGATTGTCGGGCTGCCCATTGGCGAACAGGCGCTACTGGATGAACTTGCGTTCGAACACATTCCATATTCACCATCTGAACTCGTCCGGATCGCAGAGCGAGAGTTCGCATGGTGCGATACGGAAATGGAAAAAGCTGCAACAGAAATGGGATTCGACGACTGGCGAGATGCTCAGGAAAAGGTCAAGACGCTGCATGTTGATCCCGGCGATCAGCCGGAAATGATCCGCAAACTTGCGTGGGAAGCCATTCAGTTTCTTCAGCAAAACGACCTGGTCACAGTACCCCCACTTGCTGCAGACACATGGCGCATGGACATGATGTCGCCTGAGCGGCAGCGACTCAATCCCTTCTTTCTGGGCGGTCCATCCATCATTGTTTCTTTCCCGACGGATTCCATGACGCATCCGGAGAAGCTGATGAGCATGCGCGGTAACAATATTCACTTTGCCCGTGCAACCGTACATCACGAGTTAATTCCGGGGCACCGGCTTCAATACTTCATGAAAGAGCGTTACCGCCCTTATCGCAAAGTATTCAGTACGCCCTTCTGGATCGAAGGCTGGGCGCTGTACTGGGAAATGCGTCTCTACGACATGGACTTCGCAAAGTCGGCAGAAGATCGCGTTGGTATGCTGTTTTGGCGCAAACATCGATGTGCACGAATCATTTTTTCTCTCAACTATCAACTTGGTCGATGGAGCCCGGAGCAGTGCATTGAATTCCTGATCAGTCGTGTGGGTCATGAGCCAGCCAACGCTGCGGCCGAAGTTCGGCGTTCGGTAATGGGCGGCTATGGACCGCTGTATCAGGCGGCCTACATGCTCGGCGGTCTGCAGATTCGCGAACTTCGGCAACAACTCGTCGGCACGGGTAAAATGACCGATCGCCAGTTCCACGATGCCGTCCTGCAACAGAACTCAATTCCCATTGAACTGCTGCGAGCTCAACTGACACGACAGCCATTGACAAAGGACTTCCGTACGATTTGGCGGTTTGCAGGCGAACCACAGGCCACCGAACAACCAGCCGCCAAATAGCAGACAGAATCCCGTTGCATGCGGCCTGAACCGTGAAAACCATGCCACCTGAACAGTGAAAACCGAAGCTCAGCACAACGTCATTCGCGATCGCGAATGCGTCGCCAACGCACAACTGGTACATCATCTGATGGTAATAAAATCGTTGTGGTTAATCAGTGCATGCGTCAGATTCTCCCGCACCCGCTGAGTGGTTTGATCAGCAGCGATACCAGTCAGGATTCCGCGGGTCTCCGACATGGCCTCGATGCACGCAGCCTGTTCTTCCTCAGATGGTTCACGGCACAGAATTCGGCGAAATACAGCTCTGACAAATTCCTCATCCGTTTCAATTTGACCATCACGAGCCATATTTGCGGCAATGGTTCTGGCCATCCTCAGAGACAGCTCACTGTTTGCCAGTGCCAATGCCTGTTGCGGTACTACGCTTTCGGACCTTCGGTAACATCGCAGAATATCCGCGTCGTCAAACATGGCGAGGAATTCGTTTTGATCGTCCCGGGAATGTTTGAAGTAAAGACTTCGGCGATACACATTTGACTTTGAATTCGCATCCAGCGACGGCCCCCCCATGGTCAGGTCGAGAGCACCGGCGAGTTGCAGCAGACTGTCGCGGATCACCTGCGATTCCATTCGAACGGGATTGCGTCGCCAGTAGTACGCATTCTCCCGATCCGTCGACATGGTCGCATCATCGCTGCCCAGCGTCGATGTGCTGAGCTGCCAGGTGCGCGAGGTTACAATCAGCCGATGGATGTGCTTCATGCTCCAGTGATTCTCCATCAACTCAGCGGCCAGCCAGTCCAGTAGTTCGTGCTGCACGGGCTGCCTTGCTCGCAATCCGAAATCGGTTTCGGTTTCGACCAGTGGCTGCCCGAAATGGCGCAGCCAGATGTGGTTGACTGCGACCCGGGCCGTTAGAGGATTCCTTCGATCAATCATCCATCGTGCCAAAGCCGTGCGGCGCCCCGTACTGGTTGACGGATACGGTTGTCGGCGGGATTCTTCCTTTTCATCGGGCCCTTCCAACGCCTTCTTCGAGGCTGTCAGCGACGTGTAGTCTTCGCCCGGCTCATCGACCGCTTTCCTGGCTCTTGCGAGATGATCCCTTGCGGCCGTCATTGCTTTGCTGTCGTCTGGTTTCTGCTCCGCCTGAGCCATACTGAGCTCCGCCTGAGCCAGTTCGTATCGTCGCGCGGCAACAGCCGCTCTCGCAATCGCCGCCTTTGATTCTTCCACATCCATGGAAGCTGCCGGCGGCAAACCAGATTTGGCACGATCTGCATCAAATGCAGTGCGAACTGCGTCCGGACGCAGTTCAGCGGCAGCAAGGGAAAGCCGGGCCACCTGAAGTGACTTTTCTGCAGCTTCGATCGTCAATGGCAAATCCGGCTGAGCATCATTGCTTGCAGGAATCAGTGAGTAGTCCATGGGAAGTCTGCGGACACTGATCGAATCAAAAGCCACGGCGGCATCGAAGGCCACAAGGTCCATGACACCGTCTTCACGCGGGACAGGTAACTGATACGCAATCCTGTGTTCGCCATTCAAAAGCACATTGACCAGGCCTCCGCGGATCGCAATCGTCATTTCGTAGGGCGTGTTCAGGCTGACAGGCAGGGCTTTCGCTGCCTTTGGGGGATAAACCTGCTGACCATCTTTCTTGTAAGAGACCTGTAATTTTGAACCTCCCTCCACGGCGCTCAGGTAGATCATTTTCTCGTTGGCGTTTTCGGTCGTTCCGCCCGGTGTCGTACCGGTCACATCAAACGCCAGCCCGACAGACTTCCACTTGTCTCCTCCAGTTGTCGTGAATCTGATTGACGCGATGAAATCAGCGGGATGATGATGCCGAGTCCGAAGGAAGGCCCGCGAAGCACCGGTTTGAGTTTGAATCAGCTTGCCGCCGGCAACGGACCACGATCCGGCGCCCAGCTGCCAGTCGTCTTCGCGAATAGAATCGAAATCATCGACAATGAAGTCATCTGATTCTTCATCTGCGCCAGCATTGGCAGGCGTTGTCTTCAACTGCTGCAGCGTTGCCAGTTGTTTCTGTGCCCTTACAACTGCCTCCCTGGCTTTGGCAATCGCCTGCTGTGCATCCTCCAGACTATCTTCCAGTACAAATTCCTGCAGTGCAGGGTTGACTGCAACCGGAGGAAGTTCGACGGGTTCGATGTGCAAGGGCGCGGATGTCAGAATAGCCGGCAGACCAGGCTGAATCACCTGAGACTTATCGATGTTCTTCTCGTCGCCGCGCAGGTGGAGAAACGTCTGGGCCTCTGGATGAGCATCAAAGATTCGCGGCAGTCCATCCGCTTCCAGGTTGGTTTGACCGGGCACGGCATCCAGTCGCACCTGATACGGTTCAAAAAACGCACGCAGTGCGTAGTAATCTTCGTGAGCAATAGGATCGTATTTATGGGCGTGACATTTCACGCAGTTCATGGTCAACCCGAGAAACGCCTTGCTGGTGTGCTCAATGGTGTCGTCCAGCCAGGTCGTTCGATTGAACAGATAGTAATGCCGAGCCAGAAATCCGGTGCCTCGAAGCTTATCGGCATCCGTCGGATAGAGTTCATCCGCAGCCAGCATCTCAAGCACCATCTGATCGTAACCTTTATCAGCGTTCAACGATTCAACGATCCAGTCACGCCAGTGCCAGATATGCTTCTGACTGTTACGCAACTGTGCGCCCAGTCCGTACCAGTCAGTGTATCGCCAGATGTCCATCCAGTGCCGTCCCCAGCGTTCGCCATACTGGGGACTCGCTAGTAGCTGGTCCACAAGCCGCTCGTAGGCACCGGGAGATTTATCATTCACAAAATCCTTCTGCTGCTCGTAAGTCGGCGGCAGACCAGTCAGGTCCAGGTAGACTCTGCGCATCAGCATTGACTGGTCAGCTCGCTCCACAGGCCGCAAACCATGTTTTGCGTATCCCGCTGCGATAAAGGCATCAATGGGATTTGCTTCTGAAGACAGTCCGGGCGGATCGACGGCAGGTGGAGATTCCGCAACGGCCACGGTCGGAAGAGCAGGGCGGACAACAGGCTGAAATGCCCAGTGCTGATTCGGACTGGCCGGAATCTCTTCGTGCGGCGCCACAGCCCCATCGCTGATCCACCGACTCAACAACTCAACCTGCGATTTTGTCAGGGGCGAACCTTCTCCCTCAGGAGGCATCCGCAGGTCCGAATCATCGGTTGTCACACGTTCAAGGATCAGACTGTCCGCAGGCATCTCTATGGTGAAAACAGCCCCCGAATCTCCTCCCTTCAGCATCAAGTCACGCGTTTCCAGTCGCAGACCGCCCTCCTGCCGAATCGCTCCGTGGCAGGAATAACACTTTTCCTGCAGAATCGGCTTGATCCGGGTAACATAGTCGGAACGATCTTCGCCGACCGCGGTTGAACCAGACAGAAGCACGATCAGCGCAGAACAAAGCAGCGATGAAAGCTGCTTACTGCGGTGGCGGGATCGGACAATCCGGAACGATGAGCAATTCGTTGCGTGAACGACGATAGCATTTGTCATGATTCACGTCTCAATCGGCATATTGACAGCATTATGTTGGCGGGAGAGTTTCACCTGGAGGGAAGGAAACAGTCTACGATTGTTAGCGTCGAGTTTCCACATGCTTTAGATTCTCGTGAAGAATGACAGGGGCAAATCGACAGTCCGCTGCATGAAGAAATCCATAGCTGTCCGTTGAAAAACCGGGACAGTCATGCAGGACGACTGAAAACCATCGTGTTTTAAGGTCTCCTGCTCGATCCAGTCCCGTTGTTCAACGGGCTGATAGACCGGATCACCTGTCACGGACGAAATCGAATGCGCGACCCACTGATTGAATCACCTGTTGAATGACCCAGGAACGTCCGCCAGCTGTTTCAGTTTTTTATCGAACCTCCACCGGGGCCAATGTCTTGATTCCCTGCAAGAACAACAAATCGACCAGCAACAGGATGTTTGCAAGTCCCGCCGCAGTTCTGGTCTGGATTGGCATCGTACTTTGCCCTGGCGGGCAGGCAGTTGTTTCGGCAAGCCCCGTCATTGCTGACGATTATCAGGCACAAATCCGGCCGCTTCTTCAGAAATACTGTTTTGAATGCCACGGAAATGACGCAGCAGAAGGCAATCTGTCACTGGAAGAATTCTCTTCAGATTCAGAAGCCGCGTCTCAACCGGAAGCGTGGTGGAATGTCCTTAGAAATGTTCGCGCTCAGGTCATGCCACCTGTTGGAAGTGAGAAGCCGACGACCGATGAAATTCGGTTGTTGACGGACTGGATTAAGCAAACGGCATTTCAAATTGATTTGGCGAATCCGGATCCTGGCAGGCGAACGGTTCGACGACTTAACCGAGAAGAATATGGCAACACAGTTTCAGATTTGATGGGAATTCGCTTCAACGCGGCCATTCTTTTTCCGCCCGATGATTCGGGGTTTGGGTTCGATAATGTCGGCGACGCGCTCAGCTTCTCACCACTGCTGATGGAAAAATATCTCAAGGCCGCTCAGCAGATCGTGGCAGAAGCGGTTCCAACCCAAACGTGGGTCCTGCCCTCAAAAAAACTGAATGGACGCGAATTTCGGGACAAGGATCGCAATTTCGACGGACACGGATTGTCCGGTAAACAACCCGCTCACGTGGAACGTACAATCACGATCACCGAACCCGGTCGCTACATCATCGACACGGCAGTCAGACTCAACGGCACATTTGAATTCGATTCCGCACGTTACCAGGTCGTTTTCCGCGTCGACGATCGGGAACTGAGCCGACGCGAATATGCCTGGGATGAAAACAAACTGCATACCGATCATTTTGAGGAAACGTGGGACGAAGGAGACCGCGTGCTCAGTTATGAAATCATTCCGCTGAAAGCAGAAGAATCTCCTGACGACGTCGAACAAAATCGATCAGGCAACGTTTGGTTTGACGTCGAAACGGTGCGAATCGAGGGGCCGCAGGATACGCCTGAGCGCGTTCACCCGGAGAACTACCTGCGGTTCTTCACCCGAGATCAGCCGCCCGCGGCAGTCTACCCGGGAGCCCGCCGTGAGTATGCCCGTGAGATCATTGGTCGTTTCACTCAACGTGCATTCCGGAGTCGAATTGAATCAGAAACCGTGGATCGGCTTGTGGGTATTGCCGAAGAATCGTGGTTGCAACCGGAATCCACGTTTGAGTCGGGAATTGCACAGGCCATGGTCGCAGCACTTGCATCGCCTCGCTTCCTGTTCCGTCTGGAGAACCCCATGGAAGAACAGAAAGATCAACCGGTGGCGATGATCGATGAACCGGGACTTGCCTCCCGGCTATCCTATTTCCTCTGGTCGACAATGCCTGATCGCGAGCTTGTGGAGTTGGCGGAACAGCAACAACTCCGAAGTGCACTTCGCCCGCAGGTCGAAAGGATGATGAGCGATTCGCGGGCTCGCGAATTTATCCGCAATTTCGTCGGTCAGTGGCTTCGAATGCGCGATGTCCGCCAGACAACTGTCGATCCGGTTGTCGTCCTTGGGTTTCAGGAAGAATACGAACAGCTGCTGTCGGAGTTCCGCAGCCGACGTTCAAGGGGATTCAATCGAGAACTCACTCCCGAAGAAGAAAAAGCCAGGAGTCGCTTCCGAGAGATTCGAAATGCTGTGGATCAGTTCGATGATGAACTAAGACGCGCCATGCAGCAGGAAACGGAAATGTGCGTCGAATACATCGCGAAGAATGACGGCAGCCTGCCGGATCTGCTTGACAGCAACTACACATTCGTAAACGAAAAACTGGCTCGACACTACGGCCTTCCGGATGTCCAGGGCAACGAGATGCGAAGGGTTCTTTTGCCTGAAGACAGCCCTCGAGGCGGGATTGTCAGTCACGCGTCAATGCTTCTGCTCACATCGAACCCAACGCGTACGTCACCAGTCAAACGCGGGTTGTACGTGCTGGACAATTTGCTGGGAACACCATCTCCCCCCGCGCCACCCAACGTGCCGGCGCTGGAATCAGCAGCCGATCGATTTGGCGATCACAAACCCAGTTTAAGGGAACTACTGTCGGCTCATCGAGAAGACGCGTTGTGTTCTTCGTGCCATTCGCGAATGGACCCTCTGGGACTTGCCCTTGAGAATTTTGATGCACTCGGGCGATGGCGAGAGGAAGAAAGCACAGGTGAAATTGACGCTTCAGGACGATTGATTACTGGTGAAGAATTTCAGGATGTGCGAGAACTGAAACGTATTCTCCGGGAGTTTCACGCAGAAGATTTCTACCGTTGTGTCAGCCAGAAAATGCTGACATTCGCAATTGGCCGCGGTCTGGACTACACCGATGAAGAGACAGTCGACCAGATTGTTGCACGTCTGAAGGCGAACAATGGCAGATTCAGCGAACTGGTCTTTGGCGTCATCGAATCGGCCCCCTTTCAAAAAATGCGAAACAGTCGTCCGGAAAAAGTGAGCAGACTATGACCAGGTTTCGAACCCATCGTCAGGATCGTCGCAGTTTCCTGGGAGGCATTGGCGTCTCCATCGCCTTGCCCGCTCTGGTGTCATTAAAGACCAGGTCGTTGCTGGCAGCGCCCACACATGAAAACCCGCTTGCAGTTACGTCCACCGGCGCCCCTTTGCGCATGGCTTTCATGTCGATTCCTAACGGTGTTCAGCAGGACCATTGGTTTCCAACGGATGACTTTCAGCTGAACACTACCATGATGCCGCTGGAATCGCTCAAGTCGCACTTTCAGGTCATCAGTGGACTCGATCATGAAAACGCGACCCCCGGGCGAGACGGCGCTGGTGATCATGCGCGTGCCAGCGCCACTTTTCTCACGGGCGCCCGCGCACGAAAGACGGCGGGAAGCGACATACACGTTGGAGTCAGTGTCGATCAGTTTGCCGCGCAAAGGGCAGGGCAGCTGACTCGATTTCCATCACTTGAATTGTCGTCTGACGTTATCCGCAATTCAGGTGGCTGTGATTCCGGCTATGCCTGCGCCTACCAATACAATCTGGCCTGGAGTTCGCCCACGACACCCGTGACACCCGAGGCAAATCCGCGTTTTGTCTTCGAACGCCTTTTTGGTGCCGGTGAAGGGGAAGAACGACGACGCAATTTCGAGCTCCGACAAAAGACGCAGCGAAGCATACTGGATTTTGTTCTGGACGAAGCGGCTGATGTCCAGCAGACACTTGGCGTAAATGATCGACAAAAGTTTGATGAATACCTGACGGTCGTGCGAGAGCTGGAAAAGCGTCTCCAGGCTGCAGAAATGCACGGCAGCATTCCGATGGTGCAGCAGGCGACACCGAATGGCATCCCCGCCGACTTCGCGGCCTACATCGATCTGATGTTCGACATGATGGTGCTGGCGTTCCAGACGGATACAACCCGAATTTCCACCCTGCTGCTGGCGTATGATGGAAGTAACCGCACTTTTCCGCAACTGGGGATCCCGGAAGGCCATCATCACCTCACACATAACCAACGGGATCCACAGCTGGCGCAGAAAGTGGCGACAATCGATCAGTTTTACATCAGTCGATTCGCACGGTTTCTTCAGCGAATGAATGAAACAAGTGACGTCGACGGAAATTCACTGCTGCACAACTCAATGGTTGTGTACGGCGGAGCGATTGCAGACGGCAATCGACATTCGCATGACAATCTGCCTGTTATCCTGGCAGGCCACGGTGGCGGTGCCATCCAGACAGGCCGCTACCTGAACGCAGATTCTCAGCCGATGGCGAATCTGTATGTGCATATGCTGAATCGCTTTGGTATCCCGACAACGGAATTCGGGGATTCCAGCGGTGAATTGAAACTCGCGTAGCGGATCACATTCGGCAAACAAGATCCGGAATTGAGCGTTGTCGGCCAGACATCGTGACGCTATTCACGCCGCAGAGGTTCAAGCCATCCGCATGACCGTCTGACTGACAGAGAGACCTTCTGAGGTTTCTCACCGTGGATGATGTCAAAGGTCCTGCGAGCCTTCACCGGGCGGTATTGTAAACGGAAGTGTCTCTGCTGGTTTGCCGGCAATACTCAAGTCCACCTGATAGGAACCTGAGGGCATCGGCCCATCGTTTGAAAAATCAAAATTCATCCGGTTGAGCGTTCCATCGAATTTTTGTGTGAACGCGCCGATTTCGGTGTCTCGCGGGACATCAGGGTGATCGACCTTTACGGCGATCAACGAAGCTGTGACTTCCGTGCCAGCCGGGGCACCGACCAGATCCGCTTTTACAAAAACGGTGTCCGTCGGCTGATAAGTCGTAACACGGCTTTCTCCTTCCTTATCCGAAGAAAGCCATGCATCCTGAAAGGACGGCCCGGTTGCAGAAGAAACAGCAGCGGTGTCCCCTGAGTCACCACAACCGGCGCAGACGACCAGAAATCCGATCCACAGCAGCGACCGCATCGCATTCTCCACATACTTGAAAAGACGTCGGAACACACTCTGAACAGGCTTGGAATCCAATGCAGCACTGGTCCTGCATGGTGCCTGTCATGGAAATAACTCACTGAAACCAATACTGCGGTCTTCGGCGCGGTTCGTACAAGTCATTCAGGTGTTATCTCCATTTCAATTCCGAGCAGGACAACGTTTACCGCAGGGGAATCGAAAGGCATTCTGGAATTCCTGACGTTTATTTGGTTCTGGAGACGATCTCCGCCGTTCCGAATCGTTCACGAATCGTCGCCGCTCGTTCGTTCACAATCTGAACCGCGATTCTGGTTTCTCTCAGGAGAAGTGCTGAACCAGATACCAGCGACGCCACCGCGACGACACCCGCGGTCACCCCCGCCAACTCCAGGGGCACAACCAGCACCTGTAATTGCAGTGGCACCGATACCGCTCCGACCAGAGAAACCAGAGCGGCAAATGCGAATGCCCCCAATGCCACATAGAAGCTTCGGAGCGAACGCAACAGCAGCAGGGTACGGCGTTCGGCCGCTGTCAATTCCCGTAGTCGCCTCTGGGCTTCGTTTGTACTGAGGTCATCTGTCGCTTCGAGCTGCCTGGACAATTCTCTTGCGCGGTCGACCCCGCGTGCCAGACGATTGCTGGTACTCATGATCAATACGGACGATGCATTGGTCAGAATGGCCGGAGCCACGATCAATGACAACACTGCAAAGGGATTGGATTCCATTGGACCAGCAGGGCCTGCGAAGAATTACGATTCAATGTGGATCAGAACTGCAAATCCGATGTTAGACATCAATGCCGGATCTGCAGCAGAAGTCCCACGACTTCCTGAAAAGTCACAAACTTCCCGGATTGGCAGCAGAGGACGGGGCCAGTGGAGAACCAGTGGTCAGACTTCAGTCGGCAATGCCTGGTTGGATTCTATCGGTTGCACGGGTTACTTCGATCAGGGAAGCAATTCGCACGAAAGGGTATTGGGAATGCGTAGGAAATTTCGTGGCTTCGCGTATTCCCCGAACAACAATTGATTCGTTTGAGAATCGCCACGGGATGGACGAAGTCTGCGACAGGTCTCGCAGGTCAGCCAGCCACGTACCTGCGACCACTTATCTCATCCGGCTGCCAAATGCAGTCTCCGGTCACTGGATATTCGCCCATGTTTGAATTGTCGACATCTCAATCAGTCTTCCTGGCAGCCGTTGTGATCTACACCACAATCGCAGCGATCAGCGACTACCGGTTCCGGAAGATTCCTAACAAGCTGACAGTGCCCATGTGCGTCGCAGGGTTAGTCTACCAGATTGGCTTCTTTGGGCTGGCTGGCCTGCAAACAGCTTTGCTGGGATTTCTTGTAGGTTTCGGGATTCTCTTCGCATTGTGGATGATTGGATCCGCCGGAGGTGGCGACGTTAAGCTGATGGGCGGTCTGAGTGTGTGGCTGGGCGCGAGCCTTTCATTGAAAGTCCTCTTCACAAGTCTGCTGTTTGTGGCGATTGGCACGATGGTGATGATGCTCGGCAGTATTGCCCAACAGGGGTTCCGAAAAACCAGGACTCAATACCTGAAGAACACGAACGAAAAGAAGTCGGGAGAGACGCTGGAGCAAAAATCGAAGCGTCGGGTCATGGCATTTGCAATGCCTGTGGCGTTTGCGACGTGGAGCGTGTTAGCGTTGTTTCGGAATCAATGGTGATGCGGGCAGTCGCCAAAACACTGATCCTCCGGCACACAATCAGCCGAAGCGATATGAAGCCGCCGATTCTGCCGAAACGCGAATCCGGGCGGCTTCATGGCATTTCGGTGGAGCAGGAAATGAAGATCGTGGATCGACAACGCAGGAGCAGTGCATTTGCCCGACAGCAAGCGCGCAAAGAGGTGCAGATGTCGCCCGGTCCGTACATTTCTCCGGAACGGGGAGCCAATCGACGGGGCGCGATTCTGTCGATGGAACTCGTCCTGGTGCTGCCAATCTTCCTTCTGCTCGTGTTTGCAATTGTTGAATTCTCAATGCTGATGTCGGCACGCACTCGCATCGGTGATGCGGCTCGTCAGGGTTCACGCATGCTGTGCCTCACTGGCCAGCAGCCCGATCACATCAGGGATCATGTCACAAGAATGCTGGGCCCGAAACTGGCCTCGGGCTGCCAGATTGAGGTTATTCCTGCACCGTACGCTGGGGGCATTGGGAACGTTCACATCAGGCTTCCTATGAATAACGCTGCGCCGGACTTGTTATGGTTAACAGGATTTAGTGTCAAAGGCCGCTTCATCGAAGCTGATGCTCCAATGGTTATGGAACAACAGGTTGCTTCAGAGCAAATAGAACGGTTCTGAGACGACCTCATAAAATCATGAAGAATGAAACATCGTTGAACCGTTAACAGAGACATTGCGGTCCAGGAAGAAACGACCGCAGCAACAGGATTACAAATCGCTGCCGGGCCGTGGCGTAAAAATGCGATGACACTGACGTCGCAGCGCAGGGATGGTGAACGCAAAGTCAGACTGACAGGTCATTTGACCAACCAGGAACTCGCTGAATATTTCCCCTCTGCGTTGAATAGAATCGTCTGGAGATAAACGTCGTGAAACTTACGCCGTGGATGCTGACTGTTGCCGCTTTTCTGATGATCGCCCTTCTGGCTGTGGGCTTCATCTTCAAGAAACTGACGGCCCGAGAAGTAATCGCTGAAGCCAAAGAAGATCGCCGCACTCTTCCGATGGCGACCACTGACATTGCGCCCGGGACGCTGATCACCCGACAACACCTCGCAAACGGCCCCTGGCAGACGGGCGATCTGGCTCCCGATACCTTCCTGAACCAGGATTCGATTGTCGGCCGAATTGCGAAAGAGGCAATCACAGCAGCAACGCCGCTGCGAGGTTCTCAGTTCTATGCTCCCGGCGATCATCCGGATCTGGATATCGCGGACGGCATGCGGGCTGTAACCGTCAATGTCGGCGACGACACCGCAATGGTCAACGGGCTGATTAAGCCGGGCCAGTACGTCGACGTTCACATGACAGTCGATTCCACCGGTTTCCAGCGATCATCGGATCCCCGAAGAAATGGTGCCGATCAGAATGCAATGACAATGACGTTGTTCGAGGGCGTTCGGGTGGTTGCGATCAACCGCAGCTACACGCAGAGCGCTGTTGAGCGCGGTCATAACGTCACCCTGGAACTGGATAAGAAGCAGTCACAGATCATGCTGCTGGCGAGCCAGAAAGGACAAATCGATCTGACATTCAACCCGCACGGTCCTGGTCACAATGGCGTCGACGTCCAGTCGGATGAAGATCGAGTGACACTGAAACAGTTGCTGGGCATGGTCGAAGAAGAAGAGCAGGAAAAGCCTTTTGTTACCGAGCATTACCGCGGTGGCGGGCGTGGGGCTTACTACTGGGATAAGGATGGAAAAAGGCTTGGCCAGAACGGAAATACCGATGACATGGATCTGGATGTTACGCCGCTGCACAATAACAACAATGGAAGTGACTGGACGACTGGCGTCGACCGCAAATCCACTGGCTCCGTTCAAACAGCATCCAGTTCTTCGCTCTGATACATCTCTATTCCGGCCAGGTTCGCCCGGCCTGTTGTCCATCGAATGCAAGCCTGGCCTGACACTCAGGTCAGGCTTTCTTTCTGCAAACAACGTCTGAGCGACAGGACACAGTTGTTGACGAAAAAGGATTCTCGCCGATGCAGGCATGCGTATATCAAAAACTGGATCATCGCGAACAGCGCTTACACAGTCGGCGAGGTGTGATTTCGGCCTGGAGCGTATTTGCCTTGATGCTGGCGGGACTCTGTACGTCACTCGTCATCAATCAACTGTGGCTCAGCCAGATGCGAGCAGAGGCCATTCGCTGCGCTGAAGCAGCCGCATTGGCAGCGGGCAGCGAGCTCCTGTCCGACGATCTGCTGAAAGTTCACCCAGCCGACCTCGAAAATCAGTGGCGACTGGATCGCGCAAAACTTTCCGCCATCGACATGTCTCGAAAATACCACGCCTCAGCCGGTGTTCCTGAACTCGATGAGTCCGATATTCTCTTCAACGGCACAGACTCCGTTGTCGCGTCGTCCACATCGACAATTCCAGCCTCTGTCACTGTGACATACGGCGGACTCCGTTCTGATGGCGGGCCAAAACACAGCGTCCGAATGTTCTTTCCGGGACTGAGCGGAGTGCAACAAGCAGCCATCGGCATGCACGCGACGGCAAAGATTGAGAACCAGCCGGTTGCATTTCAGGCAGGCCCCGGGATTAACATTCCGATGGCCCCTCTGGCCATTCCCGATGACAGCACCGGCAGGAATTCTCGCTCGTGGACGTGGCTCATCGAACAGGGGCACGGGAAGGACCAGTACGCATGGAGCAACGACAGTCATACCATTCAACCGGGGCCGGACGGGTTGCCTGAAATCCAGCTGACGTTTCAGCCCAACAGTGTTGCTAATCAGTGCGGAAACATCATCCCATTGAACCTTTGTAATCAGCCGAATTTGGATCCGTCTCTGCTGACAGACTGGATGGCCGGAGGAATTGATGCAGATTCGCTGCATGGAGGAGTTGCCGCTGGAGGTCCAACTGATCGCACTGCAGCGACCAGTATTGTGTTCCCTCATCGCTGTACAGGCGTTGCACTGACAAAGACCAGCCTGAATCCATTTGCAGATGCGATTGCATCTGCGCTGGGTCGCCCCGTCCTGTTCCCAATCACGCAATCGGAAACGGAATCAGACGACGCCGAGCCCGAACATGACGGCTCTTCGAACAGCACACAGGCTCTGACGCTGGACCGAACGGTTGCGGCACGAGTGATGTCAGTCCGTATGTCAAAGTCCGGGCAGGTCGACATCGTCCTCCAGCCGTGTGTGATGACCACCGCGACCGCAATCATGGATTCGACCGGCACAGCCCCGTCAAACAGATACGTCTACAGGATGCGATTGGCGTATTAGTTTCGCAGCGAACTGTCCGTTGAAAATCGGCACAGGCACGCTGGACGGCTGTAAACCGTCGTGTCATAGGGCCTCCGGCTCGAGCCATTCCGCTCTTCAACAGGCGATCCAACAATCAGCTTTGCTGGTCCGCTGTCAACCCAATCCTGCCGACTGTCATAAACCTGAAACTCGGTCGGGACAGAGATCCGAAGTCGATCATTCAGGAATCGCACCTGAGGTCCGATCGCGAAGTCCTGCCAGACAGTTGGAACGTTCACCCGACAAAGATGGTCCGACTGTTGACGTCGCGCGGATTCTGCCGTTTTCGCATGATCTTCGGGACACTCTGCCTGCAACGTGACATTCGACAATTGTGTACTTTGCACGGGTGGGGATCGATAACAGACGGGAAGCATTAGTTTTTGACGTTACGACTCCGTCATGCACTGACATGGCGGGCTGTTTGAGATTCGCCGTGAGTCATTTGTTAACGGCAGGGATAATCAATGGTGAGTTCTACAGATTCCTCGGTCGCCGCGAGTCGTGATTTCCAGCGACTGAAAACGTCAATCCATCGACAAATCGTTGACGTCATCGACTTCAGCAAGGCAGAAACACTGACGGAGGCTGAGCTGCGGACTCAGTTGCAGTCTCTGGCCCAGCATCTTTGCTCACGTCAGGATGTACACCTCGATGGCCAACAGCGCGAAGCGATGGTCACCGAGATTATGGATGAGATTTACGGATTCGGGCCAATCGAATCGCTGATGGTTGATCCCACCGTCACCGATATCATGATCAATGGACCCGATCGCGTCCTCGTTGAACGAGGTGGTGTTCTTCAGCCCACGAACGTGCGATTTGCTGACAGCGGTCATCTGATGCACTTCATCCATCGGCTGGTCGGGCGAGCCGGTCGTCGAATCGATGAATCGAATCCGATTGTTGACGCACGCCTGCCGGATGGATCTCGCTTCAATGCAGTCATTCCGCCGCTCGCACTGTGTGGTCCCACTGTTTCCATTCGACGATTTGGGAATCGTCGTTTGCAGATCGAAGACATGATCAAGTTCGGTTCACTCGCACCTGCGATCGCCGACTTTCTGATTCTGGCGGTTCGGGGGAGAATGAACATCATCGTTGCTGGCGGTACCGGTGCCGGCAAGACAACTCTGCTGAACTGTATGAGCCGCTTCATCCCGGAAACGCAGCGTATTGTCACCATTGAAGAAACAGCGGAGCTTTCTCTGCAGCAGCCCGACGTGGTGCCCCTTGAAACCCGCATGCCGAACATGGAAGGCAAGGGCGCTGTGACCCAGCGAGATCTGCTTCGAAACTCGCTGCGAATGCGACCAGACCGAATCATCGTCGGCGAGGCACGCGGTGGCGAAGTGCTGGACATGCTGCAGGCCATGAATACAGGTCATGATGGCTCCATGAGCACTGTGCATGCGAATGATACGCGGGAGACTCTGGATCGACTGGAACTGATGATCGCCCTGTCAGGTGCAGAACTTCCCTCACGCATTGCACGTCAGTATATCGCAAATGCCATCGACATCATCATTCATGTCACTCGCCTGAGTTCGGGTGAACGACGCGTCACGCGTGTCTCAGAGGTCTCCGGCGTACGCGATGGCGAATACAAGGTCGAAGACATCTTCGTTTATCGCATCACCGGCCATGATGAAAAAGGTCGAATCCGGGGCAGTTTCTTCGCGACCGGCTACCAGCCTGTTGCGCTTCGACGACTGGCACTGACCGGAACAGATGTTGAACAGTACAAGCCACTGTTCGAACCTCGCGAACTGCACTTTGACGAATCGAAATCAATATGATCGCAAGTGACACATCATTTCCACAGCCAAAACAGCGCGTAGCCGATTTTTCCGGACTGCTGAAGGAAGATCATCGCTTCTCCACCGGAAGCAGTGACTCAACCGGTGACTCTGTCAATGGCTGGTTCGATCAACTGATGCTTCAGTCGGGCATCCGAACGGCTCCCTCCGTATGGCTGGGACTTTGTCTGCTTTGCGGCCTGACGCTGGGCGGGCTCGCATTCGTGATGTTTGAAGACCCCATTCGGTCGGGCATCGCTATGATTGTGGGAATGCTGTTGCCCATCGCGACTGCCATGCTTCTGCGTTCGCGTCGCCAGAAGAAAATTATGGAACAGATGCCAGCGATGGTGGAAGAAATGGCAAGGGCTGCGAGGAGTGGACGCAATATCGAAAACAGCTTTCAAATGGTGGCCGCAGATACACAATCGCCTCTGGGTGACGAACTTCGACTTTCAGCCCGTCGGACAGAGATGGGTCTGGATCTTGCCAGTGCGGTAAAAGATCTTCCTTATCGAACCGGCGTTACCACGCTAACCATGCTGAGCTCTGCCATTGCCGTTCATCAGGACACCGGGGGCGACCTCATTTCGGTCCTCGAACGTATGGCGACGTCAGTGCGGGACCGACTGCACTACGCATCTCGGCTTCGCGCAGCCACAATCGCCAGTCGTGCCGGTGCGACTATGATGGTGCTGGTGCCCATCCTGATTATTGGATTCTACCTTTTCCGAGACCCGGACTACCTGGATAAGCTGTTGAGCTCATTCTGGGGCCGACTTTCACTCTGGTCGGCCGTCGTCCTGCAGATTGTCGGCGCCCTGATCGTTTTCCGCGTTCTGCAGCGAACGGCTCGCTTCTGATTCCTGCTGTTCAGCCTGTGCCCGGCGGTTCTGGAGAATAGATAATGTCGTCCTACATAATTATTGGCTGTTTGATTGCTGTCATCGGCATCGCACTGAAGCAGATGTTCGGCAGCACATCAGCAGAGCGGCCGCGTCTGGATCTCAATCAGAGTCCACACCCATCGCAGCCGCCTGCCGCCGAAAACCGAGAGCACCAGCAACGGCTCGAAGCACTTGCGCACGGTCCTGCAAACAGTACCAATCCGGACAGGAAGAGTCAGAATACGGCTGGTCAAAACAGTGAAAGTTCACTCGATCGCTTCACAAGTCCGATCAGTGGCGCGATTCACGCAGCAACATCACAGCTGTCTGATTTTGGTGATGCCCTTCGATCCGGTGCCGCCAATGTGTCGGGATCAGCTCCGGTGGCGTCGTTTGCTGTTCCACAAAGCGAATTACAGACATCGACATGGCGTGATCGGAAGCTGTTTTCCTCCTTCAGCGGAATCCTGACCGATAACGATCTGCAGCTTCGCGCGCTTCAACCGGAAGAACTACCGATCCCTGAAGACGATTACATTTTTGGTTCCGTCACCCCTTCACTGGCAGCGTTGCTGCCGGAATCCGAAGAACGGCGAGAACATCAACGAATGAACCTTAGCGCAGCGGGTTATCGTTCGCGTGCTTCGTGGCTGAACCTCAGCGCAATTCGTTTTGTGCTCGCATTCCTGGCACTCGTCTTTTTCGGTGTCCTGCTAATCATGGCTCCCCCGGCACTGGAACTCTGGATTCTGGGTGCCGTCGTATTGGCTCCGTTGCTGATGTGGGCTTTGCCGCCACTCCTCGTGGCATTCAAGGCGAGCGATCGAAAGGCTGACATTGACCGGGGTCTTCCGGACGTTCTTGATATGCTGAACATGGGTGTCAGCCAGGGATTAACAGTCCCACAGTCATTGAAGCGAATTGCCGGCGAACTCAGCGGCGTTCATCCCGCACTGGCTGAAGAACTATCCATCGTCAATCGACAAACAGAGGTTGGTTCGCTGGTTCAGGGGCTGAAGAATTTTTCCCACCGAATCGATACACCAGACGTCCATTCATTCACATCACTGTTGATGCAGTCAGAAAGCACAGGAACCAGTATCTCGCGTTCGCTGACCGAGTACAGTGACAGCATTCGCAGTTCATTGAAAGAACGAGCGGATGCACGAGCCAACGCGGCGTCTTTTGTGTTGCTGTTCCCGGTCGCGCTGTGCCTGATGCCATCCGTCTTCATGTTCCTGCTGGGTCCTGCCATTGTGGAATTGAGTGACTTCTGGAATAACCGAGCGGAGCAACTCAACGAGGAACGCGATAACGCACTGGATACACTCGACCAACAGCCCACGCTGGATCTGCGGCGGTTTTCACAGAACGGTCAGGGCGGTATCTGAGTCTTCGCAATTGCCAACACGGCTTTCGCCAACACAGGATTCGGCAAGACAGGATTCGCAGACAAGTCAACCAGGGCCGGGACGAAATTCGTCCCGGCCTTTCTTGTTTCATGCCGCTCGGAACCCGACATTCAGCTGACAGCGGAGCATGGCTGGCTTGACCAAAGAACCGGCATTCATCCTCCGCATCGCCCAAACACTTTGACGTTTGGTTTGAAACCGCCAGAATGTCGAGCACACGTTCCTTTCTGTCTGGCTACACGAATTACAACGAATCCATTCCATGTCGGTAAAATTTCGCTGCCAGTACTGCGACCAGATGCTGGGAATTGCTGCGTCGAAGATCGGCGAAATTATCGACTGCCCCGGCTGCGGCCGATCGATCTGCGTTCCGGAGAATCAGGGAACCGCCATAGCAACCGCCAGGGGTGTGCAGTCGCGTTCGGATTCGAAACCCCTCCATCAGGACCAAACACTCATCGATGCTCTCAATTGCCTGAAGGATCTGGACTCTGTCGCGCACGCCTGCGACAGGGAGATGGAGGGGATCGATGAAGTCCAGCTGGTGCCTGGCGGATCCGGGATCGACAGGGAATCCGGACGCACACCTCCGGCAGTCGCAAAGGATTCACGGAACGCAATCCTCCGAAATCGAGGGCTTCCTGTCGGAATACTCATTGGCGTCGTCCTTGGCTGCATCTGCACTCTGACGATTTCGGGTTTGTGGGTTTCCACACCCGACTCTCCATCCAGCGAATCGCCTGACAACAAGTTAACATCCAATCAGGAAGGTCGTCCGGTATCTGCAACGAATACAGAAAGGCCGGCCGAAAAGTCGGAGCCCCAATCAGTCGACGACGAGCTAACGGGGAAAGTTACCTTCCTGGATACGGACGGGAGCACAAAGCCTGATTCTGGTGCGTTGGTGATTGCCCTGCCGGAAACACGCGACGGGCGACTTCGACTGGATGGAATGAGTCTGCGAGAGCTGGCATCCGATTCAGACCAGCAATCCGTTCGAGCGGCGCTGGAATCCATGGGAGTGTACTTCACGCGCTGCAGTGACAGCGGCACATTTCAACTGGGCGTTCACCGGGCGAAAAATTACACCGTTGTCGCGATCTCTCGCCATAAAGCAAGGCCCGAAGAAGGTGTGATCGATGCCCTTGTTGATGAATCCATGAAACTCTATTTTCAGTCTTCCGAAGCCATCATTGGTCGACTTGCATGTAGTGCCGTGCGCGTGCAGCGCGAGACCAGCGATGCAGAAGACCCGAAGATCGAAATTCAATTCTGATAAGCTCTCAGCCGAATTCTACTCACCGAAAGGTCCCCGACATGCAATCACAATTCCGTGCGACGCTGTGTCAGAACATTGTCGGGCTTATTTCTGTCCTGTTCATGTCCGGGCAGGCAACAATCAGTATTCAGGCTGAAGACCGCATTACCGGGCAGCCGTTTGCCACACGTTCAGAGGTTTATGCCAGGCACGGAATGGCGTGTACAAGTCAGCCACTGGCGACTCAAACCGCATTACAAATTCTGCAGCGTGGTGGAAATGCCATCGATGCAGCTATCGCAGCCAATGCCGTCCTTGGACTGATGGAACCCACAGGTTGTGGTATCGGAGGAGACATCTTCGCCATCGTCTGGGATGCAAAAACCGGGAAGCTTTATGGACTGAATGGAAGCGGCCGGTCTCCCCAAAGCTTAACGCCTGAAGAATTCGAGAAGCGATCGCTGAAGACAATTCCACCTTACGGACCGTTGCCGGTATCCGTTCCCGGGTGTGTTGACGGCTGGTTCTCGCTGCATGAACGATTCGGGAAACTGCCTGTGCAGCAGATCCTTCAGCCGGCCATTACGTATGCGAAGGAAGGCTTTCCCGTCTCCGAAGTGATCTCATACTACTGGCAAAACAGCGTGCCTGTTCTGGGTAAGTATCCAGGATTCATGGACACATTTGCCCCGGAAGGAACCGGGCCGGGGAAGGGCGACATTTTCAGAAACCCCGGACTTGCGTCCACACTGTCACGGATTGCCGCCAACGGGCGTGATGAGTTTTACAAAGGTGAAACAGCCAACCGGATCGCGTCCTTCATGAAGCAGCACGGAGGGTTTCTGACGCTGGAGGATCTTGCATCGCACCATTCTGAGTGGATAGAACCTGTTTCCACAAACTACCGTGGCTATGACGTTTGGGAATTGCCACCAAACGGGCAGGGCATCGCAGCACTGCAGATGCTGAATACTCTGGAAATGTTTGATCTGCGATCTGCTGGATTTGGGAGTGCAGACCACGTTCACTATTTTGTGGAATCCAAAAAGCTTGCTTTCGAAGATCGCGCGCGTCTTTATGCGGACATGCAGTTTGCCGCCGTGCCGGTAAAAGAACTGATCTCCAAAGAGTATGCAGGAAAGAGGTTTGATCTCATCACCCCATCAAAGGCTGCCGTCGCCTATTCTCCCGGCCTTCCTTACGCGCTGGAAGAAGGTGACACAATCTACCTGACGGTCGCCGACAAGGATCGAAATATGGTCTCCCTGATCCAAAGTAATTATCGCGGCTTTGGCTCCGGAATGTGTCCCGATGGACTTGGGTTCTGTCTACAGGACCGTGGCCAGTTGTTCGATCTGACTCCCGGACGATTCAACTCTTACGCCCCGGGGAAACGCCCCTTCCACACGATCATCCCCGCTTTTGTGACAAAAGACGGTAAGCCGTTTCTGAGCTTCGGAGTGATGGGTGGTGCGACGCAACCGCAGGGACACGTTCAGATCATTTCAAATATCATCGACTTCGGAATGAATCTGCAGGAGGCCGGTGATGCCCCCCGAATTCTGCATTCCGGATCATCGCAGCCGACGGGTGAATCCAT
Source organism: Planctomycetaceae bacterium (assembly GCA_041398825.1). Lineage (NCBI taxonomy): Bacteria > Pseudomonadati > Planctomycetota > Planctomycetia > Planctomycetales > Planctomycetaceae > Planctomycetaceae bacterium. The sequence continues at coordinate 411,970 of JAWKTX010000001.1, read as the reverse complement.
GACCGACGGAGGCACTCTGGCGCTGGAATCCGGCTTCCCTCAGAAGACGCTGGACGACCTGCGACGTCGCGGCCACAACTTCAAACCGCAGCCAGGCGCTTTTGGCGGGTACCAGGGAATTGGATACGATCTTCAGCGGGATCTGTATATCGGAGCTTCAGAAAGTCGTAAAGACGGAATGGCAGCCGGATACTGAATCTGCCGATGCCAATTCGCATCCGCGAGTTGCAGACTGCGCCATGTCATCGAGTAGCCGATCCTGTGCCAACGTACCGGGATCGCTGTTTCCAATGCTGTCAGTTCAGTACGTCAGATCAATGCTGCAAACGCCAGCGGCCAATCTCCGTCACGGAACTTCCAGGGTCAGCGAACAGGTCTGTCGAATTGTTGTGTTGCCTGTGAATCGAACAAGGCCAAACGAATACAAGCGTGCAGGCACTTCAATGGTCACGGTTGCTTTCGTTGCATCTTTGTTCGCAATGACGTTCACTCCGTTCGAATACCCCAGTTGATTCATCAATCGAGTGGATTCATCGATGGCATCCTGAGTCGCTCCGCCCGGCAGCATCAATGCCCGGCATCCTTCGTAGGCAGCGTTACCCGCGGTGTGCCGAACGAAGTTCACAGCTGCCAGCTCAAGTCCTCCAAAGAAAAGCAGGAAGATCAGTGGAGCGACAATGGCAAACTCAATCGTTAATGCGCCAGACCGTCCTTTTGAAGAACGGTCGACACAGTCCCGCTGATTCTTCTTTAACTTACGCATCCTGTTTGTCCAGCAAGTGTATTCGACTAAGTTACTCGGTCATCACAACAGGAAGCGTTCGGGCAAGTTCTCGAAACGCTGCACTCAGTTCCGCTTCATTCTGTGTGACGTAGTATTTACCACCGGTAGCGTTCGCAATATCCCGAAGGATCGGCTGATCCGTGGTCAGCATGCTCACGGTGTGAATCGTGATATTCTGGCTCGCCGCGGCCTGAGCAGCAAAAATCGGATCATTTCCGGCATTCCACTGACCGTCGGTCAGCAGAATAATGACTTTGTTTGACAGAGGGCGACTATTGCCTCCTGTCAATGAACTTGTGGCGGCTCTGATCCCGGCCTCCATATTGGTCCCACCCATCATCGGCAGCAACTGACGATGCTTAAGGTCCTGCTTCATGTCGCGGACACTGTCTTTCCAGTCGAATCCCGCCTTCGCCGGCAGCGGGTAATCCGTCTCGGAGGCGTAGTACCACGTGTAAGGCGAAATGGGCATCTGATAGTCCGATCCCCAGGTGACCAGTCCGGTCCGTGGAGGCGTCGACTGGTCGCTGGCCTCATCGAAGAATACGTCGACAGCCCGTCGCAACACAGCCCAGCGACTGAACACGGGATGGGGTGGGGACAAGTGATACTGCCAGATCGTTCCCCAGGCGGTGAAATTGCTCAGCAACCCATTCCCCGTCGGATACGAATAGTCGATTCCGGACATGTCGAACAACATCGAACCTGATCGGTCCAGGCAAAGCATCACTTCGACTTCCTGCTGCCCGGCCACAGCCTGAGTGTGCGTGGAAAAGCCGGCGTGACCGAATGCGGGACCGAAGAAAGTTGGAATTGATTTTGTCGTCGCTGCGTCGTTGATGTTCGCATTGATACGGACCGAATTAAACGGAGACTCGCCAGCTTCGAAACTCCATCGCCCGTTTGGCTGACGCGCAACGCGCCCGAGTTCGACATCGGTGGCAGCAATTCGGAATGGCCGACCTGCAACATTGTTGAGCGCGGCGTAGTCGACAGCCGCCTGAATTGCTGCCGCTGGATCCTGCGTCCTGTTCAGTGCTTCAGCCCCAGCGCGCGCGGCTGCGTCGGTTGCGGTTCGAAGTTCAGTTCTGATCAACTGCATGTAAGCAAAATCAATCGTCATCGCTGCCGTCACGAGAAACGAAAACAGCATGACAGCAATCAGAATGTGTGCTGCACCTGACCGTTCAGCTGTATCCCGGGCGCCCTCGACTCGTCTTGAGATTCGCATTGCTTTACCCTGTGTCAAAGTTTGACCATCGTGACAGTGGCGTGACTTGACTTACCGGCCATGAACCGAAGAGGCCCGTAGCTTAAATTTGAAGAAGGTGCAGTAATTGTCACCTTGACAGCATCCCCCGCGCCTCTCTGCGAGGCGTTCGATGGATCGAAAGTGATCGTGTAGGTCCCGACCTTGCGGGCGGCCAGGATTTCCTGAGCTCGAACGCGTGCCTGGGCTTCGTTGTCACCCGGACGCGTTACGATCCGCGCCGCTTCGTAAGCAGCAATATTGATTGACTGCTTCAGAAAAACAGCGTTGGCCAGTTCGATTGATCCAAACACCAGCAAAACCAGTAACGGTAAGGTAACAGCCGCTTCCACAGCAGCAGCTCCTTTCCGTTTGGTCGACCGGCGCGCAGTCAATTCGTTTGGAATTCCGGATCGCATGGGTCGTATATCAATGGCAAAATAGATTGGTGGCCCGAATCGTCGTCGAAACACTAGATTTTTCCCGACGTGCGTGTTGTCAGCCGTATGATATTTCTCCACTGCGCACTGGCAGAAATATCTCAGTTGATCCGATTTTTCGTATTGCACCTTCCGTGAATCTCCCCAGTGTTGATATTCTGCAACACGCCCAACGAAATTTGATGCATCCACGCAACACCCGGAATGTGGGTCTCACACGAGCCAGAATTGCCTCCAACGCCGACGAATCCCCTCCTGAATCCCTCCTGAGCCTGAACTGGCGGTGATCGCATGCCAATCCCAGTTGTCTGCCATTCCTGCACCGCGAAGTTTGCGGTGAATGACAGTCTGATGGGGAAGAAGATTCGTTGCGTAAAATGCAGGTCGGTTCTTGAAGTCAACAGCCACAGCGTCTCACCGTCTCAGTTGCCCGGCAAGGACGGCAGGAGCGAAACCGGCAGAACAGCCACTCGAACCAAAGCTGCAGTCACTGATGACGCTCCCAGGAAAGCACGCGTGGTTCGGCCGGAGAATTTAGATTCGCCTGCTCGGCCAGCCGCACCTGAAGTGGCCACCCCCAGAGTCGTCAAAGCCAGACGAGTAGAAAGCCCTCCGGCTGAAGCAGCGACACGCGGATCAGCAAGGCCACCCGTTAGAGCCAGACGCGTGGAAATCGATTCGACGCGACCAGCTCCGGCGAATGATTCCAGAACTCGACGCGGCAGGGAGACCAAAGAGAAAGGCCAATTGGTTAAGGCCGCGATTCCTGCGAATGCTTTCGATCCGCCTCCGCGTGATTTTGAAAAGTTCCATCGACAGGTACTGACTTCGTTTCAGGCGGACACCATTGACCACGTCCCGGTGGAATGGTCATATCGAATCGGGATCGTACTGGTATCGATTTTCATGATTGCTCTGCCAATCGTCTACATGGCAATGATCGGAGGCGTCGGCTGGGCCGTGTGGTACCATTTCACCAATCACACCGGCATCATGAAATCCGCAGGATCCAGCGGCAGCGGTCGCGCGGTTGTTTTCGCGGGACTGATCTACCTTGCCCCGGCAGCCATGGGCATCGTCCTGATTCTGTTCATGCTGAAACCGCTGTTTTCTAAACCCGGTAACAACAGTGGTCGACGAAGTCTGCAGCCCGGGGACGAACCCCTGCTGTTTGAATTTGTCGATCGCATCTGCAGTATTGTTGGTGCTCCGCCCCCCCAGCGCATAGACATCGACTGCAACATCAACGCCAGCGCGGGATTCAATCGCGGCATTCTCAGCATGTTCGGCAATGATCTTGTGCTGACAATCGGTATGCCGCTGGTGGCCGGCCTGGACATGCGTCAATTTGCCGGGGTACTGGCACATGAATTCGGGCATTTCGCGCAGGGCACGGGCATGCGAGTTTCGTACATCATTCGTTCGATCAGTTACTGGTTCACGCGTGTGGTTTACGAACGTGACGCATGGGACGAAAAGCTGGAAGAATGGTCGAAAGAGATGGACCTGCGGATAGGCTGGATTTTTCATCTGACACGGCTTGCAGTCTGGCTGAGCCGTCGCGTGCTATGGCTGCTGATGGTGACGGGACATGCCGTCAGTGGATTTCTCCTGCGACAAATGGAATATGACGCGGACCGACACGAAGCGCGTCTGGCAGGCAGCGATATTTTTGCATCTACTGCCCGGCAGCTCAGTGTGCTGGGAATCGCACACCACGGAGCACTTGCGGACCTCGGTCAGTTCTACGACGAAGGACGACTCGGTGACAATCTGCCGAAACTCATCGTTCTGAACGTTGAACAAATCCCCGAAAAGCTGCTGAAGAAAATTCAGGAACATGAAACGACCGCAAAGACCGGTCTCTTTGACACACATCCCGCCGACCGAGATCGTATTGCCAGTGCAGCAAGAGAAAATACCGACGGTATTTTCGCTGTCTCCAGCCCCGCGTCCCATCTTTTCAGGCGATTCGACTTCCATGCCCGTGCTGTCACCTGGGATTTTTACAAGGAGGTCTTCGGTAAGGAACTCAGGAAGAGCAGCATCCATCCGGTCGATGACCTGATTGAACGACAGAAGCTGCAACAGGAATCTTACAAAGCACTTCGGCGATTTTTTCAGGGGCATTTCTCATGGTACCGGGCCATGCCGTCACCAACAGATGTCTGGGATGCACCTGCGAACTCCAACGAAGCGGCCAAAGACCTGAAGGCTTGTCGAGCCGAAATGCTGGAAGCAGCTCCCGGCTATGCAAAGGCATGGAAGCGATACGATAAGGCCGACACTCAGCTGATCGAAATCAAGCTGGCCCGTGCGCTCATCGCTGCAGGCGTAAACGTCAAGGCCAAAGATTTCAGTATTCCGCTGACAACACGAGGTCAGGCGAAGCAGGCGGAAGATACCGCAGGACTTCGACAGGGAAAGATGGAACCCAAGCTGCAGGCATTTGAAGACCCGGCAGCAGATCGACTTTACACCGCGCTGAAACTCGCGCGTGTCGGCAAGATTGCGGCAAGACTTGAAGCCGACAATTTCTTCCCACACGAACTGGATCAGCTGTTGCAGATGTTCCTTCACATCAACGAGCGGCTGTACCAGCTGCTTGAGATCAGGGATGGACAAATTGTGCTCGGCAAACTTCTGACCATATTATCCAATGGAAATGATGCTCAGGGCGTGCTGGAGAATATTCACAGTCAAATGGCAGTACTCAACGATCTGATTGTCGACCTGCATTCGTCGTTTCGACAGACTCGATATCCCTTCGATCACGCGAAGGCCGACATTTCCATGGCCGAATACATGCTGAAAAAGCTGCCGGACCCCGACAATCCGGTGGAACTTTACGAAGCTGCAGACACCATCGGTCATTCACTGCCCCCGCTACAGGCTCGGGTGCTTGGGAGACTTTGCCAGTTCGCCGAGAAAGTCGAAGCGCTGATCGGCATGCCGGCATTGTCTGATCCACCAGACGATGATGACGACGATGATGAAGAGACATAACTTGCAGGACTCAGGCGATATGATATCCCGGCAGAGAATCCCACAGCAGCAATCAATCCGACGACGTGATACGCTTTGCGCGGGCGCTGCCGGACTGCTTGGAATTTCGCTGCCGGAACTACTGAACGCTCAATCCGTTGCTGCCGCAATTGCCACGCAGCAACGAACAGAACTTCAGCACGTCGAACGTCAGGCAAAGCAACTGGCCGCGCAGGCCAGAGCAAAAGCATGTATCCTGCTTTTTATGTGGGGAGGCCCAGCGCATCAGGATACCTGGGATTTGAAACCGGATGCACCGGCGGAAGTTCGAGGAGAATTCAAACCCATCGACACGCGTGTCCCGGGAATTCAGATCTGTGAACATTTCCCGCTGCTGGCGGAACGTACAGATAAACTGGCCATCATTCGATCGATGACCCACAACAATGTCGATCACACGACCGCGACGCACTTCCTGCTGACAGGCAAACCACCGCTTCCATCCAGCGATTTGCGCAAGGACTGGCCACACATGGGTTCTGTCCTGGCACGACTCGGGCGTGGTCGTGATCCACTTCCGCCGTTTGTATCGATGCGACCGAAGCTGGAAAATGATGTTCCGCGATTTGTCGAACAGAGCCATGGACAGTTTGCCGGATGGCTTGGCCCCACCTGGGATCCGCTGACCATCGATGCCGACCCATCCCGGCCTGACTATCGTGTCGGTGAGATTGAACCGCTGGATGCCGTTCCGTCTTCGCGAATGAATCATCGAAAGTCGCTTCTGCATTCTCTGGAACTGACAGCCACGGAGTTACAGCAGCTCGATCCGCTGAAATCCATGCAGCGTCATTATTCAAGAGCCTTTGACCTGCTGGCATCTGCTGTTGGCAGGTCCGCCTTTGATCTGACCGAAGAACCAGACAATGTTCGAGACTGGTACGGACGCAATCCTCACGGGCAATCCGTCCTGCAGGCGCGTCGGCTTGTTGAGCGCGGGGTTCCCCTGGTCACGGTGTACTGGCCCAATGACGGAATCAAGAATGTCAGCGTGTACTGGGATACCCACAGCAAGAACTTCATTGATCATCGTGATCGACTCATGCCGGTGGCTGATAAAGCCTTTTCTGCTTTGCTGGACGATCTTCAGCAACGCGGGATGCTGGACGAAACACTGGTGATCTGGACTGGTGAATTCGGGCGAACGCCCAAAATCGGACAACGCAACAGCGATGCTGGCGCAGGACGCGACGGGCGTGATCACTGGCCGAATTGTTTTACCAGCGTACTGGCCGGTGGCGGTATTCAGGGCGGCCAGGTGTACGGAGCCAGCGACCGTCATGCCGCGTACCCTGCCGACAAACCGGTGAATCCAATCGATCTGGTAGCCACGGTTTATGAATTGATGGGCGTTCCTGCCAGTCTGGAACTGACCGACATCGAGGGCCGTCCATTCGTAATCTGCCCGGGAAATGCCATCCGTGAACTGATGGTATAGTCGGCCGCTCCCACACACTGTCAGTTGTCAGTCAGGCTTCTCGGTCGCCGGTGAACTTTCCTCTACCTGCGTTGCCGATTCCGAAATCGCGCAGATCCGGCTAAAGTCACCCCGTCAGACAATAACCTTACAGCATCGACCGTCCGGAAAAACCGCTCGCCAATTCTCGGGATAAAATGAATCAGGAGTAAATCACCTATGACCACCGTTGCAGATTTTGGAGCGACCGGAGACGGCGTCACTGATGACACGGACGCGATACAGCATGCGATCGACGAATCCATTGGACAACTCTCGTTCACTCGCGGTACGTATCGTATTACCAAGTCAATTATGGTGGATCTGGCGTCGGTCGGCTGGACTTCGCTGGACGGGCAGGCAGGGACCGCTCGTATCGTCATGGACGGACAAGGTCCGGCAATCGTTCTGAAAGGTAACCACAAAGGCAGCGCAGATCCAAAGAGCTACACGGTGGAAACCTGGAACCACGAACGTATGCCGATGATCAAAGACATCGAGATCACCGGTCAGCATCCTGAAGCCGATGGAATTCTTGTCACCGGTGCGACTCAGCCAACAATCACCGGAGTCATGTTGCGCAACCTGCGTAACGGAATTCAGATCACCGGTCGGGCTCGCAATGTTCTGATCGATCATTGCCACATCTATTACAACACTGGTATTGGCATTCATCTCCACGATCTGAATCTGCATCAGACAATCATCAGCAGTTCCCACATCAGTTATTGTCGGCTGGGCGGCATTCGCATTGAACGCAGCGAAATCCGCAATCTGCAGATCACGGGAAACGACATCGAATACAACAATAATCGTGCTCATGGTATCGAAGGTGCTGATGCCGAACCCACCGCCGAGATTTACCTGGACGCGACTGTTGGCAGCATTCGTGAAGGCACTATCTGCAGCAATACCATTCAGGCAACCTACAGTCCCAACGGGTCCAATATTCGATTCATCGGTCAGGGTCCCGATAAAAACCCACAGGTCGGCATGTGGACAATCAGCGGCAACCTGATCGGAAGTCAGTGGAATAACATCCATCTGACGGCTGCTCAGGGAGTCACCATCACCGGCAACTACATCTATTCGGGACACAACCGTAATGTGCTGGTAGAAGACAGTGTTCAGATTCTTCTGGGCGACAACTGCTTCGGGCACAATGCTGACTATGGTGTAGAAAGGGAACTCTGTACCGGTGTCACGTTTCGGAACAGCAACGACTGCATCATCAATGGCAACCTGCTGCAGGATTGTCAGACTGGTCGTCACAGATTCCCGGAGGCCCCGGAACTGCAGCGCGAAGCGCTTCTGGAAATCATGGGGTGCCGAAACTTTATCATTAGCAACACCCAGGTACTGGATTCCGCACCTTATGGCATCCGGCTCGATAATAGTCAGGACGTCACACTGTCGGCGGTCACAGTCATCGACCGTCGCGCCACAAGGTTGCAAAAGGCGGCCATCCATTGGACCGGCCCTGTGGGCGACAGCATCCTGACCGCCTGCCGCCTTGGCCCCTCGAATGAAACGGCATTCATGACGGAAGAACAGCCAATGCTGAACGCCTGCATTGTGAAGTAACGCTCAACCGAATCAGAACCACGGGTTCGACCGGCGTGAATTCGGATGGCAAAGAGTCAAAGCCGATTCGCCAACATCTCAGACGGATTATCCATCGCCAGACACACCCTCAGCACTGACTTCAATGATACTGCACGCTGGCGTATGCTGAGACGTCACCGGTTCCTGACGGGACTTCACCCGGCGTGAACAGGGCAACTTACTGAAGATTTGAACTTTGCCAGTGTATCTTCAACAACTCAGGGAATGGACCGACATGACAACATCGACCGCGCAATGGATCCTCGCAATTGGCATGATTGCCTCAGGCTGCAACCTGTGCCTTGCTGACGACTGGCCACAGTTTCTGGGAGCCAGCCGGAACGGAACATCTGCTGAGAAGGGATTGATCAGCGTCTGGCCGACAGCCGGTCCTGAGATTTTGTGGAAGACTCCGCTGGGTGTCGGGATGTCAGGCATCTCTGTCGTTGGCGATCATGCTTTCACTATGTATCAGGACGACGAAAACCAGTTTGTTGCCGCGATGAAGGTGTCCGATGGCAGCATCGCGTGGCAGACTCCGGTGGCTCCGGCGTACAGCAACGCAATGGGCCATGGTCCGCGCGCGACGCCCACCATTTCAGGGGATTCTGTGGTCACCTATTCAGGCGAGGGTGTGCTGGCGAGTCTGAACAAGGACAGTGGCAAATTGAACTGGAAGGTTGATGTTCCAAAGGAGCTGGGTGGCAAACCATCAGAATATGGCATGTCCTGCTCTCCGCTGGTCGTTGGCGAATGGATCGTCGTGCATTCAGGAACGCGTCAGGCCGCCGTGGCTGCGTTTCGTTTATCAGACGGAAAACGTGCATGGAAAGCAGGGCAGGGCACCGCCGGTTATTCTTCCCCCGTGCTCATGACGCTGAACAACGCTCCCACCGTAGTTGCGTTTGTTGGCGCCAGCGTTCTGGGGATTGATCCGGCAACCGGAAATACACTCTGGTCTTACGAGTACGTGACCGACTACGACTGCAACACCGCCAGTCCTGTGCAACTGTCGAGCGATACGGTTTTGATTTCTGCCGGCGAAAACCATGGATCCACCGTCCTGAAGATATCAGGAAGTCCAGCATCCGGCCAAAAGGCAGCACCTGTCTGGAAGTCCCCTGGAAAAGACAGTCAGTTGCGAGCCGAATGGCAGACCCCTGTGATTCACAATGGACATCTCTATGCGCTGGATAACATCGGCAGTGCCGGCCCCATTACAAATCTGGTATGCATTCGTCTGTCTGACATGAAGACCACGTGGCAGAAAAATCGATTCGGCAAGAGCAATCTGACACTGGCGGATGGCAAGCTGTTCATGACCGATATGGATGGCGAATTAATGATCGTCGAAGCGACGCCCTCTGCTTTCACTCTGCTCAGCAAGTCAGAGCCGGTTATTGAGACAACTCGACAAGCCCCTGCCATCAGCGATGGTCGATTGTATGTTCGAGATGACAAGACTGTTGTATGCGTGAAGGTCAAATGATCGCACCCCTGCGTGGCTGGCAGGCTATCAACAAACCTGCGCGGGAACTGCAGACTGGCGGCACGATAGACTGAGAGAAACGACACAAAACGCCCGAACGTCACCTGCGACTCTCGGAGTATCGCCGACGAATTGGTTCAGAAGGCCCCAAACATGTCTCGAATTCTTCCCGTTGTGCTGATCTGTGCAGCACTGCTGACGGCATTGGTATTCAGTCAGAGAACGCCGGAAGAATTTCATGTTTCGGGTTTTGTTGAAGCCGATGAAATTCGGGTAGGTTCTCGGATTGGTGGTCGAGTGCAGAGGGTTATGGTTGACGAGGGTGATACCGTCTCAAAGGGCGAAGTCCTGGTTGAGCTTGAACCGTTTGACCTGATGGAAAAAAGAGCGGAGGCGAATCAGCGACTGGCTCAACATGCCGCCGTGCTGAGAAAACTGAAAGCAGGCCTTCGCGCGGAAGAAGTGGCTCAGTCCGCAGCACGACGTGAACAGGCGAAAGCAATCCTGGAAAAGGCAAAAAACGGTCCTCGACCTCTGGACATTGATTCGGCCGCAGCGCGACTTGAACAGGCCGAAGCGGAACTGGAAATGGCACAGATCGCGTACAAACGAGCCGAGACTTCACTCGGTCAGAAGGCCATCAACCAGAGTGACTTCGACGAAGTTGAGAAGCAGCTTCGTGTTGCTCGCGCAAATCGAACTGTCCGAGCGGCAGAGCTGGAGCTCCTGAGAGAGGGAACGCGGAAAGAAGACATCTCCGCTGTTCAGGCTGCATTTGATGAAGCCGATGCCGCGTGGAAGCTGGCGTCGCTCGGCTACCGCGAGGAAGAGATTGCTGAAGCTTCCGCCACAGTCGAAGCGGCCGCCGCGTCACTGGCAGCGATTGATCAGCAACTGAAGGAGCTGCAGATTACGGCTCCGGGTGATGGAACTGTGGAAGCCATTGATCTGCAGCCCGGAGACTTGATCTCACCGGGAGGACCCGCTCTCTCGCTGCTGAATCATCGTCAGCTCTGGATTCGTACCTATGTCCCGGAGAACCGATTGAACATCTCCATCAATCAGAAAGTCGGGATTACGGTGGATAGTCTTCCCGGGCAAAAATTCGAAGGACGGATTTCGTTTATTGCGAGACAGGCAGAATTCACTCCAGGCAACATCCAGACACCGGAGGAACGTTCGAAGCAGGTGTTTCGCATGAAAGTGCTGTTGTCTGATCATAGTGAGGTCCTTCGGCCCGGCATGGCCGCCGATGTCTGGTTCCACACCGGAGATTTATCTCCATGACCAGCGATCCGCTCCGACCTGAGGATCCGCTCATCAACAGCAACGATGACGCAGGTGAGACCTGGCAGCCTGTGCGACAAACTCCTGCAGCAATTCAGTTGCAGAACCTGTGTCGTTCGTTCGGTTCTTTTGTAGCGGTCGACAATGTTTCGTTCGATGTTCCCAGGGGCGCTATTTTTGGTCTGCTTGGCCCGAATGGAAGCGGAAAGTCGACCATTATTCGAATGTTGTGCGGCGTTCTTCCCCCGAGTGGAGGCAGTGCCCGTGTGCTGGGCTACGACGTAACCACCGAATCTGAAATCATCAAACAACGCATCGGCTACATGTCTCAGAAGTTCAGCCTGTATGCCGACCTGAGCGTTGAGGAGAACCTCAGGTTTTATGGCAGCATTTACGGACTGTCTGCGATCCGAACTCAGCAGCGCATGCAGGATGTTCTGCAGCTGACATCATTATCAGACCGATTGCCGCAACTGGCAGGCACACTGTCGGGCGGATGGAAACAGCGACTTGCACTGGCCTGTGCTTTGATTCATGAACCGGACGTTTTGTTTCTGGATGAGCCGACCGCAGGCATTGACCCGGTCGCACGGCGCGATTTGTGGGATCTGCTGTTCGACCTGAGTGCTCGTGGTGTCACGCAGTTCGTCACAACGCACTACATGGACGAGGCCGAACGGTGTTCACACGTTGGATATATCCAGGCGTCTCGTCTGGTGGTCGTTGGACAGCCCGCAGAGCTCAAGCAGCTGCCAGCTGTCACCCCCGCCGGCACACAGCGTTGGGAGATAGAAGTCGATGAGCCAGCCACGCAACTTCAACCGCTGCGAACGATGCCGGGGTGCCGGGATGCGACGCTCTTTGGACAAATGATTCACGCTCTGGTTGACCACAACATTTCTCCTCACGACATCGCAGTAAGACTATCGCGTTCGGACGAAACCGTTCAGTGTCGACAAGTGGCGCCGACTCTCGAGGACGTGTTTGTCGCACTCACTCGTGCGGGTTCAACCGGATCTGATTCCCGGATCCTGTCAACAACTGTGACGACGACGGGGACGGATGCAACGGTAGCGGCAAGGGTCGACAGTGAACCACGTCGTTCAGATGAAATCTCTGACGCAGGCTCGTCGGGTGCCGATCGAGAAGCTGAAAACAGTGCCATACCCGCCGTCACTGGTCAAATCACAGAAGGATTTAAAGACAGACAGCAACCAACCGCACTCTCCGGCGTCGGCGCGATACTCACTAAAGAGTTCACTCAGATCCGGCGTCAGCCTTCAACGTTGTTCTTCATGCTGGTCGTTCCAGTCCTGCAGACATTCATCTTTGGCTACGCAATCCAAACGGAAATCGAAAACATCCCCACAGTTGTCCTGGACATGGACGGACGCAGTCACGCCCGCGAGCTGCGAGATTCATTCTTTAACACTCGCACATTTCAGGATGCTGGTCGAATGACCAGCTGGAACGAGTTTCAGCATGCGCTGACTTCTGGTCGAGCTCAGGTCGGCATCGTGATTCCCGCGGCATATTCGGAGCAATTGCTGCATGGTCGACAGGCAGAGGTACAGGTGCTGATCGATGGAAGCGACTCTCAGGTCGCAACCACAGCGCTTCAAACAGCCAATCTGCTTGCGGTCAGTCATTCCATTCGCATAGGACGTTCCGTTGCCGATCAGAATCGTGTCGTTCCGGCGCGCGACCCGACGGGACACGCTGCCATGCCGATCGATCTGCGTCCACGTCTCCTGTTCAATCCTGCGCTGGAAAGTTCCAACTTCTTTGTCCCCGGACTGGTCGGCATTATTCTGCAGCTGGTCACGCTGTTCCTCACGTCATTCGCGGTGGTGGGAGAGCGTGAACTGGGGACGCTTGAGCAGCTTTTCGTCACGCCTGTTGGCCGTGCCGGACTGCTGCTGGGGAAGTTGATTCCCTATGCCGTGGTTGGCGCATTCGAAACCCTGATCGTGCTCACGGTCATGGTCTTTGTCTTTGGCGTCCCCATCAACGGAAGTTTATGGCTGCTGCTTGGCCTGTCGCTGCTGTTTCTCGTCTGTGCGCTGGGATTGGGGATTCTGGTATCGACACTTGCAAAAACTCAGCTCCAGGCGATGCAGTTTGCATTCATCATCATGCTTCCCAGCGTGCTGTTATCGGGTTTCATGTTCCCTCGCGAACAGATGCCGCTGCCAATCTTTGCCGCCACCCACATCATTCCCGTAACGTATTACATCGAAATTCTGCGTGGCGTTGTCCTTCGGGGGGCGGATGCCGTGGATCTGATTCCCCAGATCGCAGGATTAACCGTTTGCACAGTTGTCATCTTCGGGGCCAGTGTCTTTCGATTCCGAAAGCAATTGAGCTGATGAATTGCGGTTTCTGCAACGTCATCGGAGCACTAGACTGCGGGCCTTGCGGAATACATCGGATCAATCGCGTCACGGAAGATGGCGAACATGGCAACATCACTCCATCAGCAACTCAAATCTCACTACACACAGGACGTCCGGCAGCACGAAGTTAGTCTGGATGACTTTCGGATTGATGCCATAGACGAATCAGGCCGCCTGATCGAAATCCAGTGCGCATCACTCGGAGCGATTCGGACCAAGATACGCAGGCTGCTGAAGGATCACGATGTTGTTGTCGTGAAACCACTGGCCAGCCGCAAGCAGATAGTGCGACGGGAGTCACCAGACGGCGATGCGATCAGCTGCCGTTACAGCCCGACTCGCCAGACTCTGGCGAATATCTTCCTGGACCTCGTTCACTTCTCGAGGGTCTTTCCTCACCCCAGATTACGGCTCGATATTCTGTTGACCCAACAGCGTGAAATCCGGTTACCACCCACAGAGAAAAGCTCCTGGCGTCGTAAGTACAGTGTTCACGATCGAGAACTGATTACTGTCGACCAACATTTTCAGTTCTCCACACCGCGTGATATCTGGGACGCGCTGAACCCAGAGCTTCCGGATGCGTTTACAACGGCGGATCTCGCAGAAGCCATTGCGACACCACGCTGGCTGGCACAGAAAGCGGCCTATTGTTTTCGCGAGATGGGCTTACTGCAGTTGCATTCCAAAGATGGAAACTCGCTGGTTTACCGCCTGGCAACGCCAGCAGTGGTCGCTGCCAGAAAGCGAAAGAGTTCTGTCTCCAAAAGCCGACGTCCTGCTTGACGCCATTCGGGCCGGAATTAGAGCCCGGAAATGAACTCATTGCCATGATCCTGCCTTCGGCATCTCATTACCGGGAGGATGAGTCTCACTGAGAATCCTTCCCGGAGGCTTTGCCGTGTTGGAGGGACTCGGCTAAAAACACACACGATTCAGGAAGACCAACAGGAAGAGTTCCGGACGTGTCAGAAGCGTCAGAAAAGAAAAACAGGGGGCGGCTGTGAGCAAATCGTGGATTGCAGACCGGATGCACAAGATTGATGCGTCGGGTATCCGTAAAGTTTTCGACCTTGCAGCTTCGATGGAGCGTCCGGTTAATCTGAGTATCGGGCAGCCTCACTTCGATACGCCTCAGCCCATCAAGGACGCGCTTTGCAAAGCAGTCCAGGATGGAAAGAACGCCTACAGCCAGACACAGGGCATCGCACCGCTGCTTCGGTTGCTGCAGGAGGATGTCGATCAGCGATTAGGACACTCCGATCGCAAGGTGTTTGTGACTTCCGGAACCAGCGGCGGCCTGATGCTTGCGCTGTGCACACTGATCAACCCGGGTGACGAGGTCATCGTTTTTGACCCCTGGTTCGTGATGTACAAACATTTGACAACATTGGCAGGCGGGACAGTTGTTCAGGTTTCGACCTATCCGGATTTCAGAATCCGGGAAGCGGCATTGCGTGAGGCGATCACAGATCAGACGAAAGTCATTCTGTTCAACAGCCCGGCAAACCCAACGGGTGCGGTTGCTTCACTGGAAGAAGTCAAAATGCTGGCCCGTGTCGCCGAGGAGCACAACATCGCCCTGATCAGTGACGAAATCTATCGGGCATTTTGTTACGACGAACCGTTTCATAGTCCGGCAGAGTTCAATGATCGCACGATTGTGATTGACGGATTCAGTAAATCACATTCCATGACAGGGCTTCGCCTTGGATTCATGCATGGACCGGAGTATTTGATTCAGCAAATGATGAAACTCCAGCAGTTCACTTTTGTCTGCGCGCCGCATCCGGTTCAGTGGGCAGGAGTTACGGCCTGGGAACAGGACTTGTCAGGTTATTCAGACGACTACCGGCACAAACGCGACCTGATGGTTGATTTGTTGAAGGACGATTTCAAAATTGCCGGCGGTCAAGGCGCATTCTATTTGTTTCTGGAAACTCCCTGGGGAACTGGTACGGAATTCGTAACCGAAGCGATTCGCAACAATCTGCTGATCATTCCCGGCAACGTGTTCAGTCCGTCAGACACGCATTTTCGGCTTTCATTTGCGGCAAATGACGATGTCCTCCGCGAGGGAGCCGCCATTCTGTGCCGATTGGCTCGCAATAAGAGTTGAATTCAAAATCCGGCGTTCACCCTATAATTTTGTTGAATGATCTGGGATTCGGCCTGGAAAAGATGAACAATAGTGGCGACTTCAGGGATTATGTCAGAATGTGAACCTCGGCCGAGGTTTACGAAATACGCGCGACCGTAGTGCTGCGGCTCGTCTGAACGTCGTTTTTTCGTGGGCAGCTGGCGTCAACTGGTGTTTGGCTGAGCTCCATTAGTTTTAAAGTCCTGTAAGGGGAAAGTCATGCGGAGTGTTAGAAAACGTTCGGAGGGCTTTACGCTGATCGAACTCCTTGTGGTGATCGCGATCATCGCAATCCTTGTCGCCCTCCTGCTGCCCGCCATCCAACGGGCCCGCGAATCAGCGCGACGATCACAATGCCAGAACAACCTCAAGCAGATTGCACTGGCGTTGCACAACTATCACGACTCACACCTTGTCTTTCCTCCGGGTCAGATCGTCACACGCTGGGCAGGAAACCTGAATGCCACCACGCTTCCTCCGCGAGTTGTCGATCCGGTTGAAGCGTACGACCCACGACTTGCGCTGGGGCTGCATGGAACAAGCTGGATGTATCACATTCTGCCTTTCATTGAGCAGAAGGCCGTCTACGAAATCTGGCGGAATGACTACAACGTCTTCAACAATGCGGAAATCGCACGAGAGGCCAATGTGAATGGTCAGGGTCCATGGCACCTGAATGGAGGAGCTCCCGCACTGACAGACATCCCCGCATTTTATTGTCCTTCACGACGGACAAAGATTGATCGCCAGAAATACAGTTCCAACTACGTTCTGGATTCGGCGGCAACGACGAAGCTCTCGACCGGCGTGACCGGGGGCGGCAATGACTACGTCGGATGTGCAGGATCCGGCATTTTGTTCGACAAGACTCCAGCAGTTCGATCGTTGTTCGACCCGACGCCCGCCCAACTACAGTACCTCACAGAACAAGTGCCGACTGCAGCCAACAACCTGAACTCGCTGAACGGCAACATCGGCATGTTCTACGCGAACAGCTCTGTGCGAATTGATGACGTTCAGGACGGTACTTCACACACAATCCTGATCGGTGAAGCCGAACGATTTGACACGTTGAAGATTGCGGCAGCGCTGAAGACTGACGAACAGCGTGCGAGCGATGGCTGGGCCTGGGGCGGACCTGCAACATTGTTTTCCACTTTGGAAGGCCCCAACAAGCGAAAGAGTTACGAATACGCCGGTAGCAGCCACGACACAATCGTTCAGGTTGCCCTCTGTGATGGCTCAGCTCGATCCATTAGTGAAAACATCGGCATCCAGGTTTGGCAGCGTCTCGGGAACCGAGGTCAGGGCGTCGCGCCCGGAGCCGGTTTCTGATCCGGTCAGTCATCCTGACAGGAAATCTGCTTCTGATCCTGTAAACTATCGCAAGCCAGGTCAGCGACATCATGCTGATCTGGCTTCGACTTCTTTCGGGTCTTCATTTTTCGTTGAGCAACAGACATGACCATCAAGTACACCTGTACCGGCTGTGGTTCAGTCATGAAAATCAAGGATGAAAAGGCTGGAACCAACGCCAAGTGTCCCAAATGCCAGGCTCGCTTTGTGGTTCCTCTCATTTTTGAATCGGCCTCGGAATCTGAAGAAGAGGAACTCGAAACGGTCAGACCCAAATCGAAGAAGCCCGCCCGGAAGCCAATGCCGGTCAAGCTCCCTGCACCTCCGGACGACGATGACGACGACAGTCCCTCCGCAGGGATCCCTGAAGACGATGATGATGATGACATGGAGGCAATGCTGACGTCTACGGTCACGAAAACTTCAGCACGTCCGAACCCGGCGCAACTTCCCGCCGGTATGGACGATGACGATGACGATCTGGACCTTCCACTGGATGTCACTCCCGACCTCCCCAAGACAACTTCGAAGCGATTCGATCCCCTCGATGCCTTGTCGGATGGAAAGCCCGCGGCCTCTCGGCCTTCCGGTGGGGGAGCGCGCAAGGCGTCTGTTGCTGATATGATGCGAGGCTTTGATGCAGGACCATCCGCAGGGGCGTCGGCTGCAACTCAACCACCGGTTCGAGAATCATCAACGGTTTCAGAAACCACGGGAACGGCGGCCGAAGCCCTGGCTCGAGCTTATCAGCAAAAGCGAGACAATGCTTCGACCCCCAAACCGAAGAAAGCCGAACTGTCAGAAGAACAGCAGCTATTCATCGCCTGGCTGAAATCGAACACTCCCATGGTGGCCGGTGTCCTTCTTGCAATTGTTGCTTTGTTCTGGTGGATGGGCACAAAATCCTACAGCGGTCCCCCATTGGCCACAGTAACAGGCACGCTGACAATGGGAGGTGTGCCCGTACAGGGTTACACCGTTCGATTTGTTCCGAAATTGTCGGAGGCGGAACTCACATCCTCAGGGGGCTCCGATGCCCCCATTCCTCGTTCCACATCCGACGGCGTGTCGGACGACAAGGGTAAATTTGATTTGATGTTCACGGCAGAGTACCGTGGCTCGTGTCTTGGGGAACATACACTGGAAATTCTGGATCCATCAGGATTGCCGATCAATGTTCCGGAGAGTTATCTGCTTCAGGATGTCCCTGAAGATGGCCTGTACGACTTAGTATTCGATATCAATTAGTAAACACAGAATTCGTCATGTCCTCCACAATTATCGTTGACTACGGAATGGGCAACCTTCGCAGCGTGCAAAAAGCCTTCGAAAAGGCTGGCGAAGCGGCCGTGATCTCGTCAAACCCTTCGGAAATCTCAGCCGCCCAGCGTGTTGTTCTTCCTGGCGTGGGAGCTTTTCGTGATGCGGCAGCGGCTCTTCGCAATCATGATCTGGTGAATGTCATCAAAGACCATATCGCAGCAGATCGCCCATTTCTGGGTATTTGCCTGGGGCTTCAATTGCTGCTTGATGTTTCGTACGAAGATGGTGAATACGAAGGTCTGGGCATTATTCCGGGGTCGGTCACCCGATTTGTACTGCCCGATGAGTTCAAGATACCGCACATGGGCTGGAACCAACTGATGCCCGGCGCGCAGGTGAAATCATGTCCGTTGTTTGAGCACCTGCCTTCTACGTCGTGGTTCTATTTTGTACACAGTTACCACGTTGTTCCGAATGACGAGAGCTGGGTTGCTGCGAGAACAGATTACGGTGCACCGTTTGTTTCTGCTGTGTGCAAAGGCAGAGTGATGGCCACACAGTTTCACCCCGAAAAAAGCCAGTCGGCTGGTCTGCAGCTGCTGAAGAATTTCCTTTTGGTGCCTGTTGCAGCAACAGTTTCCTGATCTCCGTTTTCACAGGCGTGACCAGCCTTAAGAGAGCGGCATGCCTACCGTCGGCAGCACAGTCCTGTATGTTTCCGAATCTTCGCGCGATCGGCCTCTGATCTTCAGGCGCCCTGACTTTCACATTATTCTGTCCTAGCAGGAATTCAACGTTTCATGATTCAGCTGCTGCCTGCCATCGATTTACTCGAAGGACGCTGCGTGCGTCTTCGTCAGGGCAACTACGACGACAAGACCATTTTTGCCGACGACCCTGTCGAGATGGCGATGCGATGGAAGGATGCAGGAGCCGAGCGTTTGCATCTTGTAGATCTGGATGGAGCAAAGGTCGGTCGGTCGGTGAACGCCCCTGTGGTTCAGCGAATTACTCAAGCCACCGGATTACCCTGTCAGCTGGGCGGAGGCATTCGAAATGAGGAGACCATTCGTCAGGTCGTTGAAGACGCGGGCGTTGATCGTGTCATCATAGGCACACGTGCACTCAGGGAACCGGATTGGTTTCGATCGATGTGCGAACTCATGCCTGATCGCCTTGCTCTCGGCCTGGATGCAAAAGATTCCATGGTTGCGACCGACGGCTGGCTCGAGGTTTCTCAGGTTTCTGCCATTGAACTGGCAGGTTCACTGGTCGGTGTGCCTCTGGCTGCTGTCATCTACACCAACATTGCCAACGATGGCATGATGCAGGGCATCGACCAGGCCACGCTCGATGACTTTCGTACACTGGCTTCTATGGGACTGCCTGTCATAGCATCCGGTGGCGTCACGACGATGGACGATCTGGCGGCATTGAAAAAGATTGCACAGGAAGAACCAGGACTGATTGGTGCAATCACTGGTCGCGCCATCTACGAAGGAACAATCGATGTTGCTCATGCGATTGCGTTCCTGAAGAGCTAATCCAGTCCGGACACCGCTGTGGAATCGCCAGCCAGCCAACTTTCCAGACAAATTCGATCGGCGTTAACGGATGCGGGGTTCTCGAAGATCGGCATCGCGCCTGCGGTCTCTCCGACAGGTTTTCATAAGCTCGTTGAATGGCTGGCGGCGGGATATGCCGCGGACATGAACTGGATGGAACACCGTCTGGAGGCTTATCGGCACCCTGATGGTGTGATGCAGGGCGTGGGAAGCGTGATTATGGCCGCGATGAATTATCATCGTCCCGAAAACTCGGAAGAAGCATCGGCCGACACATCGCCTCGTATTGCTTCCTATACTTTCGGAGCCACGGACTATCACGATTTCCTGAAGAAGCGCATGCGACCGACGGCGAATCTGATTCGGTCTGTGAATCCTCACGAGAAATCCCGCATTGTTGTCGACACAGCGCCTTTGCTGGAACGCGACTTTGCGCGACTTGCCGGCATTGGCTGGTTCGGCAAGAACACCATGTTAATCAATCGCCAGGTGGGCAGTTGGTTCCTGCTGGGAGCGATTCTGACGACCGCCGTACTCGAATACGACGCCCCCTTCGAAAGCGATCATTGCGGAACCTGTACGAGATGCCTGGACGCCTGCCCGACCGACGCTTTTCCTTCTGCCGGGGTGCTTGATGCAGGAAAATGCATCAGCTACCAAACCATCGAAAACCGTACTTCTGACATTCCGGAGCACTTGCGAACATCGTTAGGGCCATGGCTGTTCGGGTGCGATATTTGTCAGGACGTCTGTCCCTGGAATCGATTTGCCCCCGAATGCGACGACCCCGAACTCTACACGAACCGGCACCTGCAGGAGCTGTCCTGCCTGGATGTCCTGATGCTGGACGAGGATGGATTTCGCACGGCATTCCTTGGCACAGCTATGTTTCGAACCGGTCGACCTGCCGTCGTCAGAAATGCCGCCATTGTGGCTGCGAATCTCAACCTGATGCACTGTGTCGATCAACTGAAAGCTCTACTGGCAGATCCCGAACTAATGGTTCGGGAGGCAGCCTCGTGGGCACTCAACAAACTTCAGCCGTCGGCAAAATCCAGCTGACTGCAATTCTGAAGCAGATTTCACCTGCGAGTTGGCGCAGAACCGCACGCGCCGGATGTTGCAACTCAATACAGGCCTTTTCACATCCGGAGGCGGCTGACATACTCCCCCCGAGAATTGCGGCACTCAGCATTTGCCGAATCGATCTTCGGACGACGTCCCGGGCCAGCGCCGATCCGACGGTTTCGCATTCAGAATAATGCCAGACGTGACGGGTCATTTACTGATCATCCAAATCGGTGCGAAATTGTGCCGGAATTGGCACGGGGTTCGCTTCTTGACAGGGCTGCAGATTCTGTCACCTGAATCTGCGGACAATGCATTTCCATGACTCATACAGGAAGGTAGAAAACGAATGGGCCTCATCAAGGAATTCAAAGACTTTGCCATGAAGGGCAATGTCGTTGATATGGCCGTGGGAATTATTATTGGGGGCGGCTTTGGCAAAATCGTCAACTCGATGGTCAGCGATATCATCATGCCTGTCGTTGGAGCTCTTGCCGGCAAAGGAAGCTTTGGCAGCCAGTTCCTTTGGCTTGGAGACGGGGAAAAGCCGGGCAGCATTGCCGACGCTGTGAAAACAGGCGAGCCCTATATCGCCTGGGGCCCCTTCGTTCAGACAACCATTGATTTTATCATCCTGGCCTTTGCCATCTTCATGATGATCAAACTGATGAACAAGGCCCGCGAATTGACTGAAAAGAAGGCTGAAGAAGCGGCCGCTGCTCCTTCCGCCCCACCGGAAGACATCGTGCTGCTGCGAGAAATCCGCGATGCACTCAAAACCAGATAATTGATTTTCGGGATCGAATGCCCGGCATCTCCAGTGCCGGGCATTTGCATGCAATCTTCCAGCACCGATGGCGATTACCTGAGTTGAAGCAGCTTTGCCATGATGGTCGCCATTCTGTTGTGGCCATCCTGAGTTAAATGAATGCTGTCGAACGTGCCTGCATCTGCTGTAAAGACACTTAGCAGTTTCCTCTTGGGAATCAGCACCACACCATGGCGAAGAGCGAGTGATCGCTGAACGTCGCCCCAGGCGTTGTGAAACGGTGGCAAAGGCAGCTCGAACATAAGAATGGCACGCTCCGGATCATCACGTCGAATCGCGTGGAGCAGGTCATCCAGATCCTTTCGGAATTGCGATACCGTCGTTGAACCAAGGAGATCGTTTCCTCCGAGTTCAATAATGAACGCCGCATCTTTCGGAACAGAGTGTTTTCGGAATCGATCGGCGGCCGTGATGACAGTCTCGCCAACATGAGACAGATCTATAATTTCACTCGGCCACTGTTCCTGCAGCAGGACGGGCCACGTTGTGGCCTCTCCTTCACCAAGGCCGGCTGTGACGGAATCAGCAAGAACAACAAGAGCACGCCCTCGGATCGCTTCGATGTCGACACTCGGCTCCCATTGCCAGTAAAGCTCATGGACGATCGCAGTCGTCCAGCACAGGAACGTGATAAGAACCAGATTCCTGCGTTGACCAGCGTCTCTGGTTCGCCAGGCAAATGAAGTTGATAAGGCAAGCGGGATCAGTATCCAAATGGGGAACGGCGTTGATGATGCTGCCACAAACAGCAACCCTGCGATCAGCAGAAGCCAGCGATAGCGAAAACAGACCTGAGCCAGGACCTGCCCAAACCCTGCCGTGGGTTCCCGGGGTGTTGCATCGTTTCCGGATTCTTCAGAAGGCTTCTGCCGCCGCGAAAATCCGAGTCCCGTTAACGCGAACATCACCAGCAGCGCGCCTGTGAAGAATGCCTGTCCGTTTGCGAAATGTGAAACAAGAGGATTCATTAGTGGCTTGGTGCTTAAACAAAAAAGGGCCCGGCATCAAACAGATGCCGGGCCAGTACTCACGGACTCTCAACGGTTTTCATGAGCTCGTTAAGACGAGCTTCCTGTTACTTCTGCAGTTCTTCCGCCTTCGTCTTCAGGTCCGCGGCTTTCTTCACAGCCTCGTCTGACTTCTTTTTCATATCTTCCAGAGTCTTGGCGGCTTCATCCGACTTTTTCTTTGCTTCATCGGCCGCTTTTTTCGTGTCTTCAACTGGCTTCTTTGCGCTCTCTGCTTTGGCCTTTGCTTTTTCGACATCCGCATTGGACTCTGCGACCGCCTTTTCAGCAGCGTCAATCGATTCCTTGCTTGCGCCTGGAGTGGCTTTCGTGTCAGCCAGAACCTTGTTCAGCGTTTCAAGATTCGCAGTTTGCGCGGCAAGCAATTTAGCCGCTGCATCTGCCGCGGTGTTGGCCAGCTCATGCTGTTTGGCTGCTGCTTCTGCGGCAACGCGTGCTTCGTCTGCGGCCTTCGTCGCATCTGTAATCTTCGCTGCAAGCTCTTCGACTTCTTTTGCAGCATCCTCAGCCGCGCGCATCGCTTCTACTTTCGCTCGCTCGCGTTCCTTGCGAAAGTCCGGAACGATTTCAATGTCAGCGATCACGCCTTTCAGTTTTTCTTCGCCCGCTTCTGTAACACCTGTCTGCCAAACGAACAGCTTTTTCAGGTTCTTCAATCCACTAAGCTGCTCCAGGCCGGCGTCGGTAATCTTCGTTTCGTAAAGATTCAGGTACTGAAGATTTTCAAGGGATGCAAGATGAGCCAGACCGGCATCGGTGATCGCGGTGCGTTCCAGGTGAAGGCGTTCCAGTCCTTTCAGTCCAGCCAGATGGGCTAATCCCGCGTCCGTAACTTTTGTGCCTCGCAAATTGACGGACTGAACAGTTGGCTTGTCTTTCAGCACCGCCAGAACGTCGTCCCCAATTTCCTTGTCGGACAGGTGGAAAGCCACCTGAATGCGAGAATCATTCTTCGCCAGCGGCATCGCCTGACCACCGGCGGCTCGAACGGCATCAATCAACTGCTGGTCAACTTCAGAGCCTTCCTGTTGGGCGACCACAGATTTGCACAACATCAACGCGCAGAGAAGTGTTCCAACTAACTTCATCACACTTACCTCGATGAATAAACGTCGAACGAGACACCACCGCTTTCGCAGTGCGTTGCAGCACCGTGGCTGCATTTCCAGTCTGCAGAGTAGGCAGAAGTCTGGCGACGTGCAAGGGGTGGGGCAGATGGCAGTCGATGGAAGCTAAGGACCGTGCAACGCTTCGCTTCGCAACGATTCGGCTCGTGTGCGTACGTCGTTCATGTTATCCATACGCTTCGGCTGCAGGTCGAATTGAAATTGCCGATGATCTGTGATGTGCCTTCCGGCGAAATTATCACTCAGAAAATCCAGCGGAAACTTCTGGTACCACGGGGATGGGATGCTGACCATCTGCGTCTGCGTTTCGTAACCATCTTTCAGCAACTGAATTTCACGGGTTCCGTACCACGTGAAATCCACAGATGCAGGAGTGTAACCAACGTCTTTTCCGTCCACGCGCACCAATGCTCCCGGCGGATTGGAGTACACCGTGAATCGACGATGCACACAACCCGTCTGCAGCAGGATGATGACAATCAGGATGGAATACCAAGAACGCATGGGGTGGTGGCTGACCGGGGTTCAAAGGACTTGATAATCGGCATTCGACGTTTCGCCCAACCAGCTGCGTAGTCTACTTTCAGAGCCAAAAACAGGCCAAGACCAAATCGAACCCACGTTTTTCGGGCCTTTCACGGAAAACACGTGTTGCCAATCTCGCACTGTGACAGGAGTTTCCGGAACCAGCCCGGCGTGCAATGAGGCGAGCAAGGCCGGATTCTCTCCGAATTTCCTCGCGGGTGCTCTGACCAGGCAACGATCGGGCTCAGCAGAAGCCATGCCATTTCAAGACCATTGCCGACAGCGTCCGTTAGTAAGAAACGAAACAATTCCTCCACATTGCTGACATCTCGCAACTTCTATTGCCTGTTCCTGACGGAACTGGCCTGGAGGTACTAACGATTCAGACAATCGTTTCGATGACGGATCCTCGCGTTAGCGGAAATGGTCGACCAGTCTGATCCTGCAGCATCGTGTCGGGCGAATGCCCCAGACAGTGAAACATGGTCGCGGTGACGTCGGCTGGCGTCACAATGTCCGCGACTGGATAAGCGGCATGTGGATCGGATTGTCCGTGGGTCATACCCCCCTGGATGCCGCCGCCTGCCATCGCGATTGAGAAGCAATTTCCCCAGTGATCGCGGCCGGCGTTGCCATTGATCCTGGGAGTATGCCCAAATTCACTGATCCACACCACAAGTGTCTCTTCCAGCATGCCTTGCTGATGGAGGTCTTCGATGAGCGCGGAATAGGTCTGATCCATCATGGGCATCAGAAACGATTTCAGGCTCGCGCAATGATCTCGATGGGTATCCCAGGTTCCGTTGTTAGCTTTGCCATCAACTCGCGTCCAGTTTACCTGAACCAGCGAGACACCCGCCTGAACCAGACGCCGGGCAAGCAGGCACGATTGTCCAAACCGATAGCGACCGTAGCGATCGCGAACGGGATCACTTTCTTCATGAAGGCGAAAAGCCTTTCTGGCCGAGTTACCCGCCAGCAATTCGAAAGCCTGCTGCGACTTCTTTTCGAATTCGTTCTCCGGGTTGATTTGAGCCACCAGGTTGGCTGCCAGGCCATTCCCGTGAGCTCCTGAAACGGCAATCGCCTGCTGACGATATCGATTCAGTTGCTCCAGTAATTGACGTCGGGAATCAAAGCGTCCCGCAGCAATGTCCTGAGGAAAGGACAAATCGGGAACGCTGAAGTCCGACTCCGAAGGATCACAATACAACTGCCAGGGATCGTATTGCCTGCCAAGAATTCCGGCCTTTTGCCCCGGCCAGATAATCTCACCATCATTGGCAATGTGATACGGCAACGCGATGGACGATGGAAGACCATCGGAATCCGGCCGCAGCACCCGCATCATGGCCGCGTGGGAGGGCGAGAGATTCGGAGCCTTTGATGTCACATTCTCCTGACTCAACGGAATATGAGGAACTCCCGTGAGCATCTGATACCCGCTGGAAGAATGGGCCTGATCCTTTGTGACAACTGCCCGCAGTATCGCGAGCTTATCAACATGGCTGGCTGTGCGCGGCATCAGTTCGCCGATGTTGATGCCAGGAACCACTGTTGGAATCGATCCGAATTCGCCACGTATTTGTGAGGGAGCCTGTGGCTTTGGATCCCAGGATTCGTGTTGAGGCGCTCCTCCCAGTAACCAGAACAGAATCACAGACTTGGCTTTGCCAAATCCCGGAGATGCTGCCGAATGGTTCGGCGATGATTCCTGAGGATTTGCGTTCGCTTTCAGGCTCAACAGATGGGGCAGCGTCAGACCAACCGCGGACAATCCACCAATTCGAATAGCCTCACGGCGGGGAATACCATCACACATTTTCAGCGAATGATCATTCAGACTCAGCATCACGCAGGATCTCCGGCGGGCATGGTCAATGCGTTAACAGGGCGGTGGATCGGAAATGGCAGGTATTCAGGTGAGTGGACGGATCATACACTGGCAGGACGGATTTTGTTGAGTCAAATCGGATTCTTTGACTCTCACCCCCTGGCTTGGCTGTTGAAAAACAGACAGGCATGCAGGACGACTGGAAACCATCATGTTTTAAAGTTTCCTGCTCGATCCAGTCCCGTTTTCAACAGACATTCCAGCGGGATTCAGAACGCACTCCTGCTATGCTGCCGACTTCAGACAGCTTCCTGATTTCCCCAAGTTGCACGGGTCTCTCATGTTGATCCTTCGAAGTCGCACTTTCACGGTCTTTCTTCTGCTGATGATTTCTCTCATCAGCAATTGTTCCGTACAGACTTGTGCAAGTGAAGCGGGCAACCTGGTCCGGTCTCCAGCGACTTCGCAGGTCGAGTTCCTGCGGGGACGCGAAGTGATGCAGGCCCTGCAGGAAGTGACAGCATGGTCTGCAGAGGGAGTGTCTCTTGCGCAGCATTTGAACGACTGGCAATCCAGTACCCGCGTCCAGATTATCCGCGACCGAAGAATCGACCCCCATCAAATCATCAAGGTCTCCGCCTTTACCGGAACGCGAGCCGGAATATTGACCCAGATTACGGATGCGATCCCCGGCGTTGCCTGGTGCCTGGCCGAGGATTTTATTTATCTGGGACCAGCGGAATCTGCATGGCGTCTGCCTTCGCTGCTTTCATATCAGAAAAAAAATGCTCAGGATCTCCGTCGTACACTGAAGGGCACTCAAATTCGCATCAGTGCGTCGTCTGTGACCACGTGGCCCCGCGCTTCAGCCCCTCGAGACCTGCTCAATCAGCGATTCAGCGATTCCGGAGTTGCACTCATCGGAACAGAGTCTGTTCCACATGATCTTTGGTCGGCAGGCGAATGGCCCTCGATGAACAGCCTGGAGTTCGGGACCGTCTTGTTAAATCAATTCGACTTGATGCTCACAGCAGGCAAATCAGGCACCGAGCTGCAAATTGCCTCCATCGACCCATCGCTGACGATTGAAGCTGTGTATGCCTTTAACAAAGAGCACAGAGAAAGCCTTGCACAATCCGCGGCTGAAAGTGTCCCGGGCGCCGGAATTCGCTGGGCTGGGGGAACAGTACGTGTTACCGGGACCATTGCCGATCACACATGGTTTCAGAGAGAAGTTCATCGCAGCCGCTGGGCATCGATTTCGAACGGCCAATTGACGGATTCGCTTCGAACTCGCCGATTTTCACTGACAGTCGAGAACGCAACCCTCCGGGCTCTGGTCGACAGCCTTGGACAGAACGGGATTACAATCGAGTTGCCCGAAACCGATCCAGCCTCAGACGAGGGCCGAAGGTTCGAAAAGCTGATGGCATCTCCCGTGGATGTGAAAGCGGTGGGTCAACCGGGAATCGAGTTCTTTCCCGGGGTGTTTGGACGGTTCTTCGGCAAAGTAATCGTCGAAGAGGACAGGGTACGGCTCGAAGGTGTTTCCGGGGGCACCGGAAAGTAGACTCGGTCAAGTGGCAGGTAGAATTCTGCGGCGTTTTCGGAGTCGCGTTTGATTCAACACAGTCGACGAATCAGGCAGTCGGTTCAGTTGGCCGAAGTCAGCGTAAACGTGGCTACCACTGGGAATGAATTGAGCAAACGCTGGATTCTTTTGAATTCCAGCCCTGCAACTTCTACGATACCGGCCGAATTGGAGTGTACGAAGAGCCTACGGATGCCGATTTCAGTTCGAACTGGAGTTCGGCAGCAGACGTAAGTCCAGTCCTGCATTCGCCTTCAAGCTCGGCGAACTGTCTCGTTTTTGGCCCGCGATGAGCTTGTCCGCGGGAATCTCTGCAAATCGCCAGGAAAGAATTCATGTTGAACGTTCCTTCGTCCGGTGCTCTGGACTTTGTTTCTCTGGGTGCAATGGTCCACCGTCTGGATCCAGGCATCATTCCATTTCGCAAAGCAAATAACTTTGCCGTTCACGTGAGCGGTGGCGAATTCAACTGTGCAGCCAACCTGGCAGACTGCTTTCAGTTGAAGACCGGAATCGCAACGGCCATGGTGGACAACCCGATCGGCGACCTGATCAGCGAACGCGTTCGAGCCATGGGTGTTAAGCCGTTCTACAAAATGTTCAAACACGATGGCGTACGCGGACCAAACATGGCAACCGTGTACAGCGATCAGGGACACGGCATTCGTGGCCCGATCGTGTTTTACAACCGAAGTAACGAAGCGGCCGGATTGCTGAAGGCCGGCGACTTCAACTGGGATGAGATCTTTGCTGGTGGGGTGCGATGGTTTCACAGCGGAGGCATTTTTGCCGCACTGTCTCCCACGACTCCGGAAGTTATCATCGAAGGAATGAAGGCCGCCAAGAAAGCAGGGGCCGTGACCTCGTTCGACCTGAACTACCGCGCGAAGCTGTGGCAAATCAGCGGTGGTCTGGATAAAGCCCAGGAGACCCTGAACCGAATCGTCGAAAATGTCGACGTCCTTGTCGGGAACGAAGAAGATCTGCAGAAAGGTCTTGGCCTGAAGGGACAGGATGTCGAAGCTCACGGCAAGCTCGATCCTGCCGCCTTCTTTGGAATGATGGAAGAAGTGGCCAGTAAACTGCCAAATGTGAAGGCCGTTGCGACGACTCTTCGAGAAGTTCATTCGACAAATCGTCACTCCTGGAGTGCCGTTCTGTGGATGGATGGCAAAACGTACCAAGCCAAACAGGCTGAACTGGATGTGATCGACCGAATTGGCGGTGGTGATGGATTTGCATCCGGGCTGTTCTACGGACTGTTGAGCGGCAAGGATCCGCAAACGGCACTGGATCTCGGATGGGCTCACGGTGCCTTGCTGACGACATTCCCGGGTGACACAACGATGGCAACCCTCAACCAGGTAGAAGCCGTTGCTGCAGGTAGCTCCGCTCGAGTGCAGCGATAGCTGGTGCCGGTCATTTATGCCGAGCAGGCAGTTTCAGCAGTGCTGAATCATCTGCTCGGCCCTGACCAGTTTTCAAACGTCCTCAAGGCTTGTAATTCGGCAGGAGTCCTTTCGATCAAAAGGGAGCTGCCTCATCCTTCTTTCAAACGAATACAACCACAATGTCAAAGCATGATATCGGCCTGATCGGCCTGGCAGTTATGGGGCAGAACCTGGTCATGAACATGGCCAACAAGGGATTTTCTGTCGGCGTCTACAACCGAACTACAGAAACAACTCACGAATTCATCAACGGACTGGGAAGTCGCCCTGAAGGCGTTGTTGAAGCAGGGACTCCGGATCGAATTGCCGGCTACGACAAGCTTGAGGACTTCGTCAACAGCCTCCAGTCACCACGACGTGTCATGATCATGGTGAAGGCGGGCAGCCCGGTGGATGCTGTAATCGATCAGCTCAAACCACTACTCGACAAGGGTGACATCATCATCGATGGCGGCAACGCCGATTACGTCGACACAAATCGCCGCCACAAGCAATTGGCTGAAGAAGGATTTCGATTCATTGGAACCGGTGTTTCCGGCGGCGAAGAAGGCGCGTTGAAGGGGCCAAGCATCATGCCCGGCGGCCATCCGGAAGCCTGGCCATTTGTGAAAGATGTCTTCCAGAAGATCAGTGCGAAGGTCGGCCCCAATAACGACATCCCCTGCTGCGACTGGGTTGGTGAAGCCGGGGCAGGGCACTACGTCAAGATGGTGCACAACGGCATCGAATACGGCGACATGCAGTTGATCTGCGAAGCCTACTACATCCTGAAATACGGAGTCGGGCTCACCAATGAAGAACTCTACGAGGTCTTCCGTGAATGGAACCAAAGCGAACTTGAAAGCTACCTGATCGAAATCACCCGCGACATTTTCACGGTGAAAGATCCGGAAACCGGCGAATACCTGGTCGACAAAATTCTGGACACGGCGGGCCAGAAGGGGACCGGCAAGTGGATGAGCCAGCATGCCCTGGATCTGGGCGTTCCCACAACCCTGATTACAGAAGCCGTTTTCGCTCGGTGCCTGTCCGCACAGAAAGACGCACGCGTTCGGGCAGAAGCCGTACTTGCAGGGCCTGACACGAAGTTTGAAGGCGACCGCAAACAGTTTATCGAAGATGTGAAGCAGGCACTCTACGCTTCAAAACTCTGCAGCTACGCTCAGGGTTATGTGCAACTGGATGCAGCCGCGGCAGAGTTCGGATGGAAACTGAACAACGGACCGATTGCTTACCTGTGGCGAGGCGGCTGTATCATTCGTTCGGTCTTTCTGGAAGACATCAAGAAGGCTTTCGATAAGAACCCGAATCTTGAAAACCTCCTGCTGGACGATTTCTTTAAGGCAGCCATCGAAAAAGCCCAACCATCATGGCGCCGCGTCGTTGCGACAGCCATTCAGCTGGGACTTCCTGTTCCAGCGTTCAGCGCGGCATTGACCTACTACGACGGCTACCGCCGAGGCCGACTGCCCGCGAACCTGCTGCAGGCTCAGCGCGACTACTTTGGTGCTCATACCTATGAACGCACCGACAAGCCTCGCGGTGAAAAGTTCCACACGGACTGGATCCGCGAACGAAAAATCTCGTAGAGCCGGATACAAAACGAACTCCCGATCGACGACAATCTCAGCGGTCGAAATAGTCTCTGCACTATTTCGGCCGTTTTTTCGTAATCCCGGGCAGTATGCAGATTCAGAGGCTGGAACAGTGGACATCAGCGATCGCACTAAGCTTGCTCGGCTGAGCCTGAAAGGGCTTTCGATCGGAGACGCTTTTGGACAGCAGTTTTTCGCGACGCCCGAATTGCTCATGTCGCGACAGTTGCCAACCTACCCCTGGACCATCACGGATGACACAGTTATGGCGGTCAGCGTGGTGGAGACACTCGAGGAGGAAGGCCATATCGCCCCCGATCTGCTGGCGCAGAAGTTTGCCGAACGGTATTCGGCCGATCCATGGCGCGGCTACGGTGGCACGGCCCATGGGATTCTGCAACGGATAGGAAAAGGCGTGGCATGGCAGGTCGCAGCCGGTGAAGTCTTCGATGGTGCAGGTTCGATGGGAAACGGTGGCGCGATGAGGGCCGGACCAATTGGTGGCTTCTTCGCGGACGACATAGAGGCATGCATTAGGAATGCCCGTTTATCAGCAATCGTTACACATGCACATCCTGATGGTCAGGCCGGAGCGATCGCCGTGGCAGTTGCAGCCGCAACCGCACACGACCTCCATTCCACCGCTGATCCACGACAGCTGCTCGAGGCAGTGATTCAATATACACCGGAAGGCCCAACACATTCTGGACTCAAAGAAGCTCTGGAAACCCCACTGGACTATGACGTCCGAACAGCGGCTGCCAAGCTTGGCAGTGGAGGAAAAGTGATCTCTTCTGACACCGTTCCGTTCAGCCTGTGGTGTGCAGCAAAGTGCCTGAGAAATTACGAAGAGGCCATGTGGACGACCGTCGCGGACTGGGTGATCGAGACACCACCTGCGCGATTGCAGGTTCTGTGGTCGCTCTGGCCGTTGGCAGCAACGGAATACCGCAGCTCTGGCTGGATCACCGTGAGCCATTAAATTGTTAGCAGACTGCTGCAGAAAGTGCCCGGGCCCATGAAGAAGGTGACTCACCGGAACAGCGTCTCCGAAACGCTGGCGGCGATACAGAAATACTGACAACAGGACACACCGGAAAGTGCCAGTGGCTTTCTCTAATACGCGGCTGGGCTGAGGGCCGACTCTGACGTTTTGCCTCAGCAATCAATGTCCGAGTATTTGGTTGATGGCGGACTCCAGTTTGACCGCCGATTTGTAGCGAAAATGCTTTCCCGGTATTCGAACTCGATGACCATCGACTGCGATCAACTCGAAGATACCCTCTGCCACAAAAACACCCTGCAGGTCGTCCCAGCAGATCGCCCCGGCCCCACATTCGGGATAGCTATAATGAAGACCCTGAATGCTGATCAGCAAACCAACACGGCCGTTTTCAGACTTTGACCACGAAGGCGCAAGCGCCATGATTTCACGAGCGTCAATGCCTCGCGCGTAGGTCTTGACTGCATTTGCCCGCAGCTCCGATGGAATTTTCTGTGGGACGTTCGTATAGACGCCGTAATCCTCCAGTCCGGCCAGTTCGTCCTGAACGATCATGAATTGCTCTTCTTCATCCTCAATCTCCGTTTGAAAGTCCGGTGCGAAGATTCGATAGAGCCCGGGGTCTCGCCAGTCTCCAATCTGCTGCAACCCGGTCTCCAGCAGATCCCAGTCTTCGTCCTCGATTGAATTCAAGATGCGATCGATATGCCGATTGTCCGTTGTGACGATGTCCACAACCACTGGATTAAAGTTGCTCCAGTGAGCCTGACTTTCTTCCAGATCCTCGTACAGCGAGACAGTTGCGACCTGCTCACCAACCTCCGGTAACCCAGTCGACATCTTCGCCAGCGGCTGCGGGAGAATACGGATTACATCGTAGTCACCCGAACCTTTGGTCAAATCCGTAGTCACAGCGACCAGCGGAGGATCGAGACTGAATATCATTGCGGGGTTCACGCAGCCAGCTATGAAATGCGTCTTTACTTTCTGCCAGTACAACCCGACCGCTGCCAGCATCATGCAGGCCGGTATGAATGCACTCCAGGTCAGTGGCACCATCGCGAAACAGGCCAGACAGCAACCATGCCAGATGAAGACCCACTTCGGAAACGCTTTCACCCA
This sequence comes from Planctomycetaceae bacterium, assembly GCA_041398825.1. Lineage (NCBI taxonomy): Bacteria > Pseudomonadati > Planctomycetota > Planctomycetia > Planctomycetales > Planctomycetaceae > Planctomycetaceae bacterium. Next base: position 378,722 of record JAWKTX010000001.1, on the reverse strand, counting down.
TCGCGGATAACTGATCCGCAGCAATCCGGGGTTCGACGCTGAAGAACTGGACTTGCGACGCATTTCGTCGAGTTCACGTTTCATTGCCGGATCAACGTCCGACAAGTCCCGCGGTTTTCGACGCTTAGGGGTGGGGCGAGAAGGCCGCGATTCCTGTCGATGCGACCGGCCTCGTCCAGAAGGCTGAACGGGAGAACTGGATTCCGTTACCTCAGTGATCGTCTCGGGATCAACATCAATAATCTGGACATCAGGAACCAGAACGGCAGCCTGACAGCTTTTGCATCGAATGCGTTTACCGGCCAGTTCATCCGGAACGCGATACCGTTTTCCGCATTCACACTGCAGTTCGATCATTGATGATTTGCCTATTCTGTCCCACCGAATTGCTCACGATAGGCCTGGATTCGGTCGTACAGTTCGTCAGTTACGACAATCCTGCCTTCAATCTCCCGACCACGGAGATAGTCCGAGATTTCGCAGATATCCACAATCGCAAATGTATCCATATGGAATTCATGACGGAGCTCCGTCAGAGCGTTGAGCTCGCCAGTACCGCGTTCCATGCGATTGACGGAAACCACCAGGCCGGCAAGCTGCACATTGGCAGCAGCCATCAGTTGCGGAACGGTTTCACGAATCGACGTGCCCGCCGTGGTGACGTCTTCAACAATCAGAACGCGCTGACCGGACTCTGGCTGATGCCCCACAAGAGTGCCACCTTCCCCGTGATCCTTGGCTTCCTTTCGATTGAAACAAAACGGCACATCAATACCCCGGCGGCTGAATTCCATCACAATGGCCACTACCAATGGAATACCTTTGTATGCAGGGCCAAACAGGAAATCGAACTCAATTCCTTTTTCCTGAATCGCGTCCGCATAGAAACCCGCCAACTGATTCATCTGATGGCCAGTTCGATAACGACCCGTGTTGATGAAGAACGGTGTCCTGCGACCACTCTTGGTCGTAAAATCTCCGAACGTCAGCACATTCGAACGAACCATGAAGTGAATGAAGTCTTGCTTATAGGTTTCCATGAACAATCTGTTTCAGCTGAGAAAAGGTCGCCAGTTTTCGCGTCAGTCCACAATCATTTGGACGTCGAATTTTAGCGAGTGATGTCCTTCTGCCGAAACGAGCCCGCAATTTCTCAGGACAACCTTCACGAAAGAAATCCGACCACAGCACCCGGCGAAAGTACCCGACAACAATGGAAGTCCATTCCTGGACATGGTGACGCAGAATTCTGCGCTGTTGTCCGCGCCGGGGAGGTTTGCTGACAAGAACGGTCGCAGTTGAATTTGTGTTTGCGAATCGATGTTCAAAGCCATCGATGCCCGTCTGACTCATCGGTCCCCGCCGCATTCCTGCTCGTAACACCACACTTTCAGAAGAAGAAGCCAACCCGGCATCCAGCATCAATTCGCTCGCAGTAAACCCAGTTGCCACGGGATCTCGCCATATTTCTTCCCCTGTTTTTCCTCATTTGTGGCGCCCTGAAACAGGAATTGCAACTTCGCCGGATCAACCTCCAGCCTTTGATTCGTACCGCTGCGAATCAGTTCTCCATGGCTGATGGCGTCCGTCCAGCGAGGCTGAGGTTGAAGTACATTCTTCAGCGACGCAAACGCCTCATCTTTGCTGGCAGCCAGAGGCTTCCAGGGGCCCTCCGGTTTTTCGGACACGTAGGATTTATAGTATCGAAAACCATATCCGTTCTGTTCTTCAATGATGGTTAGATACTGATCCTTACCGAGGATGCGATAGGTGTGGCTGGCTTCGAAGACGGAATCTTCTAAAGCCAGCACAGGGCGCGACCAGTGGTTGGGAAAGTCAGTCAGTGAGGTCTCGCACCTCCACATTTGCCCATTGTTGGCAGTGAAGAACAGGTGAGCCTTTTGTTCATTACAAATGACCCAGAAGTCGATCCAGCCAGGAATATTATCTGGTCGCTTTTTGAACATCGGAGTAAGCGGCGTCCAGGAATCCGGTTGACTGATGTCGTCGGTTGTTGAAAAAGCCGGACGAAAGGGCTTCTCTCCCCATGATTCATCACTGGCCTGACAAATCAAATACCACTTGTTGTGCGGTTCGAAGAAGAAGACCTGCGGCGCGCAGAAGTAAGTCTTATGCATTGGCAGGATTCGGCGAGGGGCCTCGTTCGCATCGGGCCAGTCAGCAAACGATGTGTACATGATCGCATGGCTGCGTTCTGTACCCCGAACGGTTGCGAACAAGTGCCATTTGCCCCCATGCCTGACAATGGAAGGGTCCTTCACCGAATGCCAGGGCCAACCATCCACGGCCCTCGCTGTCAGAAGTGGTGCGGAGGACGTCCACTGCAGGCTGTCGGAAACGCTTGGTTCGTCTGCGACCAGACGATCATCGTAAATTCCAGACAGAATAATGCCCACGTACATGCTGCAGCTGAACAAAGAGCGGGAAGCATTCATCGATTGATCCTGATCAGAGACGCAACGAAGTCGCGGTCCGGAAATCACAACTGACAGCAGAGGCTGCTACCAGTGATATTTCTTACCCACGGACACCGAAGTCTCGCTTCGCCCGGTCACCTGATCAACGCCCAGCAGGCGGATCATCAGCAAAGATTCTGAGGCCGAGCTCCCCCGCGTCGGCTGAAAAAACAATCGACCTGCATTCCATTCCTCAGAACCAAACCGACCAATGACGGCAACTTCACCACGATGCAGTTTCACCTGAAACTGCTGTTCATAAAGTGGATAAACGCTTTGCCTGACCGGCAATTGATCACTGTTGCCGACCACGCTAAGCCGCAATGCCCGCGTTCCGGAATGAATTTGTGGTAACACAGTCAACAGAACCCAGTCTTCACTGGCCTCTTTTACTGTCACCTGAACGGTACACCGCAGGTTGTCGGTCTGGCGCATACCGTCCAGCCCTTCGATCGACTGCAGCGGTATTAATGACGAATCCAGCTCCTGCTGAACTTCCAGTCGTGTGGAGCCGCCTTCGAAAACCGGAAACGACGGACCAAGTGGGATCTGCGTCGTCGCGTCCGGCATATCAGAAGCCCCGCTGGAAACAGGAACTTTTCGGGCATCCTGAGCCAGACTTTGCAGCGCCCAGGGAGTCGAACCGCTGGCAACGCCGATTCGAAAACCGCTGGCGTTCAATTGTTGTCGCTGATCCGGCGACATCACACCACTTTCATCCAGTTCTTCCCAGACGAGCGTTCGGATTCGGGCATCATTGGCCGGGCGATGCACGATATTCGCTTCGAGCTGCGCGACATTCAGTCTGGGAGCTCCCTCGTCTGCCTCAGCCGCTGCGTTCTCCGTTCCCCGCAGCTCGCGCCACGTAATCCCAAGCCCGTTCCCGGATTCACCCGATCGAAACAGCGCGCAACCACACACAAACAACATCAGCGTTGCTGTCGTGAGCACGCGCACAGACATTCGCGGCGACACCTGGTGAGGAGGAGGGAACTAACGAAAAACGAAGAGAACAGACAGCATCCTGTACAATGTTCAGGACGAGAAGTGGGAGATCGATGGAAGAACTTGAAGTTCATCTTGAGAGAGGACCCGCAAACTAAGAGAATTCCACGTTCGATGTCAACAGGTGTTCCAGCACGGATGCAGTTCCCCCGGGAATTACCTACAGAAGCCTCCACTCACATCATTAACGCCAGGTCCCCAGCACTCAGGTCCCCACACAGAAATCAGGTTCAATGCCTCCTACGTTTCGTATTGGTGAAGGCCACGACATCCACCGCACCATCGCCGGACGCCCATTGATGCTTGGAGGCCTGTGTATTTCCGATGCGGAATTCGGTCTGGATGGCCACAGCGACGCCGATGTCCTGCTGCATGCCGTCACCGATAGCCTGCTGGGAGCCACTGGTCTGGGCGATATTGGGCAATGGTTTCCCAATACAGATGATCGCTGGAAAGGCGCAGATTCTGCCGAACTTCTCACAACTGTGCTCGCCGCCATTCACGAACGAGGATGGCAGATTGGCAATCTGGACTGTACGATCCATGCCGAACGACCTCGCCTGACCGATTGGAAGCCAAAAATCCGAAAGCGACTGGCTCAGTTACTGAAGGTGGCCGAAGATCAGGTCAACGTGAAAGCCAAGTCGGGTGAAAAAGTGGGTCCTGTCGGTCGACAGGAAGCCATCTCAGCCGATGCGGTCGTGTTGCTCGTTCAGGTTGCGGCTATCGATCTATCGTAAGCTGCCTTCGTGAGTCGCTCGCACCTTCCGATTCCACACATCTGATGGATGACCGATTTCTGCGGACCTCACACCGAAATTAATACCGTCGATGGATTCGCCGGTCTGACCGCAGGGAAGCCATGATGTCATTTGCCCTCAGGCCTCACCATTTCATGCCTCGTCAGGTTCGCTATCTGGGAATCGATCCCGGCCTTAATCGCACAGGTTACGCGCTAATTGAACGCACAGCCGCAGGCCCATTTCTCCGCGAAGGCGGCATCATTCAGTCCACACCGAAAACGCCACTCCATAAACGGGTCCACGAAATTGGCACAGGACTGCAGGAAGTGATTGACGAATTCCAACCGGAAATCGTCGCCATCGAACAAGTCTTCTCCCTGGCAAAAAATGTCAAGTCGTCCATTCTGCTGGCCCACGCACGCGGGGCCATTCTGATGACCGTCGCAGGCGCCAATATCCCCATCGTCCATTACACGGCAACACAAATTAAACGGTTGCTGACCGGCAGTGGAAAGGCCGGAAAAGAACAGGTTCAGCATGCCATCAAAGCCGAATTGAAGCTATCAAGCCTGCCTGAACCCAACGATGTTGCCGACGCTTCGGCTGTCGCATTATGCCTTTACCATTCTGTGAAGGTCGCCGCCTGATTTCCGTGACGGATACTGATCTGACCTGACAGCCTGTTGAAAACAGGACTGGCGTGAGCAGGAAACCTTAAAACACGATGGATTCCGGTCGTCCTGCGCGCCTGTCCCGGTTTTTCAACGGACAGCAAACGCAGCCGTCATCCGCCACAACGGCGGCCTCGCTTGCCCGGCTGCGCAACGGAAATCTCACTGACATCGGTCTGCCAAAAGCGGTTTTGAGCGAATCGTGATGATCCGCTATGCTCCGGACTAACATAAAGCAGCTTTGCTATTTTCCCGAGGCCCCCCGGCAGGGATTCTTTCACGTGTTTCGTGAGGTGTTCTTTGATCACGCGAATTACAGGCACTCTGGTCGATCTGAATGATGTCCGAGCTACGATTCGGATCGGCGGCTTCGAGTATGAAGTCCTGATTCCGGACCTTGTCCGCCGCCAGTTGCAGTCAAAATTCAACGAAGACGTGAGCCTCCGTACCATTGAATATCTGGATGGTAATCCCCAACAGGGGCGACTCACTCCTCGCATCATCGGTTTCACGAGCGACGCCGAAAAAGAATTCTTCGAGCTGTTTTGTTCTGTCGATGGAGTCGGCGTCAAGAAAGCACTGCGTGCCATGGTGCGACCGGTTCGAGAAGTTGCGGAAGCCATTGAAGAACAGGACGTGAAAACACTCAGTACACTTCCTGGCATAGGGCCGGCTGTCGCAGAACGTATCATTGCCAAACTGCGACGAAAAATGACCAAGTTTGCCCTGATGATCGCAGCAAAACTACCCGCCGAAGAAGCTTCCTCATCCGACCTGTTCTCCGAGGCATACGAAGCGTTGATCAGCGTGGGCCACAGCCCACAGGATGCCCGAACACGCATTGAAACCGTGATGGAAACGAAGAAGAAATTCAAATCTGTGGAAGACATCCTGGCAGAAATCTATCAACGACAACGAAGCTAAATGCCAAATCACCGGCATCTTGCGGTGCGTTCCGAGACCAGCAGGTCAGCGAGTTCTTTCGTCGCCTGGGTTGTCGGGAGGGCGGAGCCCGGCAGAATCGCTGCCGGTGGCGTGAGCCACCGTTCTCAAGTCCTGGGGAACAACGGCCGGAGGCCGACACATCATGTTGTTAATGAGCCAGGGTGAATCACGGTGCGGGTGAATCAATTTCTGGATTTGGTTCCTGAAACCTTTTCTCGCTCGCCCGCGGCATAGGGTTCGCCGGAATTCACTGCCAGCCAGAGTCCGTTACTCAGACAACTCACGATCTCGCCGTTTGCAACATCGATGTGTAAATACCTCAGCGGCCCAATTCAGGGGGCTGGCGATCATATACTTCAGGACAAATTGAATCAGATGGCCTGCGGGAGCCGGAAGACCAAAGTCTGTCACGATTGATGGTGTTTTGGCGAGCGGGATGCGTCAGCGTCCCGGTATGGGATTCGGTGCTGAAGCTATCGTGTGTTGGTGTTGACGTAGATGTACCGGCCGGATAACACCGGACCGCTCGCCGGGTTGCGTGTTGGTGTTGACCTGGATCTACCGGCCGGCTGACGCCAGGCCGGTCGCCGCGGGGGATCTACCTGGGCACGATCATTCCGTCTTCGTATGTCCACACCAGCAACGGGGTTTGCTGGTTGATGATGTAACGAATGGCGGCGATGACGGAGTTGTCGGAATCGAGTTTGCGTTTTGATCCGGATTCAGTCCATCGTGAATCCGATGGCGGCTTTCCCCATTGAAGATTCAGGGCTCGGCTTCCGTAGCTTTTGAAGTCGCGAAGAATGGTCTCCGAATCCGGGTCGCTATGCACGTTGACGCCAACACGAAGATGATTATCCATAATGGCCACTCCCAGCAGTCGCCAGCGTCGGAATGAAGCCGTGCAGTGAAACTGAGTCAGCAGGACTCGGGCTTGTTCCCGAGTTAACCGAATCGCATCACCCTTCATTTGCAGTTTCGACCAGCGGGCCAATGCATCCGAATGAGGTATATGCTCTTGTCCGAGTTTGTTATGTTCGATCATAACTCCGGATTGATCATGGAGGATTCCCGTGGCTCCTCGCTTGTCACCGGGAAGAAACGTGCCATAGGTTGTCCATGTCAGGAACCAGAACCAGTCGTAGTTAAGATCGTTGATGTGAGTCATGGTGCAGCACCCATCCACCCGGCGAGGCCGGTAGGTGTTTCAGTAATTACTTGACACCGCATTGTGTATGGGTTCAACCGGTGTTCCGCAAGTGTTTTTGGCGAGCGGGATGCGTCAGCGTCCCGGTACGGGATTCGGTGTTGAAGCCATCGCGTGTTGGTGTTGACGTCGATGTACCGGCCGGCTGACGCCAGGCCGCTCGCCGGGATGATTTTGGTTTACAACGGCGATTGGCTTGTGTTTATTGGCGAACGGGATGCGTCAGCTTCCTGGTATGGGATTGGTGTTGAAGGCGTCCAGTGGTGGAAAGCACTAAAGGGTAAGCGCTCGAGGGGACATTCTGAATGGACCTTTGTTCTTCGCAAACCAAGGATCTCGCTGGTTACAACATCGATGTCCTGAATACGTCAGCGGCACCGATCCCAAGCCCAGTGGCCGTAGCAAACCTTCCTCACAAGAACATTCAAGCGTTTGCGAAGCCACGACAATGTACGAAACTGAGACGAGCTTCGCCGTAGTTCGCAGTATTGGAGTGCAGTCCAGACATGAACAACAATCAGAACCAACACGGGGCTCGAATGGCAGGAGGCTTATCAGCACAGTCGACTGGCTGACAGCGGTGGATCATGCAGACTGCGGTCACGGCCAGTTATAAGCAAATGTCCCCGCAGCATGTCATTTCGTGGGCAAATCGCGAATTGCACCCAGTGTCTAAACCAACCGGTACCTCACCCGGAGTTTTCCGGTGATGAGGATTCACTCCGGTGTTGGTTCTCCGTTCTCATGAGTGCGCTGGCTGTTACAACATGGCAATCCCAGAGCCTTTAATCGTAGCAGCAGGATTAGGATTGACTGGGGTCGCTTGTCTGGAATGGCATCACCTGACTGCGGCACGCAACTGGAAGAAATACCTCGCGTACATGTGTCATATCCCTTTGGTACAGAAGTTCTGGATAGTATGTGATTGTCTTATCGGAGCGTTGCTGCTATTACCTGGTCACCGGACGTCTTTGAACTTGGTCTTATGATGGGCCTGGCACCCGACTGAGAAATCTGCAAGTGGGTCTGCAGATTCATTTATTCAGCTTGATCTTCGATAACTTGTCCTTGGCACTAATGGGGACATTCACAATGTCCCCATATTGCTCTCCCCCGGTGATCAACACCAAACGGCAGGCCGCGTTTCGGAAAAGGGAACTGTTGCGCCCCTTCTCGTGCTGCGTGACGAGATCAGTTGCCTGAAAAATCGAGCGCGCGCTTCCTCGAATATCGCTTACGAGCACTCAACAATCCAAACAGTTCTCTGCGCGTATATCAGTTAATTCGCACACTCGCAGGACCTGACATTTCAACATCCAGCGTTCGCGGTCAATCGCCGCCTCCTGAGGCAACTGGTAAGGACGTTTGATTCGGAACGGAATGCCGGCCTGGCGACGCTCATCAAAAACACCGTTTTCGTCGATAGTCGCCCAATCGTGATAAACGCGTTCCAGTAACTGCAGCAGACTTTGCATTCTTCGCATTGAGCGGGATCCTCGATTGACGAGCTGAACAAATCGACCTTAAGCGACCGCTCAGCAAGTCACAGTGACTAAAGTTCACTGTGTGCAACGTCGTTGCTTTCGTCTCGACCGACTTATCAACCACACGGCTCTTGTCATCATAACGCAGGCTGCCATCATCTTCTTCGCCCAAAGATCTGACTGATTGAATCAATGTTGACATCTTCAGCAAAGGTAAGCTGCTAGAAATTTTTAAGGCCTTGCTGTCGTCACACCATTGCGAGGCTCGCACATGGGTCAGACAAGCTGGTCCAAGACCATCTCGACATAGTTCAGATTGCGTTTTAGATCAACGCAAGTAGATGCTCACGGAACCAGGACTGGAGCAAGTTGGCGACACCAACGATGATGGTACATGTTGCAGTACAAGCTTCTGGACGGACGCAATCCGCAAGGGACTCCGCCGCACGCACCGACCCTTCTTTGAATCGAACATCCATTCAAAGGCGTACAGACACGCCGTGGAAAACGCATCCAACATTTCGAGTGACTCAGGTCCTGAACAAGCCACGTCAAACCGATGCAAGGCGTCGGTATATCTTGCTTCATGAACTGCCAAGCATTCGTCACCTTCGCAGCATTATTGCGAACCAAGGTCGACTATATCGCTCAATAACGTTTTCTGCTGATAGCGGAGCGTTTTCGCCAAACTCGCAGGCACCAGCTTGCCATTCCCCGCTTCGAAGCATTTTGTGAGAATCCAGATCTATCTCGAGCCGTTTGCGAACTCAGTCACAACTATCCCCTCATCGTGGCATCAGCACATCATCCCACTTTAGATGCGGCTCGCCAGGCTTTGATGGTCTGAGATGGGGTCGTCACAAAAGCGGTTGTTCGTTCCCTGAATGTTTGCTGATGGTCTTCGACCAAGCTCAATCCGCATGATTCGATCTGCATTCCCGTGTAATCGAGCTGCCGCCGACCAACCTGTGACTCCTGAAAGTGAATAATGTGCCCGACATGTCGTGAATTCAAATCCGATTCCGGCATGCTTTCCCAAAGGTTACGAAGTCCACCAGGCACAGGAAACCAGCGATGGAGTGATCCGTCCTCATCTTCAAATGCGAATTTCTGCTCCAGTCGAAATCTGTCCCTCGACCTTAATCTCTGGATGGAGGCGAAGTTGTCGAAGACTTGTCCGGCCGATCTGTGCTAACTCTTCAGCACAGGAGCGTCGAGAAAGCACCCTTGCCATTTTCAAACGCAACGATGCAGCCCGAAATCACTTCAGCCGCTCATGAGTTACAGACGTTTGCTCGTGACAACGCTTCTTTCAATCAGCAAACGCAATACGCCCTACATCCTCAGGACGTCACCCAGTCACCCGAGATAACTGCTCCTCATCTTCCTGCAACTTCAGTTTGCATACGAAACATAACCGTACCCGGGCTCAACGTTCGTCGATTGTTTCACCGAATTGCGCGAAATTATCGTTTGCCGTGGCATCACGCAACCATTCTGGACGATCACTTGGGTCCATGAGTTGGTCTCGCTAGATGGAACGTACCGAAATGCCCCGGTGGCTGTAACAGAGCATTGCCCCCACCGACCAACGGAGCCTCAATGCACTGTGATCGTTATCATCGTGAAACCGTCTCACTGTTGCAGCTCCAAGAACGATCCCGGCACTTCTTGAGGCTATAGATTTCGACGAAGAACTACTGCAAATGCGAAAGAGCACATACCACACGCAAGAACGATGCTGACCTCATCTTTCCCAGAGACGTACTATGGAACTGCCAAAGATCGGATGATAACACTGGGGGGGGGCAGTCAACGTACTGACACATGTGAATCAATTTAATGAGTAAATAGAAGTATTGGTGACAATTTACGCAGAAGCCAAGTGTCGGGAAGACAAAAGGCGGGAAGGTGGGCGCAGTCGGGATTTCGGTTGGCGAATCTGAAGTGCAAAGGAGATGCAGCAAAAGGGATCCGGTGGTCCGGTTTCTTTGACTGTGTTGCGTCTGCTATCCGGCAAGATCTTGTCGATAGCACGCACGAAACGCATTTGTCCGGGTGGTGAAGTCGCGTCATTTTGATCGCGACGTTGCCGTTGGTCTGGCGTTTCCTGTCTCATGCCACGACAGAATTCTCCCCGGTTGTGTACGGTTGCCGCCGAACAATAGAATGAATTAGGGCTCTGCTGCTGGTAAGTGGCTCAGGACCAACATCGCTTGCCGCCCGCAGCCTCTGGTTCTCATCTTGCTCACAACTGTTCGGGTTCGTGTTGCAGATTTACCTGAGGGCATTACGAGTCCAGGTATCGTTGATTCTGACTTCAGTCGCGTGAATGGCCTCCACCGTCCTTCATAAGCTGGGTCTCCATCCCTCTCATCTTTTAACACATCCGAGTCCAACTCCATGTTGCCACATTTCGCCAGCTTAGTGCAGTCCCTGAGTGCAGTGGCCTCCTGCCTCCTCTTCCTGCCACTCACCGTCAACGCCAGCATTGAAACAACTTCCAATACGCCCAGCAGTCGCCCGAATATCATTGTCATTCTGGCGGATGACATGGGGTATTCTGACCTGAGCTGCTACGGAAACGATCGCTACACAACGCCGCATCTGGATCGGCTGGCGGCTGAAGGAATGAAGTTTACCGACTTTCATTCCAATGGAGCTGTTTGTTCGCCGACCCGCGCGGCGTTTATGACAGGGCGGTACCAGCAACGATGTGGTATTGATGAAGTCATCACTGCGGACCCCGCCGCAGGGAAGCGGGATCGTCTGGGCTTGCCGGACCATGAAATCACACTCCCTGAAGCATTGCGAGAATCAGGTTACCGGACCGGCATGTGCGGTAAATGGCATCTGGGATACACTGCTCAGTTCAACCCGACGAAACACGGTTTCAATACATTCAATGGATATGTGAGTGGGAATGTCGATTTCCACACCCACATTGATCAGGCGGGATTCGAAGACTGGTGGCATAACACAGAACTGCACCCGGAAGCCGGATACTCAACACACCTGATTACAAATCATGCGATCGAATTCATCGAAGAAAACGCCGGCGGCGAGAAACCCTTTTTTCTGTACGTCGCCCACGAAGCACCGCACTACCCGTATCAGGGACCATCTGACCCACCTGTCCGCGGCCCCGGGGCTCAGGAACCTCTGAAAGAAAAGGCTGAAATCCAACGGGCCTATCGAGAAATGGTTCAGGAAATGGACAAGGGTGTCGGACAGATCCTGACTGCACTGGAAGCAAAGAAGATCACCCAGAATACGATTGTCTTTTTCTTTTCAGACAATGGCGGTACGCGTGAAGCGAACAATGGACTGTTGCGAGGATTCAAAGGATCACTTTGGGAAGGCGGCCATCGGGTCCCGGCGATTGCTCGATGGCCCGGCACTATCAAAGCCGGAGCCACGACGTCACAGACAGCCATCGGCATGGACCTCATGCCAACATTTCTGGAGCTGGCCGGCGCCAAGACGAATGAAGAACGCAAACTGGATGGCTCCAGCCTTGCCAGCCTGCTCACACGGCAGACACCACTTGCTGAACGAACTCTCTTCTGGCAATTCAACCAGTCGATGGCCGTTCGTCGAGGTTCATGGAAGCTGATTAAGAATGCGCCGTTTCTCTCCAGGATACGCCAAGAGAAGGCTGCGAACGAACCCACCGTCGCGCTCTTCAACCTGGAGGATTCGATCGGCGAATCCGTCGATCTGGCAACCACCATGCCCGACATAGTTGAAGACCTCCAGACTCAACTGGAAGCCTGGCAACAAGACGTACGGGCCTCTCACACGACGTCTGCGGAATGACGTCTGCGGAGTTACGCCTGAACCAGGTGGCTTCGACCGGACCGCTTCAACTGAGGCGGCGGCGTGAATCGTCCATACAAATTCTCACCCCCAACAGCGGGATGGACACGGGCTGCCATAGCGAATCAGAATACCGGACCAAAATCGCTTATTCTCAACCGCTGCAGAATCATCAAGGGAAAGAACGGAATCATGTCGAATCCACGTCGTATTGTCATCGTTGGCGGCGTTGCAGGTGGAGCATCGGCTGCAACACGAGCTCGCCGATGTAATGAACACGCAGAAATCATTCTGCTCGAAAAGGACGACTACGTTTCGTTTGCCAACTGTGGGCTTCCGTATCACATCGGTGGAGAAATTGCTGAGCGGGGCAAGCTGCTGGTTGCAACGAAGGAACTGCTGGAAAATCGATTTCGACTCGACGTGCGCATCCGACAGGAGGCGATGCGAATCCATCGAGAGTCAAAAACGGTTACGATCCGCAACCACGTCGACGGCAGTGAATACGAACAGCCTTACGACAAGCTGATTCTGACTCCGGGAGCCTCTCCGTTTGTGCCACCGATTGAGGGAGCCAGCTCCAGCGGCGTATTTACGCTTCGAAACGTAGCGGATATGGACCACATCTGCGCGGCGGCAGAGACATCGAAGGATAAGAAGGCTGTCGTCATCGGGGCTGGTTTCATTGGCCTGGAAATGGTGGAACAACTGGCCCATCGGGGGTTTCGTGTTTCCCTGGCCGAACTGTTGCCGCAGGTTCTTCCCCCACTGGACCCGGAAATGGTGGAACCGATCCATCAGGACTTGCGAGCTCGAGGAATTGGATTGCACCTTGGTGATGGAATCAAGCAGATCCTTCACAATGATGAAGGACAGGCGCAAGGTGTTGAACTCACAAGCGGCACTGTGCTGGAGGGCGACCTGATCATCCTTGGGCTGGGGGTTCGAGCCAACACAAAGCTGGCTGTAGATGCAGGGCTGGACATTGGTAAGACCGGCGGCATCAGCGTCAACGAGTATCTGCAAACATCTGACCCGAATATTTACGCCGCAGGCGACGCCTGTGAATACATCTACGGCCCGACCGGCGAATCCATGCGTGTTCCACTGGCCGGTCCTGCAAACAGAGCAGGGCGGCTGGCAGGCCAGCATGCTGCCACCGACCACTGCGAACCAACAGCGCCTGTCTGGGGGACTGCAATCGTTCGTGTGTTTGATCTGACCGCGGCAATTACCGGCTTATCCGTGAAAGCAGCCAGACGTTCCGGCATTGAGGCTCAAAGTGTCACGGTCGTTGCCGGACAGCACGCGGGCTACTTCCCGGGAGCCACTCCGATCACGTTGAAATTGATTTACTGCCAGCAGTCCGGCAAGGTTCTGGGAGCTCAGGCGATTGGCAAAGACGGCGTTGACAAACGCATCGATGTCATCGCCACGGCACTCTCATTCGGAGCCACGGTCCGGGATCTCGCCGGCCTTGACCTTTGCTACGCCCCCCCGTTTGGTTCAGCAAAAGACCCGATCCATCAGGCAGCGTTTGCCGCCTGCAATCAGCTGGATGGCCTTGCGCAGTTTCTTGATGCGGATCATGACCTGACGGGTCTGCAGGTGGTCGATGTACGGACGACCGGTGAAGTCAGCAGAGTCCCACTGTCGTGTTGTGGCGACGCAATCAACATACCGGTGGACGAACTTCGCTCCAGACTGAAGGAGCTGGATCCTGCACGGGAAACAGTTGTGAGCTGCGGTGTTGGTGTTCGAGGACACGTTGCACAGCGAATTCTACGACAGAATGGATTTGAACGTGTTGCCAATCTTTCGGGCGGTGCAACGGTTCGCAATCGAGCGGTCACAGAATAACCTCACCCTTTCGCAGACTCACCTGTAGAATTCAGGGTTGTCGTTCCGCCCAGATGTGAACGCGAAACCTGCCCTGTATGCTCTGCCCGGTAAAATCGTCGTTCTGAATGATCCCATTCCGCTTTTCGCTTCGGTACGAAACAATGCAAAACGCGCGTCCGCAAAGAAACGGCCACTGTTCACTTTCGACCGGGATGGCTCGATTACTGTTAGGTTTGGTTTTCAGCTGCCTGTCGGGAACCGAGTTGCCCACATCGAATGCCGACGAGAAGGCGCACATCACGGACGATTTGATTTTCTACGCTGGATTCGAAGGAACTCTCGAAGCACAAGTCTATGTGAAGGATGGTGACGGGCGAGTCTACACCGCCGATACGCCGGCCCGAAAAAAACTGGAACCGGGGATGCATATCCCGGAAGTCTCCATCGCGTCCAAAGCGGGCAGGCACGGTGATGCCCTCCGGTTTGCTGCAAAATCCGACACTGTGCTTTGCTACAAAGCTTCGGTCAATGGAATGCAACCCACGGATCACTGGAGCGGAACCGTTTCTTTATGGCTTCGATTGTCACCAGATCCGGACCTTCCGGCTGGCTATTGCGATCCGTTGCAAATCACATCAAAGAAGTGGAATGACGCGGCATTCTTTGTCGATTTCGATCAGACCCTGCCCAGAGATTTCCGGTTGGGCGCGTTTTCAGATCACGATTTCTGGAACCCGTCTCAGATCAAATGGGATGACATCCCTGCGCAGGATCGCCCCATGATCGTGGTGAAACCGCCTTCATTTTCCAGGGAAAAGTGGACGCACGTGGCATTCACGTTTGAGAATCTGAATTCCACTCGCGGCGACGCTGCCTCCACCCATTTGTATATCGATGGAAAATTGCAGGGATCACTGCACAAGCCCATGCAGTTTACCTGGTCCGGCACAGAGAGCAGGGAAGCGATTATGATGCTGGGAATCAATTACGTGGGGGACATGGACGAACTTGCCATTTACAAACGGGCTCTTTCTGCCGAACAGATTCAGCAGCTTTTCATGCATCCCGAAGAATACGCAGGTCGCCCCCGCTGACTGGTGACATTGCCGGCAGTGCAAAGCTAAACTTCCGACCGGCGAGAGTTTTGACTGCCGGTCGCGGAACGGCGACCCGGAGATTCACTCGGTTCGAGATGCGAAAGGTTGCTCGAATGTCTGAAACCAGCATCGACACCATTGCGGAAATCGGAAGCGCTGCCGGAAAGATCTGGGCTTTTCTGAATGAAAACGGAGCCTGTTCACTATCGCGACTGATCAAAGAAACGGACGTGTCACGTGACTTGGTGCTTCAGGGCATCGGCTGGCTGGCACGGGAAGACAAACTGGTCTTCAATAAAGTTGGGCGAGGTCGAACCATCGCACTCAAACAACAAGAGAATTAGAAGGAATTGAGAGCCATGACAGTTGGATTTGGAATCGTTGGCACAGGGATGATTTCGCACTTTCATGCGAAAGCCATTCAACAAATTGAGGGAGCGTCCGTCGTTGGTTGCTTCAATCAGAGTCAGGAAAAGGCAGATGCGTTCGCCGCAGAGTACAATTGCCGGGCTTACACGACCCTAGAGGCAATGCTGGCAGATCCTGAGATCCGGATCATCAATATCTGCACACCAAGCGGTGCTCACCTGGGCCCTGCGATAGCGTCGGCAAACGCAGGTAAACATGTGGTTGTTGAAAAGCCTCTTGAAATCACGCTCAGTCGCTGCGATCAGATCATCGATGCATGCCGAGCGAACAACGTGAAGTTGTGCACCATCTTTCCATCCCGATTCAGCCCCGCGAATATCGCTTTGAAAGAAGCGATTGAAGCAGGGCGTTTTGGTCGGCTGACCATAGGAGATACTTACGTCAAATGGTGGCGCACTCAGGAGTACTACGA